>JALHNV010000046.1 GCA_022843325.1 Pseudolabrys sp. | reverse complement strand
CCGCCCGCCGCAGCGGCCCCGCTGCCTCCCGGCTCGCCGCTGATCGGACGTCCCGAAGGCAATGCCGCCGCCGCCAAACTCGCGCCGGTCGCGCCGCCGCCGATCCCGACCGCGGCCGACAAGCTGCCAACCGCCAAGCTCAAGGTGCCGGCCGGCTTCACCATCGAGGTCTATGCCAGCGGCATACCGAATGCGCGCTCGCTGCGCCTGGGCGACCAGGGCACGCTGTTCGTCGGCAATCGCTTCATCGGCAAGGTCTTTGCCATCGTCAAGAAAGACGGTAAGGCCGAGGTGAAGACCATCGCCGAAGGGCTGCACCGGCCGAACGGCCTGGCCTTCCACAAGGGCACGCTATACCTCGCCGAGCTGTCGAAGGTCTGGCGCTTCGACAACATCGAGAAGAATCTCGACAAGCCGGAGAAGAAACTCATCTACGACGACCTGCCGAAGGACGAGGCGCACGGCTGGAAGTTCATCGCCGTCGGGCCGGATGAAAAGCTGTACATTCCGGTCGGGCAGCCCGGCAACAACGTGCTCAACAGCGACGCGCACGCCCAGATCCGCCGGATCAACCTCGACGGCAGCGGCGCCGAAGTGATTGCGCGCGGCGTGCGCAACACCGTCGGATTCGACTGGCACCCGGTGTCGAAGCAGCTCTACTTCACCGACAATGGCCGCGACTGGATGTCCGAGGACATACCGGAGGACGAACTCAACCGCATCACCAAGGTGGGTGAGCATTTCGGTACGCCGTACTGCCACCAGGGCAACCTGCTCGATAGCGAGTTCGGCTGGGGCCACAAGTGCAGCGACTACACCGCGCCGGTGACGTTGCTCGGCCCGCATACCGCCGCGCTCGGCATGCGCTTCTATACCGGCAGCCAGTTTCCGGCGAAGTACAAGAACGGCGCCTTCATCGCGCGGCATGGCTCCTGGAACCGGACGACAAAGATCGGCGCCGACGTGATGTTCGTGACGTTCAACAAGGACGGCACCGTCAAGTCTAAAGAGCCGTTCCTCACCGGGTTCATCGCCGATAACGCCTATATCGGCCGTCCGGTCGATGTCGAGATAATGAAGGACGGGTCGATGCTGGTGTCCGACGATTACAACGGCGCGGTCTACCGCATCAGCTACGGCAAGGCGAAAGCTGCCGGCAAGTGAGCATCCGTCGACCGCCGGGGGCTGCGGCCCCCGGCTTTTTTTTCGCCGTCGCGATGTCGCTGCTTCTGCTGACCGGCGCACCGGCCATGGCCGAGACGTTCACCGAGCGCATGGCGCCGTGCCTGGCCTGTCACGGCGAGAAGGGGCAGTCGGAGACGCCGGAGGTGCCGTCGCTCGGCGGCCAGCCGGCGCCCTATGTGCTGATCCAGCTTTATCTGTTTCGTGGAAAGCAGCGCGTCGTCGAGATCATGAACGATGCCACCGCGGATTTCACCGATGACGACCTGCGGACATTTTCGGATTACATCGCGGCCTTGCCGCCGCCGCAACCGCCGGCCGATGGCGCGGGCGACGCGCGCCTGCAACGCGGGGGCGCGCTGATCACGCAGCATCGCTGTAACAGTTGTCACGGTCTCGATCTGGCCGGCCGCGACAGCATTCCGCGTATTGCCGCGCAGCGCGAGGACTACCTGGTGAAATCGCTGCGCGAGTACAAAAGCAACGCGCGGCCCGGCTACGATCCGGCCATGGCCAGCGTGATGGCGCCGGTCGACGACGCGCAGATCCTTGATCTTGCCTTCGCCATTGCGCGCTTTCGCTGAAGCGTCACGCGCCCAAAGAAAAAGCCGGGCCCCACAAGGGGGCCCGGCTGTAGTAGATACCGGCGTGGGGGCCGGTAACTCCAGAGGGGAACATGCTGCACCGGCGATTCTGGGAGGATATACATCCGGTGTAGCGAGGCTTCATTATGCGCAGCCACGCCCAAGCGGCAACGGCGGACGCCGCATGACTGCCATGCGAATTGAACCGCGCCTGATTGTCACGTGACGAAAATGCCTTGCGCCACAATGGCGCAGGCGCGGCGTCAGAAATTCCAGCGCTGCGCGTTGGCGACCAGAAAGTCGCGGAAAACTTGAATGCGTGCGACCGACTTGAGTTCTTCCGGGTACACGAAATAGGCATCGAGGGCGAGCGTGTCGGCTTCGCCGAACAGTTGCACCAGGCCGCCATTCTCCTCCACCAGATAGTCCGGCAGCATGGCGATGCCGAGGCCGCGCTGGCAGGCGCGCAGCAGACCGAGCACGTTGTTGATCGACATCGTCGGCACCCGCGGGCCCTTGTTGTCGCGGCCGACCTCGACCAGCCATCGCCGGTTGGCGAAATGCGGCGGCACCGCGCCGCCGAGGAGCACGATGCGGTGCTTGTCGAGTTCTTCGTGGGTGCGCGGCGTGCCGAAACGCTTCAGGTAATCCGGCGAGGCGTAGGCATGGAAATGCACGGAGAACAACTTGCGCTGGATCAGGTCCGGCTGCGTCGGCTGGCGCAGGCGGATGGCGACGTCGGCCTCGCGCATGGCCAGATCGAGTTCTTCGTCGGTGGTGATCAGCGTGATGTGAATGTCGGGATAGAGGTCGAGGAATTCGCCGAGCCGCGGCGTCAGCCAGTGGACGCCGATGCCGGGCGTGGTCGAGACCTTCAGTTCGCCGTTCGGCCGCTCGCGGCTGTCGGTCAGCTTGGTGCGCGCCGCCTCCAGCTTCATGAAGACTTCATGGGCGGTGCGATACAGCAGTTCGCCCTGTTCGGTCAGGATCAGGCCGCGGGCGTGGCGGTGAAACAACGACACCGACAGTTCGCCCTCCAGGGCCGACACCTGGCGTGACACCGCCGACTGCGACAGCCCGAGCCGCTCGCCGGCATGGGTGAAAGACCCCGCCTCGGCGGCGGCGTGAAACACCTTCAGCTTGTCCCAGTCCATGGAATTACTGTGCCTCGACACGGTCATTCGGCGGCCGCGCGCTGGTGTTCGTGTGCGGCGATGAATTTCTCGGCTTCGAGCGCCGCCATGCAGCCCTGTCCGGCGGCGGTGACGGCCTGGCGGTAGATATCGTCGGTGACGTCGCCGGCGGCGAACACGCCCGGGACCGACGTGACGGTGGAGTGACCGGCGGTCACGATGTAGCCGGACGGTTTCATCTGCAGTTGTCCGGCGAACAGTTCGGAGGCCGGCTGGTGGCCGATGGCGATGAAGACGCCGTCGGCGGCGTGCTCGGTGACCGCGCCGGTCTTCACGTTCTTCAGCTTGATGCGGTTCACCTTCAGCGGGTTGTCGCTGCCGGAGACGTCCTCGAGCGCCGAATCCCAGATCACCTCGATCTTCGGGTTCTTGAACAGCCGGTCCTGCAGGATACGCTCGGCGCGGAAGTGGTCGCGCCGGTGCACCACCGTGACCTTGGAGGCGAAGTTGGTCAGGAACAGCGCTTCCTCGACCGCGGTATTGCCGCCGCCGATGACGAAAACTTCCTTGTTCTTGTAGAAGAAGCCGTCGCAGGTGGCGCAGGCGGAGACGCCATAGCCTTTGAACTTCTGTTCGGACGGCAGATCGAGCCATCGCGCCTGCGCGCCGGTGGCGATGATCAGCGCGTCGGCCAGATAGATGTCGCCGGAATCGCAGATCAGCTTGAACGGCCGCTGGCCGAGTTCGACCTTGTTGACGTGGTCGTACATGATCCTGGTGCCGACGTGTTCGGCCTGCTTCTGCATCTGCTCCATCAGCCAGGGGCCCTGGATGACGTCGGCGAAGCCGGGGTAGTTTTCCACGTCGGTGGTGATGGTGAGCTGGCCGCCGGGCTGGATGCCCTGGATCATGACCGGTTCCAGCATGGCGCGCGCGGCATAGATCGCCGCGGTATAGCCGGCCGGGCCGGAACCGATGATGACGACTTTGGCGTGCGTGGTTTTGGCCATTCAGTGCCCCCCTTAGCGGGCATGGACCGGGCGACCGATCGCCCGGGTGGCCGGACTCGGAGCCCGGCAGTGATCGTCAGATGTATGGCCTCCCCATGAGCTATGCAAGATACGCAACCCACGGGACCCACAACCTTCGTTTCTGCGGGGCATCGTGCCGCAGACCGCGCAAGAATGTGTCGCGAAACTTTGTTTCGCGGTATGCCTAGTTCGCCGGATTCGACGCTTTTGCCACGGAGTTTGTGAGTGCCCGCCCGACTAGACGCCATTGACCGCATGATCCTGAAAGAGCTGCAGGACGACGGCCGCATGACCAATGTGGAACTCGCGCGCCGGGTCGGCATCTCGGCGCCGCCGTGTTTGCGGCGCGTCAGGGCGCTGGAGGAGGCCGGCTTCATCAAGGGCTACCGGGCGCTGCTGGACGAAAAGATGCTCGGCTTCGAACTCAGCGTCTTCGCCATGGTGCACCTGTCGAGCCAGGCCGAAGCCGATCTCAATGCGTTCGAGGAATTCGTCCGCAAGCAGCCGCTGGTGCGCGAATGCTGGATGCTGTCGGGCGAGATCGACTTCGTGCTCAAGTGCGTGGCGCCGGACCTCAAGACTTTCCAGGCTTTCGTCGAAATCCTCACCGCCGGTCCGAACGTGCGCAACGTCAAGACCTCGCTGACGCTGCGCAATTCCAAGGACGCGGCCATGGTGCCGATGTAAGGGGCGGTGGGCGCCGTCGCGCCTCTGGCTGAAAGCTGTCTTGTGTAGTATGATTTGATCATACTCCAGAGGACGCCATGCCCGTAACCGCCAAGCGCACCTTCAGCCTCCCTGCGGCGCACGCAAAATTCATTGATAAAAAGGTTGCCTCAGGCAGCTACGCCTCGGGAAGCGAAGTGGTTCGCGCGGGTTTGCGTGCGTTGCAGGAGCGCGACAAGGCGGTGGAAGAATGGCTGCGAGAGGACGTCGCCTCGACCTTCGATGCGATGCAAGCCGATCCGTCGCGCGCCATTCCGGCAAGCTCTGTCTTTACCGCGATCAAGGCACGACATGCCGGCCGGAGCCGAAAATCTACCCGCCGTGCGAAAACGTGAGGTCTTATTCTCGCCGGAAGCTGCGGTCGATGTGACCGGAATTTACGATTTTATTGCTGCGCAATCGGGCCCGGCGCGGGCAAGGGCATATATCGATCGGTTTGAAAAATACTGCGGAGGGTTCGCCTTGGTGGGCGAACGGGGAACGCTGCGCGACGACATCCGTCCCGGTTTGCGGACTGTCGGTTTTGAACGGCGCATGACCATCGCCTTCCACGTCGAATCCAAGCGAGTTGTCATCGACCGGGTGCTCTACGCCGGGCGCGACATCCGAGCGGCCCTGCCGTCAAGACCTCGCTGACGCTGCGGTGCCGATGTAAGGGGCGGTGGGCGCCTCAGATGATTTCGCGCCTGCCGTCGGAATAGGTCATCTTGACGGTGATGCTCCCCTCATTGAGCAACCAGGGCCGCACGGTGTAACTGCGGGCGCCGGCCTTGTGCATCGGGTCGGACGCGGCGATGGCCCTGGCGTCGGCCAGCGAGGCGGCGCGAATGATGACCATGCCTTCGCCTTCCCAGGCATCTTCCGCGTCATTCCAGAACGGGCCGGCGCCGAACATGATGCCGCGCCGCTCGAGGTCGATCTGGAAGTCGAGATGCTCCTTCAAGTTGGCCATCACCGGCTCCATGCCGTTGGTCGGCTTGGTGAAAACCACATAAAGCTGCTTGCGCAGCATCGCCTCGCAGGCCTTGAGGATGTCGGCGGCTGGAATCGATTGCATGGCGTTTCCCTCTTTTGTTTCCGGTCGTGATCTTGACGGCTTATTTCATCGCAACAGCGCCCGGCGCACGCAACTCATCCCGCAACTGCGCGCGGATCGCGCGCTTGAGCGCCTCCGCCGCGGCCGGCAGGTTGCGCCGCTCGCGGCTGACGAACCCGACATGGCGGCGCATCACCGGGTCGACCAGCGGTCGCACCGCCAGATTGCGATTCCTGAACATGGCAAACGTGAGCGACGGCAACGCCGCCACGCCAAGCCCGGCTTCGACCAGCGCGATCGCCGACGGCACCTGCTCGACCTCGTAGCGCGGCTCAATGGCGATAGCGCCGTGGACAAAGGCGGCGTCGGTCAGTCGCCGCACCGATGAGATGCGCGTGATGCCGATGAACGGGTGGTCGGCGAGGTCGGCCCAGCGCACCGTCTTGCGCTTCGCCAGCACGTGCTCCTTGCGGCAGACCAGATGCGCGGTGTCGGAGGCGACGCTCTCGAACACCAGCCCCGCGGTCTGCGCCGGCTTCAGCGTCACCGCGATGTCGACGATGCCGTCGCGCAGCAGACTCATGGCGCGCTCGTGCTGCACGTCATGCAGCGTGATCTCGATGCCGGGAAATTCCGCGGTGAACGCGACCAGTGCCTGCGGCAGCGCGGCGCAGGCGATCGACGGCAGGGCCGCCACCGCGATGCGGCCGTGAACGCCGCCGGCGCCGGCCGCCAGCCGCTGCATCGAGCGCCGGAAATCCTGCACGGCCTCGCGTGCCACCGCGGCGGCGCGGCGGCCGTCATCGGTCAACTTCAGCGACCGCGTGGTGCGCTCGAACAGCACCGTGCCCAGCTCGCGTTCGATGCGGCGGATCGATTCCGACAGCGACGGCTGCGAGATGCCGAGCGCGACGGCGGCGGCGCTGAAGGTCGCGGCGTCGGCCGCGGCCACCAGGATTTCGAACTGCCGCATTGTCAGGTTCATGGCATCATCCTATAAATCGATAGCACTCCATTATTTTACACGATGAATACGGTTGTCTAGCGTTTCCGGTGCCGGGAGGGGCGCATGGCGGACACGGTGTTCATTGGCGGCGGCGCGGGCTTTGCGGGCGACCGCACGGATGCCGCCGGCCCTGTGGTGGACGCGCTCGCCGCCTGCGACGGTCCGCGCTTCCTGATGTTCGAGACGCTGGCCGAGCGCACGCTGGCGCTGGCCCAGCTTGAACGGCGCCGCGATCCGGCGCGCGGCTATAATCCGGCGCTGGAGCGGTTCATCGCCCCGATCCTCGCCCGCTGCCTGGCCGCCAAGATCAGGATCGTCGGCAATTTCGGCGCCGCCAATCCGCAGGCCGCGGCGCGGCGGATCGCGGACGTGGCGCGGCAGCTCGGTCTCAAGCCGCCGCGCATTGCCTATATCGACGGCGACGACCTCTCCGGGATGCTGACGCCGGCCGAACTGACGGCGCGGGAAACCGGCGGCAGCCTGCTCGCCGGAACGCCGGACATCATCGCCGCCAACCTCTATCTCGGCGCCGAACCGATTGTGCAGGCGCTCGATCAGGGCGCCGAGATTGTCGTCACCGGCCGCGTCGCCGACTCGGCGCTGGCGCTGGCGCCGCTGATGCACGTCTTCCGCTGGCAGACCGGCGACTGGGACAGACTGGCCGCGGGCACGTTGTGCGGCCATCTGCTCGAATGCGGTGCGCAGATCACCGGCGGCTATTTCGCCGATCCCGGCCACAAGGACGTGCCGGACCTTGCCAATGTCGGCTACCCGATCGCGGAGATCGATGCCGCCGGCACCATCGTCATCGGCAAGCCGGCCGGCACCGGTGGACGCGTCGATCGCCAGACGGTCGTCGAGCAGATCCTTTACGAGATTCACGATCCGGCCGCCTATCTCGCGCCCGATGTCGTGCTGGATCTCACGGCCGTGACCGTTGCCGAGATCGGCCGGGACCGCGTGCGCGTCGCCGGCGCGCGCGGCAGGCCGGCGCCGGAAACGCTGAAGGCCACGGTCTGCGTCGATGGCGGCGTGCTGGGTGAAGCGGAGATATCCTACGCCGGCGCCAATGCCGCGGCGCGGGCGCGGCTCGCCGCCGATATCGTGCTGGCGCGCATGCGCCAGCGCGCGCCCGAATTGGCGATCCGCGTCGACGCCATCGGCGCCGTCAGCATTCTCGGCACAAGCGGCACGGTGCCGGACACCGGCGCCTCCGGCAGCCGCGACATCCGCCTGCGCTTTGCCGCGCAATCCGCGGTGCCGGGGGCGGTCGATATCCTGCTCGACGAAGTCGAGGCGCTGTACTGCGCCGGTCCCGCCGGCGGCGCCGGCGTGCGGCGTCACACCAGGCCGCGGCTGGCCAGTGCGTCGTGTCTGATCGAGCGCCGGTTCGCCCGGCCACGCGCGATCATGCTGGAGGAGGGCGCATGACGACGGTGATGCTCCGCGACCTTGCCAATGCGCGCTCGGGCGACAAGGGCAACCGCCTCAACATCGCGCTGGTGTGCCGCGACCCGGCGCATTTTTCCGTCATAGCCGCGCAGGTCACCGAAGCCCGCGTCGCCGACGTCTTCGCATCGCGTCATCCGACGCGCGTGGTCCGCTATGCGCTTCCCAACCTCGCGGCCTTCAATTTCGTTCTCGACGATGTGCTCGAGGGCGGCGTCAACGCCAGCCTCGGCCTCGATGGCCACGGCAAGTCGCTGTCGTTCCTGCTGCTCGACATCCCGATCCAGCTCGAAGCCGACGACCCGCGTGCAACGCGCGGTACGCAACACCAAACCGTATAAAAGGGAGGACTGACATGACACGACCGATCGCTCTGGTACTGGCCGCCTGCGGCCTGCTCGCCGCATCCGCGGCGCAGGCGCAGGATGCCTACCCGTCGAAGACCATCCGCTTCGTGGTGCCGTTTACCGCCGGCAGCGCCACCGACACGCTGGCGCGCGTCCTGGCGAACCGCATGAGCACGTCGCTCGGCCGCTCCATCGTGGTCGAGAACATCGCCGGCGGCAACGGCATCCCGGCGGCGCAGAACGTCGTGCGTTCGGCGCCGGATGGCTACACCGTGATGGTCACCGCCAACACCACGCACGCCGGCAATCAGGCGCTGCTCAAGAATATCCCCTACGATGCGGTGACCGACTTCGAGCCGATCACCAAGCTCGGCTCGATCACGCTGGCGCTGATCACCCATCCGTCGGTGCCGGCGACGAACCTCAAGGAGCTGATCGCCTTCGGCAAGGCGAACCCGGGCAAGCTCAGCTTTGGCGCCGGTTCATCCTCGTCGCGCATGTCTGCTGAGCTTCTGAAAACCATGGCCGGCATCGAGATGTTGCATGTGCCGTACAAGAGCAATCCGCAGGCCGTGACCGATCTGCTCGGCGGCCAGATTTCGCTGTTCTTCGGCGACGTCTCGACGGCGCTGCCGCCGGTACGCGCCGGTCTGCTCAAGGGCCTCGCCGTCTCGGGTCTCAAGCGGTCGTCGCTGGCGCCCGATCTGCCGACCATCGATGAATCCGGTCTGAAGGGCTACGAATTGACGGCCTGGTTTGCCGCCTATGCGCCGGCCAAGACGCCGAAACCGATCGTCGACAAGCTCAACGCGGCGTTCCGGGAAGCGCTGGCCGACAAGTCCGTGGCCGAAAAGCTGCTCGGCGCCGGCATCGAGCCGGAAGCCAGCACGCCGGCCGAACTGGTCGCCTTCCAGGCGGTGGAAACCGAGAAGTGGAAGAAGATCGCGGCCGAAGCCAAGATCGAACCGCAGTAAAGCGGGCGCGATCCGTTCGAAGCAAAATGCCCGGCGCGATGCCGGGCATTTTTTATTGCTGTTTTGCCGCGGCGCGGGAGTCGGCAATCGCCTGCTTGAAGTTCTCTTCGTCCAGCGCGCCGGGAACGCGAAACTTGCCGACGATGAAAGCCGGCGTTCCCCGGAAACCGAGCGCGGTCGCCTGCTCGTTGTTGCGGGCCAGCAGCGCATCGATCTCCTTGCCGCGCGCGGCGAGGTCGCGCCTCGCACGGTCGACGTCGATGCCGGCTTTGGCCAGCGCTTCCGATACACGCGACTCAGTCAGCCGGCCGTTGGCCGATATGAGCGCCGCGTGCGCCTCGGCATATTTGCCCTGATACTTCGCGGCCAAGGCGAAGCGGGCGGCATGGACCGAAGCGCTGCCCAGGATAGGCCAGTCCTTGAACACCAGCCGGATGCGGCCGTCGTCGCGGGCGATCTTGTGCAGAACCGGATCGATCTTTCGGCAGTACGGGCAGTTGTAGTCGGAGTACGCGACGATGGTGACGTCGCCCTTCGGATTACCCAGAACCTGAATATCGGGATCGCGCAGGACCTTGTCCGTGCTGAGGGGGTCGGCGGCCTGCGCCGTTGCAGGCGGTGCCGTTGCCAGCGCGGCAATGGTGAACACGGCGGCGACAAGGGCGGTGAGGGGCTTGGCGATGGGCATGGTCTCGTGTGGCCCGGACCGCACAACAATCGCAAATGATTTATCTGTGATCGCAGCGCCACGCGGTGCGCTCAAAACGAAATCGCCGGGACATGCCCGGCGACTTCACAAATTCATATGTTGATGTCGTAAGTCGCGTTACCGCCACTCGACCTTCTTGATCTCGTAGCCCTTGGCGCCGCCCGGCGCGTTGACCTCGACCACGGCGCCCTTGGTCTTGCCGATCAGCGCCTTGGCGAGCGGCGAGGTGATCGAGATGCGGCCGGCCTTGGCGTCGGCCTCCGGTTCACCGACCAGCTGCCAGACCTTCTTCTCGTCGGTGTCTTCGTCCACCAGCGTCACGGTGGCGCCGAAGGTGATGGTGTCGCCCGACAGTTTGGAAACGTCGATCACCTCGGCGCGCGCGAGCTTGTCCTGCAGCTCGTCGATGCGGCCTTCGTTCAGCGACTGTTGCTCCTTGGCGGCGTGATACTCGGCATTCTCCGACAGGTCGCCATGCGAGCGCGCCTCGGTGATCTGCTGGATGATGCGCGGACGCTCTACCTGCTGGCAGTGCTTCAGCTCGGCCTCGAGCGTGGTGTAACCGGCCGCCGTCATCGGGATCTTGTCTACCATCGTCTCATCTCCTCCTGGCGGTCGTCCGAACCTCGATCACGGTCCGGCGACGCCAAGCCCTTTCCATCAGACTTGCGTCAAATCGACGTAATACGACTCCGGTCACGGTTTCCCGCGTGCCGGAGCCATGTGAACCCTAAGGCCGGTCAGGAATATCGGCGCGGGCATGACCCGCACCGCGATCCTTCAATTCCCGGCCTAACTCGCGCCGCCGCACTTTGGTTGCAGTCCGCCGGGGAAAACCCCCGTCAGACCCCATTGCCGAAGTAACTTTGCAGCGTCCGCACCTCAAGATCGCCCGCGAGATAGGCCTTGATGCCCTGAGACGCCGCCACGGCACCTGAAAGAGTGGTGTAGTATGGCACTTTATGCAAGAGGGCAGCATGGCGCAGCGAACTGCTGTCGGCCAGCGCCGCCGCCCCCTCGGTGGTGTTGAAAACCAGCTGAACCCCGCCGTTTTTGATGGCGTCGACGATGTGGGGCCGGCCTTCCAGCACTTTATTGATCTTGGCCGCCGGTACGCCGTTTTCGGCCAGGTAGCGCTGGGTTCCCGATGTCGCCACCGTCTTGAAGCCGAGCCCGGCCAGCATCTTGATGGCCGGCAGGATGCGCGGCTTGTCGGCGTCGCGCACCGACACGAACACCGTGCCGCTGCGTGGCACATTGGTGCCGCCGCCGAGCTGGCTCTTGGCGAAGGCGACCTCGAACGAGCTGTCGATGCCCATCACTTCGCCGGTCGACTTCATCTCAGGACCCAGCACGGTATCGACGCCGGGGAAGCGGGCGAACGGGAAGACCGCTTCCTTCACGGCGCGGTGCTTGTAGCTGCTGGTCTTGAGGTTGAAGCTCTTCAGGCTTTCGCCGGCCATGACGCGCGAGGCGATCTTGGCGACCGGCAGGCCGATCACCTTGGCGACGAAGGGCACGGTGCGCGACGCGCGCGGATTGACCTCGAGCACGTAGATGACGCCGTCCTTGATGGCGTATTGCACGTTCATCAGGCCGCCGACATTGAGCGCCAGCGCCAGTTCGCGGGTCTGGCGGCTGAGCTCGGCGATGGTCTTGTCGTCGAGCGAATAGGGCGGCAGTGCGCAGGCCGAGTCGCCGGAGTGAATGCCGGCCTCCTCGATGTGCTCCATGATGCCGGCGATGAAGGTGTCCTTGCCGTCGGCGAGGCAATCGACATCGACTTCGGTGGCGTCGGACAGGTAGCTGTCGATGAGCAGCGGGCTCTTCTTCGACACCACCAGCTCTGAAGGGCGATCCAGCGTCGCCGCCAGGCGCGCGACGTAGCGCTCGAGATGCGCGCTGTCGCGCACGATCTCCATGCCGCGGCCGCCGAGCACATAAGACGGGCGGATGACGACCGGATAACCGATGCGTTCGGCGATGGCACGGGCCGCCTCGGGTGAATCGGCGATGCCGTTGTTCGGCTGGCGCAGCTTGAGCTTGTCGAGCAGCGACTTGAAGCGGTCGCGGTCTTCCGCGAGATCGATCATGTCCGGCGACGTGCCGAGGATCGGCACCTTGGCCTTCTCCAGCGCGTCGGCGAGCTTCAGCGGCGTCTGGCCGCCGAACTGCACGATGACGCCGTGCAGCGTGCCCTTGCTGCGCTCTGTGTCGATGATCTCGAGCACGTCTTCCGGCGTCAGCGGCTCGAAATAGAGCCGGTCCGAGGTGTCGTAGTCGGTCGACACGGTTTCCGGATTGCAGTTGACCATGATGGTCTCAAAGCCGGCTTCCTTCAGCGCGAAGCAGGCGTGGCAGCAGCAATAATCGAACTCGATGCCCTGGCCGATGCGGTTCGGACCGCCGCCGAGGATGACGACCTTCTTGCGGTCCGACGGCCGCGCTTCGTCGACCGGCGGCGCGGCGCCGAACGGCGCGGCATAGGTCGAGTACATATAGGCGGTCGGCGAGGCGAACTCGGCCGCGCAGGTGTCGATGCGCTTGAACACCGGGCGGACGCCGAGCTTGCGGCGCTTGTCCATGACCGCGTCGGCGTCGCCGCCGGTGAGCTTCGCCAGCCGCTTGTCGGAAAAGCCCATCGCCTTGAGGCGGCGGAACGGACCCGCGGTGACCGGCAGGCCCTTGGCGGTGATTTCCGCTTCGGCGTCGATGATGCCGCGGATCTCGGCGAGGAACCACGGGTCGATGCGGCAGGCATTGTGGATCAGTTCGTCGCTGGCCCCGAGCCGCATGGCCTGCGCCACCTTGAGCAGGCGGTCCGGCGTCGGCGTGCCGAGCGCGGCGCGGATGGCATTCTTGTTGTCGAGATCGTCGACGCCCTTCGCCGCGTCGAAGCCCTCGATCACGATCTCGTCGAGGCCCGTCAACCCGGTCTCCAGCGAGCGCAGCGCCTTCTGCAGGCTTTCCTGGAAGGTGCGGCCGATCGCCATGGCTTCGCCGACCGACTTCATCGAGGTGGTGAGCACGTTCGACGCGCCGGGGAATTTCTCGAAGGCGAAGCGGGGAATCTTGGTGACGACGTAATCGATGGTCGGCTCGAACGAGGCCGGCGTGGCGCCGCCGGTGATGTCGTTGGCGATCTCGTCGAGCGTGTAGCCGACCGCGAGCTTGGCGGCGACCTTGGCGATCGGGAAGCCGGTCGCCTTCGACGCCAGCGCCGAGGAGCGCGACACCCGCGGATTCATCTCGATGACGATGAGGCGGCCGTCGGCCGGGTTGACGGCGAACTGCACGTTCGAGCCGCCGGTTTCGACGCCGATCTCGCGCAGCACCGCCAGCGAGGCGTCGCGCATCATCTGGTATTCCTTGTCGGTCAGCGTCAGCGCCGGCGCGATGGTGATCGAGTCGCCGGTGTGCACGCCCATCGGATCGAGGTTCTCGATCGAGCAGATGATGATGCAGTTGTCCTTCTTGTCGCGGACAACTTCCATCTCGTACTCTTTCCAGCCGAGCACGGACTCTTCGATCAGCACTTCATCGGTTGGCGAGGCGTCGATGCCGCCCTCGACGATGTCGATGAACTCGGCCTTGTTGTAGGCGATGCCGCCGCCGGTGCCGCCCATGGTGAAGGACGGGCGGATGATGGCGGGCAGGCCGATGTCGTCGAGCGCCTTGAGCGCGTCGCCGAGCGTCTTCACATGATGCGAGCGCGGCGTCTCCAGACCGATCTTGGTCATGGCGTTGCGGAACAGCTCGCGGTCTTCCGCCTTGTCGATGGCCTCGGCGGTGGCGCCGATCATCTCGACATTGTACTTGTCGAGCGTGCCCATCTTCTTGAGCGACAGCGCGCAGTTCAGCGCGGTCTGGCCGCCCATGGTCGGCAGCAGGGCGTCGGGACGCTCCTTCTCGATGATCCTGGTGACGATCTCGGCCGTGATCGGCTCGATGTAGGTGGCGTCGGCCATGTCCGGATCGGTCATGATCGTCGCCGGGTTCGAGTTCACCAGGATGACCCGGTAACCCTCTTCGCGCAGCGCCTTGCAGGCCTGCGTGCCGGAATAATCGAATTCGCAGGCCTGGCCGATGACGATCGGGCCGGCGCCAATGATCAGGATCGATTTGATGTCGGTGCGTTTGGGCATTCGGCGCTGACGACCTTCTCTCAACTTGGTCCCGGCGACGATCTGTCTCGCAGGCCGGGTGGCAGACGCCGGCAGGGCGTCTGTAATTCGAGGCACGCCGCCTGAGGCGTGCTCCGGGGTGGCGTACACAAAAAAAAGGCGCGCTTTTGCGCGTCCTTTGGCCCACCAGGCGGGGGGACAACCCCGCGCGAAGGGTGCTTAGACCATAATCGGCGGGGTGGGAAGGGCGGCCGCACCGCTTGCCACAGGTACGTCGCAACTATGCTGGACTTGGGCCGTTATAAAGGCATGTCGCTGGTGGGACGGACCCTCAATGCTGCGCGCCGGGCCAATGCGCCCGCCTGGCTGGCCGGAATGGCCTTGGCCGGGACTTACGCGGCCGCTTTGGCCCTGGAGCGCAAGAAAACGCCGCAAACCGACCAGGCCGCCGCTCCGGCCGAGACCGCGGCAGGGCGTCCGCCGTTGCAGCGGCGCGGTTGGGCGTTCTGGAAGCACGTCCTCTATCGCACCTACCTCGAAATATTCGAGGACCGGCTGCTCGCCCTCGCCGCCGGCGTGGTGTTCTACGGCCTGCTGGCGATTTTCCCGGCCATCACCGCGCTGGTGTCCAGCTACGCGCTTTTCGCGAGGCCCGGGACCATCACCAATCACCTGGCGACCATCTCGAATTTCATGCCCCCCAGCGCCTACCAGATCGTCGATGAGCAGGTCACCCGCATCGTGCTGCGGACCACCGGCGATCTCAGCGCGGCGTTCTTCTTCGGCCTGGGACTGGCGCTGTGGAGCGCCAATGCCGGGGTCAAGGCGATCATCGACGCGCTGAACATCGTCTACGGCGTCAAGGAGCGGCGCGGTTTCGTCCGCCTCAACGCCGTGTCGCTGCTGTTCACCGTCGGCGCGCTTGTCGGCATGCTGCTGGCTATTTCCAGCGTGGTCGTGCTGCCGATCGTGCTGTCCTTTCTGCCGTTCGGGGGCTTGAGCGATACCATGCTGACCTGGCTGCGCTGGCCGCTGTTGCTGCTGGTGGTCATGCTGGGGCTGGCGATCTTGTACCGTTTCGGCCCGAACCGCGAGCATGCGCGCTGGCAGTTCATCAGCCCGGGCGCCGTTCTGGCCGGTGTGTCCTGGCTCGGCGGCTCGGTGATGCTGTCCTGGTATCTCGGCAACTTCGCCAACTTCGACGCCACCTACGGTTCGCTCGGCGCCGGCATCGGCCTGATGATGTGGCTGTGGATGACCGCGATCGTGGTGCTGGTCGGCGCCGAACTCAATTCCGAGATCGATGCCGCCAGTGGGATCGACGAGGACGAAGGCGAGCGCATCGGCGGCTGACCGCATTTCCATTGAGCGCTGTCACGGTGAGCAATGCAATCCTAAAGAATACTGAGTGTGCCACCATGCCGGCTTTGCACTCAGATTTTCCAGACCCATTCCCGAAGTTTATTGTTTTGAATGCGACGACCCCAAGGGGTAATATGGCTGAAGGGTAACTTTGTTATCACGCAAATACTTTAATTGCTCCTGAGTAATGCCAGAGGGGGGCGAGACCGCTGGTGGTGCTCGGGAAGCCATTGGCAGTTGGGGACTCAAGTTCTCACGGCGGGCGAAAGGATCAACATAGTTTGGGGGCGCGGCGTATATTTCCTGCTGGACTAAACCGCCCGAAACGGGAATGTCCTGTCGAAGGGGTGCCCGGCTCATTAACTTCGCGCCCAAGGCGACCTCGGCCCGCATGGCGGGGTTGTTGTAAACATTATATGCGGACGGAGTGCGCTCGTGGTGAGGCTCAGCCCGAGAAGGTTGAGGGCGAACAGGTTGTTGCCGCAAAGGTTGGGGGTGTTGTGGCTCATGCCTGCGACTCCCTGCGGCACATGCATTGTATCTCGCTTCAAGCTGATACAATGCACCAAGATTTCCTGCCCCTGCGGCAGCTCTCATCTGATTGATAATTGCATTGCAGTCTTGGGCGAGAGCGCCGGATGAAAAGGAGGCGACAATCATTGTCAAAACCAAAATACGCATTCATCGTCCCTCTTCGAAGCACTGACTAAAGTACACTCTCTCTCCACGAAACATTGCAGAGTACATTGTGCACTTGCTCGAAATATCCGCGGCGTAGTCAGGTCGCAGCATATTGTCAGGTAGTGATGCTTGCTCGACATGCCGACAATATCTTGATCTTAGGTAATTAATTTTTTCGGCAGCTTGTGTGATTTGCAGATCAGACTCATTTAACAACGCGCGCAGTCGTATCTCCTCAACAAATATTGGCTGGGTGCAAAGGAGAACACTAGGAGAAACCGTGTCGCAAAAGCTTAGCTTTACCGAGCAACTGGCATTTTTAGTGCGCTGGCACGACCCAATAGCTTCTTTCTTTGCGGTCTCGAGGTCAGCATTTGTTCGGACGTTGGAGCCATTTCCGCGATCCATCACCGCGAGCGCAAAGCACCAGTTGTGCGCGGTCACAACAATTTGGCAGTTGCGTGCTGCAGACTCTAAATTTGCATTACTGCATCTCGACATTGCCTCATGAACAGACTCGCGGTCGTTCGTCTTATTAGTGGAGTAAGCAGCAACCCATGAACCGTCCGGGCCTTGGCCAAATGCAATAGAGGCGACCGCGTTCGCTTGCTGCAGACTTGCAAAAGTTACTACTAATGCAAGAAATGTAGAGATTAAAATTCGGCACATCGGAAGGCTCAAAAGGTATGTCGCACTCTGATTTAATTCCCGCCATAGCGCTCTAGGCGCCAATGGTACACTTCCAGGTTGCGGTATGGCAATCTCTGTTACCGCCGCCCCTGATCAGCGGGGGTGCGGGTCAACGGGGTCCGCCGTTGGGTCCCTGACCGAAAATACGCCCTCGCGGAGCTTCACGGGGACGCTAAAATAGGGTCCGCCGCGTGCTCGGCAGCGATAAGGTCCAAGCGAGCGCATTGATGATTTTCGGATTTCCCCATGACCGATCTCGCTCGCCTGCGCTTCGCCCATGACGATGGCGCCATTCCCACCGTGGGCTTCGGCTCCTCGCCGCTGACCGGCGGAATTTTGCCCGACGTCATCGCCACCGGGCTCAAGGCCGGCTACCGGCATATCGATACGGCCCGGAAATATGGCACCGAAGAAGCGGTCGGCGAGGGCATGCGCGCTTCCGGCGTGCCGCGGCAGGACATCTTCCTGACCACCAAGGTCAGCCACGAAAACCTGCGCGCCGACGATTTCGCGCGCTCGGTCGATGAAAGCCTCGCCGCGCTCAAGGTCGACTATGTCGACCTGCTGCTGGTGCACTGGCCCAACCCGGACATCGCGCTGAGCGAAACCATGCCGGCGCTGGCGAAGGCCAAGCGGCAGGGGCTGGCGCGGCACATCGGCGTCGCCAATTTCAACATCGCGCTGCTCGGCGAGGCGATTAAGCTTTGCCCCGAGCCGCTGGTGGCGCTGCAGGCCGAGTATCATCCCTATCTCGACCAGACCAAATTGCTGGCCGAGGTGCGCAAGCAGCAGCTGGTGTTTATCGCCTATTGCCCGCTCGGCCGCGGCCGGCTGTTCGACGACCCGGTGCTCAAGGAGATCGCGCAGGCGCGCGGCCGCAGCATCGCCCAGATCGCGCTGCGCTGGCTGATCCAGCAGGACGTCGCCGCGATCCCGTTCTCGTCGAACCCGCAGCGCATCGCCGACAATTTCAATGTGTTCGATTTCACGCTCAGCGACGACGAGATGGCGCGGATTACCGCACTCAAGCGCGCCGACGGCCGCGTCGCCAATCCGTCCGGCCGCGTCACCGGCGGCTGGGACTGAGGCGCAGCAGTAGCGCTCTCTTTCTTTGCCTCTCCCATGGGGAGAGGTCGACGCGCCATAAGCGCGTTTACGCGCGTCTTCGACGCGCCATAAGCGCGTTTACGCGCGTCTTCGACGCGCTATAAGCGCGTTTACGCGCGTCTTCGACGCGCTATGGCGCGTCGGGTGAGGGGTTTCAAACTATCGAGAGTCACTTGCCCCCTCACCCCCACCCTCTCCCCCAAGGGGAGAGGGAGTCAGGCTGAGTGCACCGAACTGCCGTAACCCTAAGCGCGTTAAACGCTAGCGCCTACATCGTCTTCTGTTTGTGGCCGCAGTCCTTGCAGGCAAATTCGACGCGGGTTTCGCCCGGCGCCGCCTTGACGCGATTGGGCGCGCCGCATTTGCCGCACTTGGTTTCGATCCGGGTCTCGCCTTGCTTGACGGTCACCGTCTTGCGCGCGAGCGCCTCGCGGACCAGACGCTCGGCTTCCTCGCGCATCGCTTGTTTCGACATCGCCCGCCTGTGAATTGCCCCGCCATGGTCGGGCGGCAGTTCTTTCTAGCAGAGTTGTGCGCCGCGTGCGCGACGTCGAGCCAATAAATATTGGGAGTTTGGAGGCCCGGCCTGGAATCGAACCAGGCTGGAAGACCGTGCAGGGCTTCTACGTCGCCACTCCGCCACCGGGCCACGTTCAGCAATAGGCCGGCGGCCTTGATGCAACGTATACGCCACCGCGGTTCCCGGGCTGGCGGGAGTTGCAGTTAACGGGCCGTTACCGGCCGCGCCAGGAACGTCATGCGCCGCTGATTATGGCCGATATTGTGCGCGGCGCGTTCCGGCGCGTATCCCGCAGTGCGCAGCCTGTCGAGCATCGCGGCTTCCTCGTAATGCGACAGGCCGTGCGTTTTCTTGAGCTGGAAATAGTCCGACACCAGAATGCGGATCAGCCCGCCCACCGCGGCCCAGAAGAACCCGTTGGCGAGTCCGAAGCGCAGCAACGCGATCGCCGCGGCTGGCGCGGCGAAGGACGGCGGCACGATGTCGCCGATCAGCACCACGCCGTCCGGCTTGACCAGGCGATGGAACACGCCGAGCAGCCGGTCGAGTTCGGCGGCGCTGAGATATTGCGCCACCGAATGCATCACGATCAGGTCGAAGGAGGCAGGCGGCAGCGCCGCCGCTTCCTCGGGCGTCATCACGGAAATCTTCGGGTTCGCCTCGTAGCGCGCCTTCAGCGCCGCGCGCACATTGGGCGCGGCCTCGACCATGGTGAGGTGGCCGCAGGCATCGGCCAGCAGCGCGGCCGAGGTCGCCTCGCCGCAGCCGTAGTCGAGCACGCGCGCGTTGGGTGAGGGCACATGGACGCGCAGGTCCTCGGCGATGGTGCGGTAATGCACGTCGCGGTGCCGCGCGTTCACGTAGATCACCGAATGCTTGAAATCGTAGAAGCCGATCCAGTCCATTATCGTGTCCAGAGCGCGGGCAGGGGCCCGCTCTTACCACGGACCGGATCGCTTGCGGGGACCGGAACGGACGAAATCGTCGTCAGGGCCTTCTCGTACTTCTCGGTCTCGGCGGCCCGGTTCAGGCTGTAGGTGCCTTCGGGCGGGTAGCCGCCGACGACGCTGAAGTCGTCGCTGGCGCTCAGCCGCTGGTGCCCGGTGCCGGCCGGCAGCACGGCGACGTCGCCGGCTCTGACGTCGAAGGTCTGCCCGCTCTGCCCGCCGAGCATCAGGCGGCCGTGGCCGCGCGCGATGCCGAGCACCTCATGGATCATCGGGTGATAATGGATGTAGGGGAACACGCCGTTGCGCCACAGGCCGCGGCCCCAGCCATTCGCCGTGAACAGGCGCTCGATGATGGCCTCCGGCTCGCCTTGTCCGGCGAGGTCGACGGCTCCGCGATAGATCAGCACCGGCAGCGCCGGATTGTTCGGCGTCTCGCCGTCGGCGGCGAACAGGACGGTGAGGGGGGATTCTTGTCTCGACACGTGTTCAGGCTGCCGCAGTGCCGACCTTGCGCTGTTTCTTGCTCAACGGGTGCACAACAATCTTCGACGCATTTCGTTCGATTTGCGCCAGGTCATATTGCAACTGCAATCGCATCCAGAACTCGGGGCTGCCATTGAAGACCTTGGACAGGCGAACCGCCATCTCCGGCGAAATCCCGCTCTTCTTGTTGACGAGATTGTTGAGCGCCTGCCGCGACACGTTGAGCGCCTTGGCGGCGTCGGTGATCGAGAGGCCCAGCGGCTCCAGGCAATCGTAGCGGACCAGTTCGCCCGGATGCGGCGGATTCTTCATCAGCATGAACTTCCCTCAGTGGTAATCGATGAAATCGACGTCAAAGGCATCTCCGCCCTCAAAGCGGAAGATGAGCCGCCAATTTCGGCTGACGGTCACACTCCAAAAGCCTTTGAGGTCGCCGCTCAGGCGATGAAGGCCAAGGCCTTCGACCTTCATGTCGTCAATCGTGACCGCGGCATTCAGGCGGGCCAGCAACCGGCTGATCTTGTCAACCAGATCGGGGCGAAGCTTGCTTCGATCGTCGTCCTCAAACAATCGCTTCAGACCGCGATGCCGAATGCTCCGGATCATGGCGCGAAAGTAACGTGACAAGTGTCACTTGTCAATCGTGATCAGGTCAAGCGACGCGCTTGCCCTTCTCCGTCGCCGGCTTCCACAGCCGGCGCACCGCGGTCTTCTTGAGCCGCTGCTCGGCGCGGCGCAGATCGTAGGCGCCTTGCAGGCGCAGCCACATGTCGGCCGGCGGATTGCCGAAGGCCCGCTCCAGCCGCACCGCGATGTCAGGCGTGATCGGCGACTTGCCGTTGACGATCTCCGACAGCGTCTTGCGGCTGATGCCGAGCGCGACGGCGGTTTCGGTGACCGTCAGGCCGAGCGGAACCAGAACGTCTTCTTTCAGGCCTTCCCCGGGATGCGGGGGATCGAATGCGGGCATGACATAACCTCAGACGCCGTCATGCCCGGCCTTGTGCCGGGCATCCACGACTTGCCTTCAGAATAGCACCAAAGACGTGGATGGCCGGGACAAAAGGCCGGTTACGCCTGCCTTCGACGGGCCATGCCCGGCCACGACGAGCTGTGCCCCGTCGGGTGTCAACAGCGTCAGTCTACGCCGCCTTGCCCTTGCTCTGCTTCATCAACTCGACAAACCGCGTGAACAGGTAATGGCTGTCGCGCGGGCCGGGCGAGGCTTCGGGGTGGTACTGCACCGAGAACACCGGTTTGTCCTTCAGCGCGAGGCCGGCGTTGGAGCCGTCGAACAGCGACACGTGGGTCTGCTCGACATTCTGCGGCAGCGAGTCCTTGTCGACCGCGAAGCCGTGGTTCATCGACGTGATCTCGACCTTGCCGGTGGTCAGGTCCTTGACCGGATGATTGGCGCCGTGGTGGCCCTGATGCATCTTCGCGGTCTTGCCGCCGAGCGCAATGCCGAGCATCTGGTGGCCGAGGCAGATGCCGAAGGTCGGCGTGCCGGTGTCGATCAGCGTCTTGATCACCGGCACGGCGTACTTGCCGGTCTCGGCCGGATCGCCCGGGCCGTTCGACAGGAACACGCCGTCCGGCTTCAGCGCCATGATGTCGTCGGCCGAGGTGGTGGCCGGCACCACGGTGATCTTGCAGCCGGCGCCGGCGAGCAGCCGCAGGATGTTGCGCTTGATGCCGTAGTCGATGGCGACGACGTGATAGGCCGGGCTGGTCTGACGGCCAAAACCTTGTCCCCACACCCACGGCGTCTCGTCCCAGGTGAAGCGCTGGGCGGAGGTCACCATCGGCACCAGGTCCATGCCTTCGAGGCCGGGCCAGGCGGCGGCTTCTTTCTTGAGCGCGTCGAGATCGAACTTGCCCGACGGATCGTGCGCGATCACGGCGTTGGGCATGCCCTTGTCGCGGATCAGCGCGGTCAGCGCGCGGGTGTCGAGGCCGGACAGGCCGATGATGCCGCGGGCGCGCAGCCAGTCGTTGAGGTGGCGGTTGGCGCGGTAGTTCGACGGCGCGGTGATGCCGGTGCTGACGATGACGCCGCGCGCGCCCGGCGTCGCCGCCATGTTGACGCTCTCGATGTCCTCGTCGTTGGTACCGACATTGCCGATATGCGGGAAGGTGAAAGTGATGATCTGCCCGGCATAGGACGGGTCGGTGAGGATCTCCTCGTAGCCCGTCATCGCGGTGTTGAAGCAGACCTCGCCGACGGCGGTGCCGGTGGCCCCTAAGCCGAAGCCTTCGAGCACGGTTCCGTCGGCCAGCACCAGGACGGCGGTGGCCTTGGGCTCGGCCCAAGGTCCGGAGTTCGCGCCCGACTGAGCGGCGGCGGGGGGCATTTGTGTCTGGGTCATGGCCTCTTAGTTGCGTATTATAGACGGTGAGGCAAGGGGTCGCCGCCGTTCACCCCAGGGATCGTTCGATGGCCACTGTGGTGAAGTTTCTGGGTGCGGCGGCGGCGGAAATCCTCGGTTGCTTCGCTTTCTGGGCCTGGCTGCGGCTGGACAAATCGGCCTGGTGGCTGGTCCCGGGGGTGATCAGCCTGATGGTTTTTGCCTATCTGCTGACGCAGGTGGAAAGCGCGGCGGCGGGCCGCACCTTCGCCGCCTATGGCGGCGTCTATATCGCCGCCTCGCTGGTTTGGCTTTGGGCGGCGGAAGGTGTAAGGCCGGACCAGTGGGACGCCATCGGCGCCGCGGTCTGTCTGATCGGCGCCGCCATCATTATCTACGGCCCGCGATACGCATCTTCATGAGGTGACACTGTGCTGCGCGACGACATCGACAAGGCCTTGAAAGAGGCGATGAAGGCCAAGAACGAGCGCGCGGTCTCGACTTTGCGCATGGTCAACTCCGCCCTCAAGAATGCCGACATCGAGGCGCGCGGCAGCGGCAAGGCTGCGCTCGGCGATGCCGAGACCATCGCCATCCTGCAGAAGATGATCAAGCAGCGCCAGGAATCGGTCGAGCTTTACAAAAAAGGCGACCGCGCCGATCTGGTGAAGCAGGAGGAGGAGGAGATCGCCATCATCGCGGCGTATCTGCCGCAGCAGATGTCGGACGCCGAGATGGCCGCCGCGATCGAAGCCGCCATTGCCGAGACCGGCGCCGCCGGCATGAAGGACATGGGCAAGGTGATCGCCAGCCTGCGCGCCAAGCACGCCGGCCAGATGGACTTCGGCAAGGCCAGCGGCATCGTCAAGGGCAAGCTCGCCGGCTGACGCCTGCACCGCATCGCGGCGACCGGTCCGCCGGCGGACGAAATCGGCGCCACGCGGGCGCCAGTGCCGATGACGGCGCAACTTTGCTTTGGTAGACTCATCCCACAGGCCGGCCGCAAGAGCGGGCTTTCAAGGGAGATACCAAGTGATAAGGGCAATATTGCTTGCCGCCGCGCTCGCGTTGTTCGCGGCGCCGCTGCAGGCGCAGGACTATCCAAGCCGTCCGATCCATGTTCTGACCACGTCCAGTGCCGGCGGCCTCAGCGACACCTTCATGCGCGTGCTCGGCGAGCAACTGCAGAAGCGCACCGGGCAACCGCTGATCATCGAGAACCGTCCGGGCGCGGCCGGCAACATCGCCGCGCGCGCCTGCACCGAGGCGCAACCCGACGGCTACACCATCTGCATCATCATGGCCGATGCGCTGATCTACAATCAGTTCCTGTTCAAGAACCTGCCGTACGATCCGGACAAGCTGCAGCCGATCATCAACCTGTTTCACCTGATCCAGGTGCTGGTGGTGAATTCGGATCTGAAGGTGAAGACGGTCGACGAACTGGTCGCGGCGTCCAAGGCCAAGCCCGGCACGTTCAACTATCTCACCGCCTCACTGCCGCTGGCGGTGTTCATGGACAGCCTGAAGCGCGACAAGGGCGCCGACTGGGTGCGCGTGCCGTTCAAGGGCGGCGGCGAGGCGACCAACGCCATCATGAGCGGCTCGACGCCGATCGGCCTGATCGGTCTCGGCAATGTGCTGTCGCAGATCAAGGGCGGGCAGATGACGGCGCTGGCGCTGACCAACAACATCCGCACGCCGCAACTGCCCGATGTGCCGACCTTTGCCGACATCGGCTACAAAGGCGCGCCATCGCAGACCTGGTACGGGCTGTTCGCGCCTCCCGGCACGCCGAAGGCGATCATCGACAAGCTCAACCGCGAGGTGACGCTGGTCATGAACGACCCGGACTTCCGCGAGAAGTTCGTGCTGTCGCGCAGCATGGTGCCGGCCATCGGTTCGCCGGAGGACTTCGCCAGGCAGATCAAGATCGACCGCGCCGGCGCCGAGCAGGTGTTCAAGGAGTCGGGGCTGCAGCCGAGGTAGGCGTTTTCGGAGAGTGTGCCGGCCGGGCCTTGGGCCGGCCGGCACACGCGCCCCGCGCCCCGTTATCAACATCAATCCACAGGTTGTCCTCAGGAGCCGGTGCATATCGGTGATGGACTTCCACCGATAGTTGTCCCTCTGCCAATACCCGCCTCGTAATGTTCCGCAGAACTTCGAGGCGGCATTTGGGTGGGGAAATGCGCGGTGTAGCGAAGCTGGCGATCGGCCTGGGCCTGGCCTTGGCTGTCGCGGGATGCGACCCGGTGACCGACCGGAAGTATGTGCGAGAAGGGATCGGTGTCGATCTCAACTCATCGCACCTGCCGGAAGCGACGGACCGGCTCGAACAATACACCGATCATATCTGCCAGCAGGCCGGTTATACCTCGACCGGCGCGAAGGGCCGGTTCTCGTCATGCTTTGCCAACGGCGGCTGGACCGCCTTTGTCCAGGCCGGCATGAACGACATTGACCAGCGTTGCGACGCCTACCTGTCCTGGCTGGACGCCAAGCGCCGCGACCGCGAGCCTGTGCTGCGGCAGTTGGCGACGACCAGCGCCGTCGTCCACTCGATCATGACGGTTTCGGGCGCCGGGACCGACTCGCTCGACATTGTCAGCAACGCCTTCGGCCTTGCCGCTGCCGGCTACAGCAACTGGAATTCGCGGCTGCTGCTGGAGGTCAACCAATCGACCGTGCAGACCGTGGTCTATTCGCGGCAAAAGCAGTTCCGCGATGAGATCAAGAACGAACTGGTCGCGGACCGGCCGCGCGCGATCTATCTGTTGCGCAATTACGTGCGCATCTGCCTGCCGATCACCATCGAGACCGACATCAACACGGCCATCACGCTGGTGCAGCGTGGCAGCCCGATGGCGGCCAAGGACAATCCGGTGGTGAGTGTGGCGGGTCTGGGCCGGCCGCTCTCCTCTGACGAAAGAGCGGGGCAGCGCCCCCGCCGTCCGCCGCGGCCGAACGAGGCGTACAAGGATATCGTCGAAGGATGGATACCAACCGTCTCGACCATCACGAATATTCAGAAAGCGATATGTGTGCCCAAGGCAGAGTGGGGTGTCGTCGGCGTCACCACGCCTGCACTGATCGAGATCTGGGAGCGTACTGATCTTGAAAACGGCACCGTCAATCGCAAGCTCGACGAGCGCGAGCGCAAGATACTCAGTAACACCGCAGAATGTCCGACCGGTTCCGGCGTCAAGAACTTCTATGAGTGGCAGACATTCGTTAATGCAACGGGAGTGCGGCGCAGCGCTGAATTTCTGATCAGGCTTTTGAACAATGCCCCTGACGATCAGAATCCCGATGAGCGCACGCGTCTGAAGGACGGCGGACAGCTCGATCCGAAAGCAAGTCTGGAGCAGGCGAGGGCGCGAATTGCACAAGTCCGCAGAGACGTTTTGAAGGACAAGCTGCATGTGAGCTTGCCCAGCAGCATGTCCGATCAGGTGACCGACGATCTGATCGCCGCTCTGCGAGCCCTTCCCGCCAGGCCCGCAGCCCCTGCAGGTTCGCCCGCACAGCCGGTCAACCCGGCAGGAGGTGGATGATGCCTTTCGAAGTCGCCGACGGGAAACTGACCGACCTGCGAGAAGCGCCGCTGGCAACCTCTCGATCGAAGCGTATCCTCGCTCAAGGGGCGCCGTTAGGCGAACCCGTTCGAACCTCTGAGGGATGGCTGTATTTCGAGATCGGACTGAGCGAAGACAAGAAAGGGTGGGTATTACGCGATGATTGCGCCGAAATCCCCGCGCCGGCGCGGCCCGCGCTTAACGAGGCAGGGTTCGTGATCGAATGCGTCATTGCGGACTGGAAATTCGGCGCGGCCGAAGCGCTGAAGCCGCCGGTCGTGTCGGCGGATTATCTGATAGCGCGTGCAATTATCGAAACCGATTTGGCCAATGCCGGGCCGTCGATTCCGAACTCGGACGGCATCGGTCCTTTGCAGGTCACGTCGAAGGAATGGCAAGACTATCGTGACAATGCTGGTGCGCTGGCGGCCGGCGCCCGGCCTAACGACTGGAAAATTGCAGCGCTTCAGATCGATGCTGCGGCCTACCGCATGTACCGTGACGCGCAGAAAATGAGCGCGCTCCGCCACGCCAGCCCCGCCGATCCTCTTGTGCCCAGTTATCTCGACCTGTTCTTTGCCTATCTGACCGAGAGCCCTGCCGCCGCGCTGGCGATTCAGGATGCGCGAGCGATCAACCCGGATGCCGGACCGCCGATCGATCAGGTCCTGAAAAAGCCCAAGGGGCCGCTCACCGAGGCGGAATGGACAGCACTGTCGCAAACTCGTCCCCGATTTTTCATGGCCGGCGCCAATCCAAAGTCACTTGGCAGTGTCGTGACGGATACGAAGAAGGAACTGGATGACGCGCTGAAGAAAGCGTTCGCCAAAATTCAGCAACATATGCCCGAGGCCGAACCCGTAATCGGGCAGGGTGGGGCGCCGTGGTTTGCGATCGCGGAAGCGGAGGAGCAGAAGAACGTCAACGCGAACGATCCCGGCAGCAAGAATACCATCCTCGATTATTTTAACGCGACCGATCACGGCCGTCCGAATGATATTGTGCCATGGTGCGGAGCGTTTGCCGCTCACTGCATGAAAATGAGTGGCAATGCGACCGCCGCGGCAAGCATTCCGACGGGGGCCGCGGGCGCCGCCAATTGGAAAGCGTGGGGTGACGAGCTTCCGTTCCAATCGACCATCATCCCAAAGGGGGCCGTCGTCGTTCTTGCACCGTCGTCCCCAACAGGGGGCACGGGTCACGTTGGTTTCTTTGTGGAGGTTTCAAGCGGCGGCAAGTCGGTCACGTTGCTGGGTGGTAATCAAAGCCAGAAAGTTGGGCGCACAAATTTCCCCAAGGAACAGATTGCTTCCGTTCGCTGGATGGAGGTTGCGACCGTCCCGGCCGGGTCTGCGAACTTCAATCTTCCCGCCGCGCTGGAGCCGCGCAAGAACGTCGCCGAAAAGATCATCGCCAAGTTTGCCGAGGCCGGGTTTGGCGCACATCAGCAACTTGCTGCTCTGGCGAATGCCATCGCGGAATCTGGCTTGATACCCGACGCGCACAATCAGGGGGAAGACAGCGTCGGCCTGTTTCAGCTTCGGCGTATCCTGGGCGTTGGCGGAAACCATTCAGTACCCGCCTTGAAGGACCCGGATTTCAACATCGAACTGATCATCGCTGAAGCCAAGCGGTATTCGAGTTTTGCCAAAGCTGTCAGCCTGGAAAAAGCGGTCGATAGTTTCGTGCGCTACATTGAGCGGCCAAAGGAAACCGAGGCTGAGGTTGCAAAGCGCATCGTCATGGCCCGTCAATTGAGCGGCATTGCGTGAAAGGCCGGCCCGGTCTCCTCCCCCTGTGAATAACGAGCAAAACGCCCGGATTCCGCGGCTCTCCCCCAGCCTGCGCCTGTGCCCCCGGAATCCCGCTATGCCCGGGCCTATGATCGGTCTACCGATTCGTTGAACCCGACATATGTCAACGCCGCCGCTCCCGGCGGCGCCGGAGGTCCATGCGCTTTACGCCCCAGTTCCTGGAAGAACTGAAAGCCCGGCTTCCGGTCTCGGAGGTCGTTGGGCGGCGGGTGAAGCTTGCCCGCTCGGGCCGCGAGTTCAAGGGGTTGTCGCCGTTCAACAAGGAGAAGACGCCGTCCTTCTTCGTCAATGACCAGAAAGAGGCGTGGTTCGATTTCTCCTCGGGCAAAAACGGCTCCATCTTCGACTTCGTCATGCTGACCGAGGGCGTCACCTTCCCCGAGGCGGTGGAGCGGCTGGCGCAGATGGCGGGCGTGGCGCTGCCCAAGGTGTCGCACGAGGACCAGGCCCGCGACGCCCACCGCAAGACGCTGCACGACGTCATGGAACTGGCATCGAAATTCTTCGAGACGACGCTGGCCGCGCGTCAGGGCGCCAAGGCGCGCGGCTATCTGGCCGACCGCTCGCTCGATCCGGCGACGCAGCTCAAATTCCGTCTCGGTTATGCGCCGTCGGAGCGCTTCGCGCTCAAGGAGCATCTCGGCAGCCACGGCGTTCCGGTGCCGGACATGATCGAGGCCGGGCTGCTGATTGCCGGCGACGACATTCCGGTGCCGTTCGACCGCTTCCGCGACCGGGTGATGTTTCCGATCACCGACATCCGCGGCCGCGTCATCGCCTTCGGCGGCCGCGCGCTCGACAAGGATGCGCCGGCCAAATACCTCAACTCGCCGGAGACGCCGCTCTTCCACAAGGGCCACACGCTCTACAATCTCGCCACCGCGCGGCAGGCCGCCCATGACGGCGCACCGGTGGTGGTGGTCGAGGGTTATGTCGACGTCATCGCCATGGTGACGGCCGGTTTCCCCGCCGCGGTGGCGCCGCTCGGCACGGCGCTGACCGAGGACCAGCTGGCGCTGCTGTGGAAGCTGGCCGACGAGCCGGTGCTGTGTTTCGACGGCGACGGCGCCGGCCTGCGCGCCGCCTATCGCGCCGTCGAGCTGGCGATGCCGCGGCTCAAGCCCGGCAAGAGCCTGAAATTCGCGCTGCTGCCGCAGGGCCAGGACCCCGACGACCTGCTGCGCTCGGCCGGCCGCGAGGCGGTGGCCGACGTCATCAATGCGGCCCGCCCGCTCGGGCAGATGCTGTGGACCCGCGAGACGGAAAATCACGCCTTCGACACCCCGGAGCGGCGCGCCGCGCTGGAAGCGCGCATCGGGCAGGTCATCGCCGGGATCGGCGACGAGTCGGTGCGGAAATATTACCGGCAGGATTTCGCCGAGCGGCTGGCGCTGCTGTTCGCCCCGGCGCCGGGCGCGCCGCGCGGCAATTATCCGCAGCGCGGCGGGCAGGGGCAGCCCTGGCGCGACCGCCGGCCGGGCGGGGCCGGCGGCGGTCAGCGTTTCGGCCGTCCGCAGCCAGAGCCGGGCTCCCGCAACACGCCCTATGTGGTGCTGAGCCAGCAGCTGGCGTCCAGCGCGGTGCACCGCGGCTACCGTACGGCGGTGCCCAAGCGCGAGGCGCTGATTTTGCAGGCGGCGCTCAACCACCCGTGGCTGCTGCACGACCACCTCGAGGAACTCAGCCAGCTCGAGTTCCGCCACGCCGATGCCGAGCGTCTCAAAGGCGCGCTGATCGATATTGCGGCCCACAGCGCCGCGCCGGACGCCGCCGGGATCACGGCGGAACTCGGCCGCCGCAACCTGGGCGAGCTGACCGCCCGCATTGCCGGCTCGATCACCACCGGCTCGGTCTGGGGGGCGGGCCCGGAAGCCGCGCCGGAAGATGTTTTGGTGACCTGGCAGCAGCTTGTCGCCTTGCATCGGCAGGAGCATTCCCTAACTAGGGAGCTTAAGGACGCAGAATTGGCGCTTGGGCTGGACAACAGCGAGGCCAATTATCTAAGGCTGCGCGACGTCAAGGCGCGGCTGGCCCAGATGGACGGAACCGAGGCCCTGATCGAGGGGTTCGGGGCCTCTTCCGGTCGAGGCTCGCGTAGCTTATGAGCAGGCCCGCTGACCGGCATCGGTGGCAGGAATTACCATAACGTTGGAAATAAAGGTCGATTTCCACGGCATAAGGGTGGTTAATCGGGGCTTAAGCGGGCTCCGGCATAACTGGCGGCCTGATTCGGGGCGCGGCGTCCGGTCGAGGGCGCGGCCCCTTTCGGCCGTGCGCGAGAGGCGCCAGGGACATTAAAGGCCGCGGCGACGCGGATTGGCCGACAAGGTCCAGGAGAGACAGCAGATGGCAACAAAGGCGAAAGCGGCGCAGACCAAGGACGAAGCCCCGGAGAAAGACGCCGAGGGCGCGCCGGATGCCGCCTTGCCGTTGCTCGATCTGTCCGATGCCGGCGTCAAGAAGATGATCAAGGCCGCCAAGAAGCGCGGCTATGTCACCCATGACCAGATCAACGCCGTGCTGCCGTCGGAGGAAGTGACCTCCGACCAGATCGAAGACGTCTTCGCCATGATCAGCGAGATGGGCATCAACGTCGTCGAGAACGACGAGGCCGACAGCGAAGAGGGCGAGGAGAAGGCCACCGACGAGGCGGCCGACGACGACGATGACGACACCGGCACCGAGCTGGTCGAGTCCAAGCAGAAGTCGCTCGCCGTCACCGAAAAGAAAGAGCCGACCGAACGCACCGACGATCCGGTGCGCATGTATCTGCGCGAAATGGGCTCGGTCGAGCTGCTGTCGCGCGAGGGCGAAATCGCCATCGCCAAGCGCATCGAGGCGGGCCGCGAGG
>JALHNV010000045.1 GCA_022843325.1 Pseudolabrys sp. | reverse complement strand
CGGCCGGGACACTGTATTGCGTGCCTCCGGGGTTGAACAGATCGTGCCAAGACGGCAAAGCTACTGCAACAGTTTCGCGAGAACACACGGAAGCATTGCCGCCATGAAACAAACAACCGCGCCGAAGAACGAGACGTTCCGCCTGGAAGAAGCAACGATCGGCGAACTGCACGCCGCCATCCGCGCCGGCCGTACGACGTGCAAGGCGACGGTGGAGCATTATCTGGCGCGCGTGCGCGCCTTCAACGGTGTCGCCAGCATGCTGGTCACAGAAGACGGCGCGGATGTGCCGGAAGCGACCGGCACCGTGCGCGGCGGCGCGCCGCTCAAATTTCCGACCAAGACCGTGAAGGCATCGACGATCCTGCCGGACCTCGAGCGGTACCAGGGGCCGCCGATCGAATACGGCCGCATGGAAGCGACGGCGTCCGATCCCTCCGCCATGCAGCAGTTCGGCATGATCGCCGGCATTCCGAACGCCGGTCAGGTCAACGCGCTGGCGACCATCAACATCCGCGGGGAACGCTCCACGGTCTGCCGCGGCGACTACGACCTGCATCCGTCGAAAGGGCCGCTACCGCCCGGCGCGCCGCCGGTCTGCGAATACTTCCGGCAGCAGCCCGACGCGCTGGAGCGCGCCGCCGAACTCGACGCCGCCTTTGGCCGCAATCCCGATCTCGAGAAAATGCCGATGTACGGCGTGGTGTTCTCGTTCAAGGATCCGTTCGACACCAAGGACATGCGCTCGACCGGCGGCGGCGACGCCGCCTATGACATCGACTTTCCGGCGCGCGACCATCTGCTGGTCGAACAGCTGCGCGCCAAGGGCGCCATCATCTTCGCCAAGGCGGTGAACACCGAATACAACGGCCGCGCCGGCGATCCCGGCGGCCGCCACAAGCCGGACAAGGTGCTGCCCTCGACGCTCGGCTATCAGCGCAGCACCTGGGGCGGCAATCCGTCGAACCCCTATGACACCACCCGCTCCGCCTCGCTCGGCTCCAGCTCCGGTTCGGCACTGTCTGTGTCGACCAACATGGTGATGGCGAGCCTCGGCGAGGAAACCCGCGCCTCCTGCCGCGGCCCGTCCAACCACAACGCGGTGGCGCTGATCCTGCCGCACAAGGCGATGCTCGGCTTTGACGGCGGCGCCATCGGCGCCGACATCTATTGCGATCGCACCGGCATCCACTGCCTGCACATCGGCGATTGCGCCAAGGTGCTCGACGCGCTCAAGGATGCCGACAACGGCTATTACGATCCGCGCGACGTCTACACCACGGTGCCGCGCTCATCGGTGCTGGAAGGCGGCTACGCCCGGCATGCCACCGGCAACGGCGCCGCCGGCGCGCTCAAGGGCCGCCGCCTCGGCGTCATCCGCGAGTCGATGGTCTATCCGAAGGGCTCCAAGACCGAGCAGCCGATCGTCGATGCGGCGAAGAACGAGATCAAGACCGTGCTGGGCGCCCATCTCGGCGCGACGCTGATCGAATCCGGCGATCCGCTCTGGCAGCCCGATCCCGACATCGCGCAGATGACCGTCGACTTCCGCCGCGCGCTGGCGCGGCTGGTGCCGGTGTTCATGCCCGATCTGCTGTTCCGGCTCGGTGCCGACGGCCAGCCGGTGTTCAAGGATTTTGCCGCCGCGATCGTGCCGACCGAGTTTCTGCCGGGCAAGGTGTTCGGCACCGGCAAGATGCAGCCGATCGATTACTGCGTGGCGCTGGCGGACGGGCTGATCGAACCGCCGTCCAATCTCAGCCTCGGCACCATCCAGCACCAGGAGCTGGCCAACACCTTCCGCTTCCACATTCCGCAATATCTCGGCCGCCGCGCCGCCGACTGGAAGGCGAGAGGTTTCACCGAAACGCTGATCGATTTCAAGGAGCTCAACCGCCGCTCCAAGTTCTGGGGCGACGACCAGCGCGCCGCCTTCCTGAACTGGGAAGAGATCGGCGACCCGCGCAATCCGCTCGGCGGGCGGCAGGGCGTCAACGAGCGCATCATGCTGCGCGAACTCTTACGCCGCGCCGACATGATGGTGATCCTGGAGAACAAGCTCGACGCGCTGGTGCGCCTGCATACGCCATGGCCGCCGGGCCTCATCGGTCACGCCTATCAGTACAACATCGCCAGCAACCTGAACCCGGAATCGCTGAGCGGCCCGAACGCCGGCCTGTCGGAAATGCTGGTGCCGGCCGGTTACGTCACCGCGGCCTACGATCCGGTTTACAAGCTCACCGACGATGGCAAGCGTTACGTGTCGCAGGCCTCCGACAAGCCGACGGCCATCCCCGCCCCCGGCCTGCCGTTCTCGCTGGTGTTCCGTGCCGAGCCCGGCCGCGAAGACGTACTGATGTCGGTGGCGTCGTCCTACGAGGCGGCGTCGAAGCGGCGCGTGCCGCCGCCGGCCTTCGGACCGATCAACCCGGCCTGACGCGAAAAGCACGCGGCCGGCCGCTGATACGGCTGGCCGCAGCTCACACGTACCGGTACTGGCCGCCATCCATGACGATGATGGCGCCCTGCAGGAACTCGATGCTGTCGCTGGCCAGCATGGCAATCAGCGTCGCCAGTTCTTCCGGTTTGCCGAAGCGCGCGATCTTGTGCTCCTTCAGCATCGCCTGTCGTGCCGCGTCGAACGACAGATTGTGCTGCGCCATGTGGGTCTGCACCCGCTTCTCGAAACGCTCGGTCTCGAATGTGCCCGGATGGATCGCCAGCACCCGGACGCCGTCGCGAATGCCGCGGTCGGACAGCGCCTTGGTGAACAGGCCGACCGCCGCATTGACCGACCCGCCGATCATGAATTCGTCTTCCGCAGCGAAACCGCCGACACCGCCGATATTGAGCACCATGCCCTTCGACGCCTGAAGGTGTGGCCAGGCGCTGCGCGCCATCCGCACCGCGCCGAAGAATTTCAGATCGAAGCCGCTGGCCCAGTCGGCGTCGGTCAGCTTGAGAAAATCGCCGCGCCGGGTGGCACCGGCATTGTTGACCAGCAGATTCAACTGGCCGAATTCGGCAATTGCGGCTTTGACCACCGCCTCGGCGGCTTCGGCCGTTGAAAGGTCGGCCTCGATCGGCAGCGCCTTGACGCCAAGCGCACGGATCTCGGCCGCGACATCGTCGAGGCTCGCTTTATCCCGCGCTGCAATAGCGACATTCATGCCCTCACGGGCCAGACGGATGGCGATGGCGCGTCCCAGTCCGCGGCTCGCACCGGTGACCAGGGCTGCGCGGCCTGAAATTCCGAGATCCATGATCGATCATGCTCCTGTGCCGTGCACAATTGCGCACAGATAACTCCGGATTGCCGAACAATTTCGCCCCATCGAACTGTTCGAGATCGCGGGCCATGCCGCCAACCTCGTTGCGGGCGCGTTTCTTTTTCCGCATAATTCGAGAAACGGCGGCAGAAGCAAGACACTTCTGCACGCTTATAAGAACGAACAAACGGGAGAAACAAGATGCGTTGGAAATCCATCGCCAGGTCGGCTGCATTCGCAGTTTGCTTGGCGAGCGTGGCGCTCTCTGCAATTTCTGTCGGACCCGCACAGGCGCAGGCCTGGCCCAACAAGCCGATCCGCTTCCTTCTTCCCAATCCGCCCGGCGGCACCAACGACATCCTGGCGCGGATGCTGCAGCAGCCGTTGCAGGAAATCCTCGGCCAGCCCGTTATCGTCGAGAACCGCCCCGGCGGCTCCAACATCATCGCCACGGAAGCCGTGGTCCGCTCGCCGCCGGACGGCTACACCATCGGCACCATTATCAGCGTGCACGCATCGAACGTCGCATTGCAGCCGAAGCTGCCCTACGATTCGATCAAGGACATTACGCCCATCGCCTTTCTCGGGCATGTCGGCAATATCGTCGTGGTGCATCCTGATGTGAAAGCCACATCGATGGCAGAACTGATCGCGCTGGCCAAGGCCAATCCCGGCAAGGTTCATCACGGCTCGTCCGGCATGGGCACGTCGCAGCATTTCTCCGGCGAGCTTCTCAAGCTCGGCACCAATGCCGACTTCGTCCACGTGCCCTATCGGGGTGGCGGACCGGCGATCAACGATCTGCTCGGCGGCCATATCCAGATGATGTTCGGCAATTTCGCATCGATCGTGCCGCACGTGCGTGCCGGCAAGGTGCGGCCGCTGGCGGTGACCGCCGGCAACCGCTCGCCGGTATTCCCCGATCTGCCGACGGTGGCGGAAGCCGCCAAGCTGCCTGGCTTTGCCGTCACCGAATGGTATGCGGTGATCGGCCCCGCCGGGATGCCGCCGGAAATCGTCGCCAAGCTCAACGCCGCCTTCTACGAGGCGCTGAAGCGGCCCGACATCGCGCCGAAGCTGCGCGATCAGGGCATCGAGGTCGAATTCATGACGCCGGAGAAGCTCGGCAGCTTCGTCTCGTCCGAGATCGCGAAACTGAGCGACATCGCCAAGCGGGCGAACATGAAGCTCACCCAGTAACCGGCGCGCAGGCCTCACCGAAAGCTTTCAGATGCCGGGCCTGCGTTTATCGCTTGTGCTGCACGACACGAAACCCGCGGCCCCCGACATCACGGGGCCGCGGCTGACCGCCCAACTCTGGCGCGGCGGCGCCGCCGTCGGCGGCACGCTCGATCCCGCGCAGCGCGGCCAGCCGGCCGGTCCGGCGCGCTGGTGCCTGCTATCCGATCTCGCAGGCGACGCCACAGCCCCGGATGGCGCCTGGCTGTTGCAGCAAATCAACCCCGGCGATGCCGGATCGCCCGATGGCGCGGCGGCCCTGTTGGTGGTGGCCATGGACATCGCGGACGCGGTCGATGACGAATTCAACGACTGGTACGACACCGAGCACATGCCATTGCTGCGCGCGGTGCCCGGCGTGATCTGCGCCCGCCGCTACCGGACGCTGCACGGCTCACCCCGCTATGCCGCCGTTTATCATCTCGACAATACCAACCCCTATGCCTCGTTGCCGTGGCGGCAGGCCGACCAGACGCCCTGGCTCGGACGCCTGCGCCGCTTTCAGAGCAACCGGCACTATTCGATGTTCTATCCGGGCGCTGCCTGACGCGGCCGCGCCGTTTCGCCCGAAAGTCTCACATCATGTCCGACAAGAACGTCTCGTCCTCCGCCGCAGCCCAGCTCGGCGACTTCGTGATCGGATTCGACGGCAAGGCTTTGCCCGACGCCATGCGGCATGAAGCCAAGCGCGCGCTCCTGAATTTCTTCGGCGTTGCGCTCGGCGGCGGCTTCGATCCGGCCGGCCGCATCGCCTTCGACGTCATTGCGCCGCTGGCCGGCAAACCCGCCGCCACCGTGATCGGCTATGCGCAGCGGCTCGACCTGCTCAACGCCGCCTTCATGAACGCGCTGAACGCCAACGTACTCGAGTTCGACGATACCCACATGCCGACGGTCATCCACCCGACCTCGCCGGTGGCGCCGCCACTCTTCGCGCTCGCCGAGGGCACAAAGATATCAGGCGCGGCATTCATCGACGCTTTCGTGCTCGGCGTCGAGGTCGCTTGCCGCGCCGGCAATGCGGTGTCGCCCGGCCACTACAGCCGCGGCTGGCACATCACGGCAAGTTGCGGCGTCATGGGCGCGGCGGCGGCGTGTTCGCGGCTGATGGGATTGAGCGCGGCGCAGGCCGCCCATGCCATCGGTATCGCCGCATCGCAGTCGGCCGGCCTCGTCGAGAACCTGCCGACCGGCGCCAAGAACGTGCAGGTCGGCAACAGCGCCCGCGGCGGCCTGCTGGCGGCACTGCTGGCGAAGGGCGGCTACACCGCAGCGCCGCACGCGATCGAAGGTCCGCGCGGCTGGGCCAGAGCCAGCGGCGACACGCCCAACATGACAGCATTGCTGGGCGGACTAGGGCAAACCTGGGAACTGGCGAAGAACGCCATCAAGGCCTATCCTTGCGGAATCGTGTTGGCGCCGGTCATCGACGCGTGCCTCGATTTGCGCCGCGAACACAAACTCAACGCCGCCGACATCGCGAGCGTCACCGTGCGCGGCAACAGTCTGCTGCTGGCGCGCGCCGACCGCCCGCAGGTGCCGGACGACCGCATTTCGAAGCTTTCGATCCAGCACAGCGCCGCCATCGTCTTCGTCCGCGGCGCCGCGGGCGTGACGGAGTATGCGGCCATCGACGATCCCGCCATCGTCGCCTTCCGCCGCAAGGTGACGGCGCAGGCCGACGACACGGTGCCGATCGAAGCCGCCGTCGTCACCGTGCAGACCGCCGACGGACGCACCCTGACGGCGCACGTCAAACAGGCCCGCGGCAGCCTGGAGCGGCCGTTGAGCGATGCCGACATCGAAACCAAAGCCCGCGAACTGGCGCGCCTCGGCGGCAGCGGCGTCGCCATCGACCCGATCATCGACGCGATCTGGGCGATGGACCGCAGCGCCGATGCCGGCGCCATCATGACACTGGCGATGCCGAAGGCGTAGGACTACTTCACCTTGCCGCGCACTTCGACTCCGGCCCAGTGCTCGTACATCTTCGTGATCGTGGTGATGTCGTCGGACGGATGGTCCTTGGCCCAGCCGTGCCAGAGATCGGACAGGTTGCGCGCGATCGGCGATGGCAGCTTCATCCGCTCGGCTTCCTCGAGGAACAGCAGCAGGTCCTTGTCGACCGTGTGATTGGTGGCGCCGTAATTGAAGCTGCGCGTCAGCACCGCTTTGGGAAACTTCACCTCGGTGGCGGAGTTCTTGCCGGTGCCGGTGTTGAGAACATCGAGCATCAGTTGCGGGTCGAGCCCGGCCTTGACGCCGACCACCATGGCCTCCGCGGTCGCCGCCATCGCCAGATAGTTTAACATGTTGTTGACGAGCTTCACCATCTGCGCCTGACCGGGCTTGGGACCGGCCACGAACACATTGGAGCCCAACACCGCGAAGGCCGGCCGCGCCATGTCGATGGCGCCTGCATCGCCGGCGGCAATGATGGTCAGCGTGCCGTTGGCGGCGCGCGGCGTGCCGCCGGTCACCGGCGCGTCGACGAAGGCGATGCCTTTGTCGCTGAGCCGGCGGCCGATCTCGGCCGCGGTCGGCGGACCGCTGGTCGAGAAGTCGATGACGCACTTGACCCGCTTCGACGATGCGACGCCGTCGGCGCCGAACAGCACCTGTTCGGTCGCGGCGTTGTCGGTGACGCAGGTCAGCACCACCTCGGCCTGGTCGGCGGCGGCCAACGGTGTTGCCGCCCAAGCCGCACCGCTTGCGATCAGATCGTCCGCTTTGGCGCGGCTGCGCGTATTGACCGTCAGCGGCAGCCCGCCGCCGAGCATGCGCGCGGCCATGGGCCGCCCCATCGCGCCGATACCAATGAATGCGTAGGCAGTGGAAGCCATCATACACCTCAGCTAGGGTGGGCGGCACGACAACGCCTGGCAGAAAGCATGGGCGGCGCGCCAAGGAGGAAAGCGTGAGCGGTATACTTGCAGTCTGGAACAACCGGTCGGAAGCAATCAAGCGCGAATACGAGCACTGGTACAATACCGAACACATTCCCGAGCGTATGGCGCTGCCGGGCTTTCGCACTGCAAGACGTTTCCAGGCGGTCGACGCCGACCGCACCTTTTTCACCTATTACGACCTCGACTCCCCGGACGTGATGCAGACGCCGGTCTACAAAGAGCGGCTGTCCAACCCGACGGCGCAGACCAAGACCATGATGCCGCACTTCTCCGGCATGGTGCGCAGCGTCTTCACCGAGGCGGCGCGCGAAGGCAACGGCTTCGGCAACGGCGTCGGCGCCGCGCTGGTGGTGGCGCGCTACATGAAAGCCCCGCCCGCGCAGCTGCCGGCGGCGGCGCTCGGGACCGTCCCCCGCAGCGAAATCATCAGCGCCCGGCTGTGGCAGCCTTCGGCCGCAAACGTGCGCACCGAAACGGCGGAATCGAAGACGCGGGCCGAGCCGGACGGCGTCGCCAGCGGCGCCATCGTGGTCGAGACCATGCGCGCCGACGAGGCCGCCACCATCGCCGCCGCGCTGCGTGCGTCGCGCGAGGACGGCGTGTCGGTCGGCGTCTACCGGCTGCTGTGCGCCTTTAGCGCCTGACGGCGACGCGGCGGCCGGTTCCGCGCGCGAAGCGGCTGCCGCATATTTGCGCAGCACCGCCCATAAAAGGGGACGGCCGCCCGGCCGATTTGTCGGTATACTGACGAATATCGGACGCGGCCGGCGGCGCCCTGCGCGGCGCCGGGCCGCTCCTCCCGCGGCACGCAACTTCGAGGGCGCCCCATGAACACCGTCTCGTTCCCTTACGACGTTGTCCTGACCGGCGGCACAGTGATCGATCCTGCGACGGGACTGAACGGCCGTTACGACGTCGCCATCACCGGCGGCAAGATCGCCGCGGTGGTGCCCGATCTCTCGCAGGTCCAGGCGCGCGAGAAGATCGACGTCTCCGGCAAGCTGGTGACCGCCGGCATGATCGACACCCATGCCCATGTGTACGAACACGTCACCGGCAAGTTCGGCCTCAACCCCGACATGGTCGGGGTGCGCTCCGGCGTCACCACGCTGATCGACCAGGGCGGCCCGAGCTGCATGACCATCGGCGGATTCCGCAACTATCTGGTCGATACCGCGGACAGCCGGCTGCTGTGCTTCATCTCCTGCTATCTGGTCGGCGGTCTCGAAGGCCATCTCTATCCGGACCTCTACGGTCCGCACGGCGTCAATGTCGATCACACCGTGCGCGTCGCCAAGGAGAACCTCGACATCGTGCGCGGCATCAAGGCGCACGCCGAAATCGGCGGACAGTCGCGTTGGGGCCTTGAGGTGATCAAGACCGGCCGCGAGATCGCGCGCCAGACCGGATTGCCGCTCTACATCCATCTCGGTCAATTGTGGCCGAGCCTCGAGGAAGGCCCGGTGCCGGACGCCGACGAGCTGATCCGGGAACTGGTGCCGTTCATGGAGCCCGGCGACGTGCTGGCGCATCCGTTCACCCGTCACCCCGGCGGCTTCGTCTCCAAGGAGGGCGAGGTCCATCCGATCGTGTTCGAAGCGATCGCCCGCGGCGTGCGCGTCGACGTCGGTCATGGCTCGCATTTCAGCTTCGAGGTCGCCAAGCGCGTGCTCGACGCCGGCGTGCGCCCATTCACCCTCGGCGCCGACCTGCACGGCTACAATGTCAAGGCGCCGTCGGCCGGCGGCAAGGACACCCGTGAGGAGAACCCGTTCTTCGGCATCGCGCCGTTCAGCCTGACCATCGCCATGTCGGAACTGCTGGCGCTGGGCATGACCATGGAAGAGATCATCGCCACGGTCACGTCGAACCCGGCGGCGATGGTGCGCATGGAGGACGAGATCGGCGCGCTGAAGGTCGGCCGCGACGCCGATATCAGTGTGATGGAAGTGCTCAACGGCCGCTTCAAGCTCTCGGACAACAGCGGCGTCGAGGTGGTGACGGACAGACTGATCCGTCCCGTGTTCTGCCTGCGCGACGGCGTGCGCCACGACAGCGACTCGCCGCTGATCCCCGACGCGATCGCCGCCTGAGCGGTCGCGGCCGTGACGCCCGCCACCACGGCCGGACAAGAATTCGTCGTGGTCGCCACGCTCGACGGTCTGCCGGACAAGGCATTCCTGCGGGTCATGATTGACGATCATGGCCTGATCGTTGCGCGCGATGGCGATGCCGTTCACGCCTTCCAGGGCACCTGTCCGCACGAGAAAGCGGATCTGGCGCAGGGCCGCATCGAGGCTTGCCGGGTGATCTGTCCGCGCCACCTCGCCTCCTACTCGCTGGCCGACGGCCAGGTGTCGCGCGGCTGGAAAGTGGATGCACTCAAGCTCTATCCAGTGCGGATCGATGGCAGGGAGATCGCCATCGACGCCGCCGCGGTGCGGCGCGATCCGCCGGGCGGCAGCCGCAAGCGCTGGGACCTCACCGGCGGTTGAGCGGCTTCAGCGCAGGCCGACCGGCGTGCGGCTGACGTCATTATTGAAGGCGACCAGTTGCGCCAGGTCGCGCATGAAGCGGGCGCGCGCCGCCGGCGCCAGCGCTGCCAGCGTGCGCTCATGCGCGCGCGCCGCGCCGGCATCGACCTGGAGCAACAAGCGCCGGCCGGTCTCCGTCAGCGTCACCGCCTTCATGCGCTTGTCGCGCGGCGATATCCGCCGCCTCACCATTTTCTGCCGCTCGAGGCGCGCCAGCACATCCGCCACATTGGTGGTGTCGAGGCCGACCGCGCTGGACAGCGCTATCTGTTCGACGGTGCCCATATGCTCAAGCGCCGACAGGATGCTGTATTGCACCGGCGTGATGCTCGCCGCCGCGCATTCCTCCATGAACAAAGCGACATGGATCTGGTGCAAGCGGCGGATGAGGAACCCGGGGCGCTGTTGCAACGGCTTCTCGTGCCAGCCCGCCGCCCGAGGTGACTTCGAGGTCTTCTTGATCTTCGGTGCCATGTCTCTATCGGTTCGTTGTAACATTTCCGCCGCGGGCGCATCGCTGCCGTGTCTGCTATGAATGGCGCCGCACCGGGCAACCGACCATGGCAGTCGAACCAGATACCAGACAAGAGGCGGGAGACCGCCCCGGTGCGGCCGAACACGCGCCGTCATCCATCCTCGGCAACCCCTATCTGCTGCTGGCGCTGGCCTCGCTGTTCTGGTCGGGCAATCACATTGTCGGCCGCGCCATCAGCGGCGAGGTGCCGCCCATCGGGCTGTCCACCGTGCGCTGGCTGGTGCCGGCGCTGTTGCTGTGGCCCTTCGCCCGACCGCATCTGAAGCGCGACTGGCCGCTGATGCGGGCGCATGGGGGCATCATGCTGTGGCTGGGCTTCACCGGCGGCGCCTTGTTCAGCGCCCTGCAATATGTCGGCCTGCAATACACAACCGCAGTGAACGTGTCGGTCCTTAACTCGCTGGTGCCGGTTTTGATCCTGGCTGCCGGCGCCATGATCTTCGGCGATCGGGTCAGACGGGCTCAGGTGGCGGGTATCGCCATTTCGCTTGCCGGCGTTCTGGTCGTGATTGCAAAGGGCTCGCTGGACACTTTTCTGACCCTGAGCTTCAACTGGGCCGACCTGCTGATCGTCTTCAACATGGCGACCTTCGCGATCTACGCTGCCTGCCTAAGGCTGCGGCCACCGATCCACTGGCTGAGTTTCATGTTTGCCCTGTCGGTCATGTCGACGGCGATGTCCCTGCCCTTCGCCCTGTGGGAGGCGGCCGCGGGCGCCACGTTCCGGCCGACCGTCCTGACCGCTGTCGCGCTCGGCTATGTTGCGATCTTCCCGAGCGTATTCGCCTTCGCCGCCTGGAACCGCGGCGTCGAAGTGATCGGTGCCGGACGCGCCGGACCTTTCCTGCATCTCATTCCGATTTTCACCGCCGTGCTGTCGATCACCTTGCTGGGCGAGCCGCTGTTCGCCTTTCACCTGATCGGCTTCGGCACCATCCTGCTGGGTGTATGGCTGGCCGCCAGCGGCGGTCCCCGTGTCGCATCAGGGCCTGGCCGGCTGCGCTGACATCCGGGCAACCCCGATCGCGTGATCCCGCGCATGGGGCAGAACCTGCCGCCAGCGGCGGCAGGTGACTGGTCCCGGCATTCGCCGGCAGGCGCGGATGTGACGGCCGCTACTGTTTGCGACGTACGATAGCGTCGACGCTCAACGGACCGGGGCCGGCGGCGGCCAGATACAGGAAGGCGAAGCAGAACAAGGCCGCAAGAGTGCCGCCATTTACCAGCGGCATGAACATGCCGCGCGGGGCATGGCCGATGAAATAGGCAAATGCCATCAGGCCGGACAGGATGAAGGCCGAGATCCGGGAGAACAACCCGATCACAAGCAAGGCGCCGAAGACCAACTCGATTACGCCGGCATACCAGGTCGGCCACTGGCCAACGGCGACATTGGCAAAGCTCGCAACGGCCGGATATCCGAGAATCTTCGCGGTGCCGAACTGAAGGACGAGAAGACCGGCCATGATCCGAAAAATGCTCAGGAGTTGCGGTCGATAGGGTGCGAGAAAGTTTTCCATTGGATCTCCGATGATTCCGGCACGATGCCGAACAGCCGGGCTTAAGTGAAGAAGGCCGGACTGGCTACAGGCACCGTCGGCATCAAGATCGATGTTGCGCACTGAATTGATGAGGCGCATTGCCGCAACACCAAAACGCGAGCCATATTCGGCCTGCTACCGCAGGAAGCGAACGCACGACCCCGACCGCGCAGTTTCAGGGTCTAAAAAATTATTTCCTCCAAAATGGCATTTCGACGACTGCCTCTTCCCAAACTAAGCTGATATTTGGAATTCAATAGAAGATTTTTCTTGTCATAGTCCCGGCATGAAGCCAGGACACATTCACCTTCAGCGGGTGGCTTTTCAGCACGGCCACACCCCCATTTTGCGCGATATTTCCTTCGATATCGCAGCCGGGGAGCATGTGGCGATTGTCGGACGCTCTGGTGCTGGCAAATCCACCCTCTTGCATCTGCTGGCCGGTCTGCTGCGGCCGTCGCAGGGCAGCATCACGGTGGACGGCACGCCACTCGGCGCCCATGCGCGCAAGCCGGTGCTGATGTTCCAGCGGCCGGCCTTGTTGCCGTGGCTGAACGCCCGCGACAACGTGATGGTACCGCTGCACTTCTCCAAAGCAGCCCGCCGGGATCCCGATGGCGCGCGTAAAAAGGCCGATGCGCTGATTGCACAGGTCGGGCTGTCCGACCGCGCCGCAGCTTTGCCGACCAGCCTGTCCGGTGGACAGCAGCAGCGCGTGGCACTGGCCCGCGCCCTGGTCGGCGACACGGCGGTACTCCTGCTCGATGAGCCCTTTTCCGCGCTCGACAACGAAACCCGCGTCGCGCTGCGCCACGATATCCGCGCGCTGGCGCGTGCCAGGCGCACGACCCTCATCACCGTGACGCACGATCTGAGCGATGCCGCCGCACTGGCGGACCGCGTCCTGCTTCTCGCCGGTTCGCCCGGACAGATCCAGGACGACATCGCTCTCGGCAAGAACCCGGAGCAGGAGCTGCGCGCCTATTTCTCCCATCAGCGCGAAGCCGCCTGACCGAAAAGGGACGACCGATGACAAAATTCTTCCAGCCGGGGCATTCCGACCTTTGCTGCACGCCGCAGGAACCAGGCGGCATCACGCGGCGCGACACGCTCGATTATCTCGCCCGCGGCGGCCTGGCGGCGCTTCTGGCGGCCAACGGCATCGACATCGCCAAGGCGCAGGCGACCGACGACGTGGTGCGCATCGGCTATCTGCCGATCACCGATGCGACCGCGCTGCTGACGGCGCACGCCAAAGGCTATTTCGAAGAAGCCGGTCTGAAAGTTGAACAGCCGACCTTGATCCGCAGCTGGTCGGCACTGGTTGAAGGCTTTGCTTCGGGCAAATTCAACCTCGTGCATCTGCTGAAGCCCATTCCGGTGTGGATGCGCTACAACAACAAATTCCCGGTCAAGATCCTGGCGTGGGGCCACACCAACGGCTCCGGCCTGGTCGTCGGCGGCGACACCGGCATCACCAAGTTCTCCGACCTCGGCGGCAAACGCCTCGCAGTACCGTTCTGGTATTCGATGCACAACATCGTCCTGCAGTACGCGTTGCGGGAGTCGGGTGTGAAGCCCGTCATCAAGCCGGAAGGCGCAACCATCGCTGCCGATGAATGCGCCTTGCAGATCCTCGCGCCGCCGGACATGCCGACTGCGCTCGCCGCCCGGAAGATCCACGGTTACATCGTCGCCGAGCCGTTCAACGCACTCGGCGAACTGCGCGTCAATGCGCGGATGCTCCGGTTCACCGGCGACATCTGGAAAAACCATCCGTGCTGCGTCATCTGCACCAATGAAAGCTACACCCGCGACAAGCCGGAGTGGACGCAGAAGGTCACCGACTCCATCGTGCGGGCGCACATCTACGCGTCGAAGAACAAGGCCGAAGTGGCCAAGCTGATTTCGCGCGACGGCAAGGGCTACCTGCCGACGCCGTCCGACGTCGTCGAAAAGTCCATGACCGATTACGGCCCGGCCTATGACGCAAACGGCGCCATCCAGCACCGCGACTGGAAGAACGGACGCATCGACTTCCAGCCCTGGCCCTACCCGTCGGCCACCAAGTTGATCGTGGAGAACATGAACAAGACGCTGGTCGAAGGCGACACGACATTCCTGAAAAATCTCGATCCCAACTTCGTGGCGGAAGACCTCGTTGACTATCGCTACGTCAAGCAGTCTCTCAGCAACAACCCCGACTGGATCAACGATCCAAGCGTCGATCGCGCCAATCCATTCGAGCGCAAAGAAATCCTGTCGCTCTGATGGCTATGACCCTGGATAGCGATGCCGGGCCGCGGCCTGCACCCGGCCTTAAAATGGCGCCGCTCTCCCGCGCAGTCAGTCCGCTGGCAGGGGCCGGGCTGATTATTCTGGTGTGGTGGATCGGCGGCTTGTACATCGCAGCGACGCCGCGGCTGTCCGCCTTCAACGGCTTCGCCATCGAAAACACCTCGCGGGCCTTCTGGGATCTCCTGGTTTCGGGCGACGCCTGGACGTCGGCAGCGCCCAGCCTGTCGCGCGTCTTGCAGGGACTGGCCTGGTCCTTCGCGATCGGCGCGCCGATCGGGCTGGCGATCGGCAGCTGGCGGATACTGGAAAACCTGTTGCAGTTTCCGTTCCAGTTTCTCCGCATGATCAGCCCGCTGGCGTGGATGCCGATCGCGATTCTGATGTTCGAATCCTGGAACAGCGCGATCGTCTTTCTTATTGCGGCCGCCTCGATCTGGCCGATTATTTTCTCGACCGCCGCGGGCGTGAAACGTATCGATCCCATCTGGCTTGCGATGGCGTCCAACCTCGGCGGCAGCCGCCTTGCGGTTCTGCGGCGGGTGATCTTCCCGGCGGTGGCGCGCGACATTTTCGGCGGACTTCGGCTCGCCTTGGGCGTGGCCTGGATCGTGCTCGTTCCGGCCGAGTATCTCGGCGTCACCAGCGGACTCGGTTATGCCATCAACGATGCGCGCGACACGCTGTCCTATGACCGGCTCGGCGCCATCGTCATCCTGATCGGCCTGATCGGCTTCGTCCTCGATTCGCTTCTGTCGCTTGTCATCAAGCGCACACACTGGACACCCACCACCTGACCTTGACCGGGAGATACACATGACCGTTGCAACCCTGAAAACAACCGCTGCCTTTGAGCCTATCGACAAGGCGGGTCTGCTGGCGCTCGCCGAGAAGGGCAAATCCGATCCGAAGGCGGTGCGCACGGTGCGCTGCAAGACCGTCGCCGAAGGCAAGCGTTTCCGTCACCTCAATTACGTCCGCAATCTGCCGCCGCATATCGTCGACGAGCCGCCGGCCCTGCTCGGCGACGACACCGCGCCGAATCCGACTGAAGCGCTGCTGGCCGCGCTTGGCTCCTGCGTCGCCGTTGGCTTGCAGGCCAACGCGGTTGCGCGCGGATGGACCGTGCGCTCGATCGAGGTCGATCTCGAAGGCGACATCAACATCACCTCGGTCTGGGGCACCGGCGACCTGTCGCCCAAGCCCCTCGGCCTGACCGCCGTACGGATCAAGGCGCGCGTCGCCGCCGATGGCGCCACCGAGGCAGAACTGGACGAACTCGTCGCCCACGCCGCGCACTGGTCGCCGGTGCTCAACACCGTGCAGAACCCGGTCCCGGTATCGGTCGAGCGGGAGAAGGCCTGATGGCGACGGCCCTGGCGCAGGACACAGCAGCGGCGCCCGCTATCCGCGATGTCGTTGCGGACGAATTGCGTCCGCTGGTGCGCCGGATCGATGAGGAGGGCCTCTATCCGGAGACGGTCATGCGCTCGCTCGGCGCTGCCGGCGCATTTGCCCATCACACGCTTGCGCCGGCGGCACGGGATGGCGGCCTGCCCGGCGCGGTCGACGCCATGACCGACGTCGGCCGCGTCTGCATCACGACCGCCTTCTGCGTCTGGTGTCAGGACGCGCTCGGCTGGTATCTGACGCAGTCGGACAACCCGGCCCCGCGCGACCGCTATCTCGCCGACGTGGCCAGCGGCCGCCAGCTCGGCGGTACCGGCCTGTCCAACGCCATGAAGGCGTTTTCCGGCATCGAGCCGCTCGCGCTCAAGGGACGTAAAGTGGCCGGCGGTTATCAGGTCACCGGCCGCCTGCCCTTCGTGTCCAATGTGCAGCCCGGCCATCTCTTCGCCGCCGTATTTGCCCTTGAGGACGAGTCGGAACGCCGGGTCATGGCGGTCTTCCGCGCCGGCACCGATGCGGTCGCGCTCGCCCAGAACGCGCACTTCGTCGCGCTCGAAGGCAGTGCCACGTGTACGGTTCTGATCCGCGATGCCTTCGTCAGCGACGACGACGTCCTCAGTCACGACGCGGCGACGTTCATTCCGAAAATCCGCAAGGGCTTCGTCCTGCTGCAGGCCGGCATGGGTCTTGGCGCCGCCCGCGGCGCCGCCGCCGGCATGCGCGCCAACGCCCAGACGCGGCGGCTCGCCGCCCATTTGCCGCTCGGACCCGACCAGATCGACGAGCGCGCCGATGCACTGGCGGCGCGCGTGCGAACCCTGTCCGCCGACCCGCAGCCGACCGATCGCGCCGGTTTTCTCGACGTCCTCAAGGTCCGGCTCGACATCTCATGGCTGGCGCTGGAAGCGACGCAAGCCGGCGTCCTGCAAGCCGGCGCCGGCGGCTATCTCATCGGCGCGGAAGCGGCGCGCCGCCAGCGCGAGACGCAGTTCGTGGCGATCGTGACGCCGTCGGTGAAACACATCCTGATGGAATTGGCGAAGCCGGCGTGACGGCGATTGGTGGCGGACGCAGTCGCATTCGAACCCGTCTCCATACCCAACCCTGCAGAAATGGGAAAGATAATGGGAAAAAACGCGCAAATTGCCGCGGTGAACGAGAAAAATGCGGAAAAGCCTTGTGGCACAGGCATTACTGCCGATTCCTAGGCAAAAATTAAATGGGAAAAGAAATTCGCGGAAATGGGAAACTCGACAAATAAATGGGAAGATTGCCATTATATTCATTCGCGCTTCGTAAGCTGCACAGTCTCTTAGACGCCGGGCTGGGAGGGCACTGTGAAGACGCTAGCGATCAAATACAAAGACCCGCGCAAGCTCAAACCACGCCTGAAAAACCCCCGCACGCATACGCCCCGGCAGATCAAGCAGATCGCGGCGAGCATCACCGAATTCGGCTTTATCAATCCTGTCCTGATTGACGGCGCCGACGAGATCGTCGCCGGCCACGCTAGGGTCGCGGCCTCCATTTCTCTTAGGATAACGGATGTACCCACCGTTCGCGTGGACCACCTCTCCCCCACTCAGATCCGGGCCTATGTCATTGCCGACAACCGGCTCGCTGAAAATGCGGGCTGGGACCGAGACCTGCTCGCCCTCGAATTACAGGAGTTATCCGTCCATCCGAATTTCGACGTCACGGTGACCGGCTTCGAGATGGCCGAGATCGATCTCCTCGTCGGCGAGGCCAGTTCTGGCGAACCGGACGAGGTTGATGCCATCCCCGAGATGCTCTGGGTCCGAACTTTGGATCGCCGGCGGGTAGAGTTTTTCGGCTCTTTCACCATGGCGGGCTGGCTGCGCCATCGTGATTCAGCAGCGTAATCGGCGGCTTGTTGCCGATCGCCCCATGGGGGCGTTCCTCATTGTAGTACTTGCGCCAATCCTCCAACTTTTTCTGGGTGTCTGCAAGGCTCAGGAACCAGTGTGTGTTCAGACATTCGGCGCGAAAGCGGCCATTGAATGCTTCAATGAACGCGTTGTCGGTGGGTTTGCCAGGCCTGGAGAAGTCGAGTGTCACGCCGCGCTGATAGGCCCACAGATCCAGATCGCGCGACACGAACTCGGTGCCTTGATCGACACGGATCGTCGCCGGGAATCCCACTTGTCGGCCGACCTTTTCCAACACCTCGACGACATCGGCGCCGCGGAATGTGAACCTTGGCTCCAATGCCGGCGAGAAGCGTGTGTACGTATCGACAATCGTCAACACGCGAAGCTTGCGACCCGTGGCAAGTTGATCGTGGACGAAGTCCATCGCCCAGGTCTCGTTCGATCGAGTCGCCGGCTGACGGTCGTCCCGCAGCTTGGCCTTGACCCGGCGCTTCGGCGTTTTGTTGCGCAATTGTAGGCCTAATTCGCGGTAGATGCGTCTGGTCTTGTTCTGTCCGTGGCGGCAACCTTCGCGTCGAAGCAGAACATGAACCCGCCTGTAGCCGTAGCGCACGCGCGTCTGGCATATTTCCCTGATCCGCTGTTCAAGGTGAGCCTGTCCGGGGCGACGAGACTTGTAGTGGTAGGTGGATGTATCGACCTCGACCACGCGACACGCCCTACGGATCGATACATTCCACTCACCACGCATCTCGTCGACCAGCTTGCGCTTCCGGACAGGCTTCAAATCTTTCGGCGGAGGGCGTCCTGCAGCATCTCCTTGTCGAGCGACAGGTCGGCAACGATCCGCTTCAGCTTGTTGTTCTCGTCCTCAAGCTGCTTCAGCCGCCGCATCTCGCTCGGCAGCAGGCCGTCGTATTTTTTCTTCCAGTTGAAATAGGTCGCCTGGCTGATACCGGCCTTGCGGCAGATGTCGGCGACCGGCATGCCGTCGGCGCCTTGCTTGAGAATAAAGGCCTTCTGGGCCTCCGAAAACCGCGATGCCTTCATGGCTCTGCGCTCCTCCCAGCCGGGAATCGGCGCCGAAGACTCTAACCAAAAACGATCCAGTTTGGCGGGGGCAGATCAGTTTCCGTCGTCTTCCTGTGGTCGGACGAGCGAGCTATGCACATCAGGGTCGCTATCGACCTCGTATTGAGAATACTTGAATCGGTGATCAGTTTTATCGGGTACCTGATGTGCCGGAGCGCACCATTCGCCCCCCCTGATGCCGGTCAATGGCGCACATGAATTGCCGGTCAAAGATGTGAAAGCGCTCGAAGAAGATCCTGGTCTTGACGTTTGCTTGACGGAGATTTTGGCCGGTCCGGTCAGGACCGGCCGGAGCGGCGGGGCCTGAGATAGATCGCAAGAGCAGTGATGAGCGTTAGCGGGATCACAAAGTAGATCATTGCAAAGGTGTAGGTCGCAAGCGCGTCATGCTGTTCGGTAGCAAGAATTAAGTAGGCCACGTAAAACCCGTAGAAAGTTAGAAAGACTCCGCCCTCCCAGCGCGCGATCTCACGGCCGGTCAGAAAGATCGGCAGGCAGGCAACGGCGGCGACCAGCATGACCCAGGCGTCGAAGGCGATGATCGATGGCGCGACAGTGATCCCAGCGGTCCCGGCGACCAGTCCCGACATGCCCAACACGCCAAGGATGTTGAAGACGTTGCTGCCGACAACATTGCCGACCGCAATGTCGCGTTCGCCCTTAATTGCTGCAGTGATCGAGGTCGCGACTTCGGGCAGCGAGGTGCCTGCCGCCACGATAGTCAGCCCCACGACTAGATCGCTGACCCCCAGGGCCTTGGCAAAGGCGACCGAGGCGTTGACCAGCAGCCGCGATCCGATCACCAGCAGCACCAGCCCGCCAACGATCAGCAACACCTGCATCAGCCGCGAATCGGCCCACCTGGCCTCGCCCACGTTCAGCGCCGCCAGCTCCGCGCCTTCGCTGGCGGCCTTATTGGCCCGGCGCGACTGCACCACCACAAAGACCGTGTAGCCGATCAGTAGTAGGAAGAGCACGCCGCCCTCGACCATGCTGATCGCCAGGTCGCGCAGCATTACTAACAATATCACCGAGACGCCCATCATGATCGGCACCTCTTGGCGGATGATCTGCCGGTTCACGAACAAGGGGACGATTAGCGCCGATACGCCAAGGATGAACAGCACGTTGAAGATGTTGCTGCCGACCACATTGCCGACGGCGATATCATATTGCCCGCCCCAGACCGCTCCGACCGACACTGCCATTTCCGGGGCCGAGGTGCCGAAAGCCACCACCGTCAGGCCGATCACCAGCGGCGACACGCCGATTGCCAACGCCAACCTCGACGCTCCGTCCACCAGGAACCGGGCGCCTAAAACCAGTAGCATCAGGCCGGTCACAAAGTATAAAAGGTTCATCTCGCTCCTACACCTTGCCGCAGCGGCGACAGCCCGTAAACTCCATTAGATCATGCGACCGTGCGTCACGACACAACCACGGCGATCGGCACCGCGATGGGACCGAGACTGGCCGAGAGATAATGCTATAGTCTCAGCCCGGCAAGATCGGCGGCTTGTTGCCGATCGCCCCTAGGGGTTCCTCGTTGTAGTACTTGCGCCAATCCTCCAACTTTTTCTTGGTGTCTGCAAGGCTCGGGAACCAATGTGTGTTCAGAAATTCGGTGCGAAGCGGCCATGAATGTTTCAATGAACGCGTTGTCGGTGGGTTTGCCGGGCCTGGAGAAATCGAGTGTCACGCCGCGCTGATAGGCCCACAGATCCAGATTGCGTGACACGAACTCGGTGCCCTGATCGACACGGATCGTCGCAGAAGATCCAACTTGTCGGCCGACTCTTTCCAACACCTCGACGGCGGCGCCGCGGAATATGAACCGTGGCTCCAATGCCGGGGAAAAGCGCGTGAAGGTATCGACAATCGTCAGCACGCGAAGCTTGCGACCGGTGTCAAGTTGATCGTGGACGAAGTCCATCGCCCAGGTCTCGTTCGATCGCGTCGCCGGCAGACGGTCGTCCCGCAGCTTGGCCTTGACCCGGCGCTTCGGCGTTTTGTTGCGCAATTGCAGGCCTAATTCGCGATAGATACGTCTGGTCTTGTTTTGTCCGTGGCGGCAACCTTCGCGTCGAAGCAGAACATGAATCCGCCTATAGCCGTAGCGCACGCGCGTCTGGTTAAATCTCTCTGATCCGCTGTTCAAGGTGGGCCTGTCCGGAGTGACGGGACTTGTTGTGTGTAGGTGGATGTATCGACCTCGACTACGCGACACGCCCTACGGATCGATACATCCCACTCACCACGCATCTCATCGACCAGCTTGCGCGTCCGGACAGGATTCAAAGCTAATGCTCATCGCCATTAGCCACATCACCAAGGCTTCTCTTGAGGCGGAATCACGCCATTGGATATCGATGGCGGAGGACGTCGAGCAAAAACGAGACGCCGAGCTTTTGCGCCTCGCCTCTCTAATGCCGGCGTGGCGGCGCAAGCGGTATTGGGCGAAGTAAGCCGTTGCCAGATCAAGGTCACTAGCGATCAAATAGGCCAAATGCTTTTAGCGGTCCTTTACAAAGCGGGCTAGATGCGTCGGCTGCCGACGACTTGTTTGATTCGTGCACGCCATGCCCAGCCAAAGGGATGTGGTGGCGCGGAGAATCGATGTGACAGCAGCGGGGCTTACCTAGCCCCAATATGACCTCGATACTGACTTGATTCCGCCCAGCCTGCTGCGGCGTTCCTGTTACAGGTAGATATGACGCACCCTCGAACCACCTTCGATGCGACGTGTCCCCGCTGTCAGCAACCCCTTCAACTGCATAGCGTTCAACTGATTGCAGCCCGGCCCATTCAAGTTTTCCTTTGCACACCGTGCGATAGGCTCACGGCCTGTGCGAATGTAGTGCCTTCGATGGTTGAGGGCGATACCTAGTGTCATGTACTCGCTAACGCCGTGTATGACAGACGTCCCAGCTCTTTCGAGCTGGAACGGCGGAGCAATCCGCTTATGTGGCACCATCGGCGGTCAGTGATGACGTGGATCGGCGTCCTCCGCATGGTGCCCCAGGTGTCCGTCCCTGTGAGCCACTGATTACCGCCCATTTGGGAGCCTTGCCCAAATTAGGTAGCAGGGAACCGTAGCGGCCGTTCTTGATTTTATAGGATCATGAAACGAAAACTGCCGACTCCGGATGAGATCTCGGAACTCTCGGCGCGGGGCGTCTCGCCGCAACGTATAGCCGCGCGTTATGGGTACTCGATCAAGGCCGTTCAGAAAATGGCCCACAGTCACCGCATCAAGCTGCTCAACCGCACTGAGCTGCGGCGTAAGTTTGGATTGCGCGCGCATTCAGAGGTGAGAAGCGGGTTGGGACACGCGACGTGGTAACAGCGTAAGCCGTTGACAGATTATTAGTTATTAGCCTCTGCGGTAGGAACCACCAACGGCCGCGCATTTACCAAGCAGAACCCAAGAGCCGCTTGTTCGGCACAGAGCTTTTTATGCTCGTCGGGTCACCTCTTGTGACTGTCCCAAATGATGTATACCGCAGAGTACCTGTGCGGGCGCGCTATGGTGTGCCGGCACATGGCGCGACAAATGAGTGATTTGAAGTCTAAAGCCCGCTTTGAGCAGCAAGCAATGCAATACACGCTGCGAGCCGAGAGTAGATTGGGGAAAGCGCGACAGCAAACTGACTACGAGGCAGTAAAAACGAAAAAGCCCGACATCCTGCGATGCCGGGCTCTCTCCTTGGGGGCTGAAGACGCGGTCCCCTCACGCCTTTCCCTCTTACTATAGACCGGCTCATCTTATTTTAGTTTAGGCGGCTTTCTTTCGGTGTTGCGTTTGATCCTTTCTCTTTCCAGCAGGATTGTTTGGCCGCGTCCGAAGTACACGTCGGCCGGCGTCAGATTGCTCAAGCTCTCGTGGTAGCGCCGGTGATTATAGTGATCGACGAACCTGTCGATGCTGGCCTCAAGATCACCGGGGAAGTAGTAGTTTTCCAGCAGGGTCCATCGCAGCTCATGAACGCCAGAGCTACAAGGCCGCGCGGCGTTAACAGCGACAAGAGCGTCCTCACCGCCGGCTTCGACGGCACGCACGGCTGGTTCTTCCGCAACCGCGTAGAGGTGATGGTTGGCGCCTGTAGCGAATACTAGGGGCCGTTCCCATGAACCTAGCAGACACTCGTGTCTAAGCTCGCCGAACGTGCTAGCTAGGTACGGTGAACCGTCTCAGATTATTCAGGAGTGCGACGATGGCCCAAAAGATGAAGGTTGCGATATTTGTGAAGCCCGGCCGGATAGCGCTCGACGAAAAGCCGATTCCAGAAGTTGGCCCCCTCGATGCTCTGCTGCGGATCACGACGACGACCATTTGCGGGACCGACGTTCACATCATGAAGGGTGAATATCCGGTGGCTCAAGGGCTGACGATCGGCCATGAGCCGGTGGGTGTTATTGAAAAGCTCGGTTCTGCCGTCAGGGGATATCACGAAGGCCAGCGCGTGATCGCCGGCGCTATCACCCCGAGCGGCTGGAGCAATGCTTGCCTTTGCGGCGTTTCCTCGCAGGACGGCGCGGGAACCAAGCACGGCTGGAAGGCGACGGGGGGCTGGAAGTTCGGCAACACCATCGACGGCTGTCAGGCCGAATATGTGCTTGTGCCCGACGCCATGGCGAACCTCGCGCCAGTTCCGGACGGTCTCACTGACGAGCAGGTGCTGATGTGCCCGGACATCATGTCAACCGGATTCAGCGGAGCTGAGCGCGCGCGCATCAGCATTGGCGATTCAGTTGCCGTGTTCGCGCAAGGACCGATTGGCCTGTGCGCAACTGTCGGTGCGAAGCTGAGCGGCGCAACCACGATCATCGCCGTAGATCGCGTTGCCGCGCGGATGTCGATTTCTCAGAAGCTTGGTGCAAGCCATGTCGTCGATTTCTCGAAGGTTGATCCGGTGGATGAGATCATGCGCATCACCGACGATCGCGGCGTCGATGTCGCCATCGAGGCGCTGGGCACCCAACCAACGTTTGAGGCGGCGCTTCGTGTCCTGAGACCCGGCGGCTGCCTCTCGAGTCTCGGCGTTTATTCGAGCGACCTCACGATACCGCTCAACGCTTTTGCAGCCGGGCTCGGAGACCACACCATTGTCACGACGCTCTGCCCCGGCGGCAAAGAGCGCATGCGGCGGCTGATGGAGGTCATACGATCAGAGCGCGTGGACCTGACGCCGCTCGTCACGCATCGGTACAAACTGGACGAAATCGAGGCGGCGTATGACCTCTTCTCGCACCAGCGTGACGGGGTGTTGAAGGTCGCGATCACGCCATAACTCGTGCCTGCCGGTCCGTCAGGCTGTCGACCGAATGAGCGGTTTGGGGTCTGGCCTGATGCGGAAGAATGGCATTTCATGTCGCGGGAATTCCCGTCCCTGTGAATGAGGAGTTGAATTGGTGTCGAGAGTTCAACCGACGACGTCCGAGGTTGGACCTCCCGAGGTCACTCCCTGGCACGAAATCCATGTGCAGGATGTGCTTGCGCGGCTCGACACGAGCCCGGACGGGCTTGATGGTCAGGAGGTGGAGGCTCGCCGGAAGAGGTGGGGGCCGAACGCATTGCCGCCGCCGCCCCGGCCACATCCGATTTTGCGCTTCCTCAAGCATTTCCACAACGCTCTGATCTACTTTCTTCTGGCGGCGGCGCTCGCCGCGGCGCTTCTCAACCATCCCGTCGACGCCGCCGTCATCATGGCGGTTGTGCTTGTTAACGCCGTCGTCGGCTATGTGCAGGAGGGCAAGGCGGAAGAAGCGCTCGAAGCGATCCGCGACCTGGTCGCGCCCCGAACCACTGTGACCCGAGAGGGTGCCCGACACGCCATCGACGCCAGAAACGTAGTGCCAGGAGACGTCATCTCCTTAGAGCCGGGCGACAAGGTGCCCGCCGATCTGCGCATCATGCGTGTCCGAAGCCTCCTCGTAAACGAAGCGATTCTGACCGGCGAGTCCCTGCCGGCTGGCAAATCCGACACGGCGGCCGTTGGCGCAGCATCCCTCGGTGATCGCAGTTCGATGCTCTACTCCGGCACGATCATCGCGACCGGTCAGGCAACGGGAGTGGCCGTCGCAACGGGACCTTCTACCGAGATAGGTCGGATCGCGACTTTGATCGGAAACGTCCAGACCCTTACCACTCCGCTGATCGAGCAGATCGATCGCTTTGGCCGTCTCTTTACATGGTTCGCAGTCGCCATGGCGGCGGCCGTCTTCGCCTTTGCCTACCTCGCCCGAGGCTACAACTGGGTGGACGCATTGATGGTGGTCGTCGCCCTCGCGGTCGGCGCCGTACCGGAGGGCCTGCCGGCCGTGATCACGATCACGATGGCTATCGGCGTCCGACGCATGGCAAGCCGCCAAGCGGTCGTTCGCCGATTACCTGCGGTAGAGACCTTGGGATCGACCTCAGTCATCTGTTCCGACAAAACCGGGACGCTGACGCGCAACGAGATGACGGCATGCAGGATCGTGACCGCAGGTTCCACGGTGATGGTCGAGGGTGGTGGATATGCGCCGCGGGGCAGACTTCTCGCAGAAGATGGACCTCCGGGTCCGGATGCCGCGCGTGACCTCCTGCTGCGCGCCGCGCTCCTGTGCAATGACGCCGACCTGATAGAGAGCCCGGCGGGCTGGACGGTGGTCGGGGACCCGATGGAAGGGGCGCTCGTGACCTTGGCCATGAAGTCAGGTCTTCACGTTGAACGCGAACGATCCATCTGGCGCAGGCTCGACGAAATTCCGTTCGACACGGTGCATCGCTTCATGGCCACGCTTCATCACTCCGACGGCGCAGAGGCCCGCGTATTTTTCAAGGGCGCGCCGGAGAAGCTCTTGGCGATGTCGAGTACGCTGTCAGGAGGCGACCCGGTGGATGCTGCGCAGTGGCATGCGGCCATCTCGTCTGCCGCGGGGAACGGGGAGCGCGTCCTGGGATTCGCGACAAAGCTCGCAGAGCCTGGAACGTCGCGTCTGTCGTTCGAGACGGTTCAGAAGGACATCACCTTCCTGGGGCTCGTGGGGTTCATGGATCCGCCACGACCCGAAGCAATAGCGGCTGTGGCCGAATGCCGCTCGGCCGGGATCCTGGTGAAGATGATCACGGGCGATCACGCCGATACCGCAGTCGCGATCGCGAGGCAGATAGTGATAGACGAGTCGCCCTTGGCTTTGACCGGGGCAGATATCGAGGCAATGAGCGATGATGAGCTTGCAGGAGCCGCGAGACGGACGGCCGTGTTCGCCCGCACGAGCCCCGAGCACAAGCTGCGGATTGTCCGTGCGCTCCAATCGCAGGGCCATGTCGTCGCAATGACCGGCGACGGCGTCAACGACGCGCCGGCGCTGAAGCAGGCTGATATCGGCATTGCCATGGGACGCAAGGGAACCGAGGCCGCGAAGGAGGCGGCCGAGATGGTTCTGGTCGACGACAATTTTGCGTCCATCGCCGCCGCCGTGCGTGAAGGCAGGACGGTCTACGACAACATCAGGAAGGTGATCGCCTGGACCTTGCCGACGAACGGCGGCGAAACGCTGTGCGTGGTAATCGCGATCGCCCTCGGCCTCAGCCTGCCGATGAGCCCGGTCCAGATCCTGTGGATCAACATGGTTCTCGCGGTGACGCTCGGTCTGGCGCTTGCGTTCGAGCCGCCGGAGCCGAGCGTAATGAAACGGCCGCCCCGCCCCCGAGACGAAGCTCTACTCTCCGGCTTTCTGCTTTGGCGGGTTGTCTTCGTGTCGGTCCTATTCGCAATCGGGGTGTTCGGGGTCTTCGAATACGCGCTGCAGCGCGGCCTGGGGGAGGCTGCCGCCCGGACGATGGTAGTGAACACACTCGTAGTCATGGAGATCTTCTACCTCTTCAACGTCCGCTATCTGCACATGAGCTCATTGAGTATCCGCGGAGCGGCAGGCACGCCGGTGGTGCTCATAGCAATCGCCCTCGTCGTCGCGGCCCAGTTCACTTTCACATATGCGCCGTTCATGCATGCCTTGTTCGACAGTGTGCCCCTAGGGTTGCTTGATGGGGGGGTCATCATCGCCGTCGGTGTGGTGGTTATGATCGTGTTGGAGGCGGAGAAAGCACTGATGCGACGCTATGGGGCGCTGCGGAGTGATGCACCGCACCCCATATAACAGAAAGCGCCCCAAGCGACTTGAATGCATAAAGCACCCACGGGGCACGGGCGCTGTAACAAGGATAAATCAATGAACGCCCGTCTTCTCGCGTATTTGCCGATGGTCAGCTACCCGCAGCCCGCACCGGAAGGTTCTGTCACTCGCTCGGTTGAAATGGCTAGTGCGGTGGGTGCAGATCTTCAGGCGACCGCATTCAACGTCGTCATTCCGCGCGTATCGTCCGCTCTAGGTGGGCTGCTCATTGATATTCCAGAGATGATCCGTTCCGCCGAGGATCAAAGTCAGGAGCATTGTCAGAACCTCTCCGAGTGGGCGCGCCGGGATGCCTCCCGGCTGAATATTACAATCGACTGCGGCCGAGAAGCGGTATCGATAGGAGAAGTAGGTGCCTCTGCAGCCTCCCAAGCCCGCTATTTTGACGTGTCCATACTCGGACTGGTCGAGGATAATGTCGTCATGCGCGAAGTTGCCGAGGCGGTGATCTTTGGCTCCGGGCGCCCGTCTATCCTGGTCCCCGACGATGGCCCCATCAAATCGCTGGATCACATAGCCGTTGCATGGGACGGTAGCCGCGTGGCGGCCCGCGCGCTTTCGGATGCTCGCTTTCTGATCGGGAAGGGAACGCGGATCACAGTCATTACCGTCGCTGACGAAAAGCCGCTCGGCGAAAAAGGAATTGACAGTACCTTAGCGGCATCGCTGGAACGTCGGGGGCTCGCGGCGACGGCGCAAACCTTGACGATCTCGGGAGCCTCAATTGGCTTCGCACTTCAGGATGCTGCAATTGACGCGGGCGCACAGCTCTTGGTTATGGGGGCTTATGGCCATTCCCGCCTTCGCGACTTTGTTCTGGGGGGAGCAACCCAAGACGTCCTTAGCAATCTGCGGCTTCCCGTGCTGTTGTCCCACTAGTCTTCAAGCTTGAACTCCGTGTCGTATGCGCGGGCGTCACAAGACCTGAGTGTGCATGTGGCGCAATTGCGTAGCTGTAAAGCCTTTGCGGACGATCCGCAGCAGTCGTTCCACGGCATGGTCAGATGAAGCCCGAGCAGGCCGAGACCGCGCGGCTCAAGCGCGAAGCAATCAAGCTGAAGGCCGAGCGTGACATCCTAAAAACGTATGGCCCGCCCCGCCTGCAAGGGTAATCTTGAGATTGCATTTGCGGTCTGCATCAACGTATCCGGTCTCAGGGTCGAGCCCTGGCCAAGATGGATATCCGCGCGCCTCGGGTCCTCAAAAAAGCCTCGGTGGCTAGCACCTCATTTAGGATCAGGATTCCGAACCGCCGGTTCGACCGTTATGCCATCTGTTTTCACCCCACACAGACTCTTTCAGCGGCGCAGTTCAGGCGGCGTTCGTGCAGATCAGGCAAAGACCTCCTGATCGAAGTTCGTTTCATGACGCAGCACAGCCCAGACGATTCGGGCTAGCTTAGCGGCGAGTGCAACCACCGCGACGTTGGGATGGGACCGACTTCTGGGCCTTCACATACGGTTGCACATACTCCGGCGACATCAGTCGGACCGCGTGGCCCTGGGCGGCGAAGGCGCGTCCCAGGAAGTGGGCTCCGCAGCATGCCTCCATGGCAACGACGCAAGGTGGCAGCGTGGCGGTGAACTTGACCATACTCTCTCGCGTGATCTTTCGTCGTAATACGACCGCCCCGCTCGAATCCAGTCCCACGAGGCTGCAGCGGTTCTTACCCAGATCAATACCAAGCACGGCAATGGTAGGCTTTATCATCGTCCTCTCCTCCTGTTCCAGCGCCAGCTTAGCGCCAGGGCGTGAGGGGCGGGCCACTCCATAAAAGCTGCGGCCTACATGGCGCCCAAATACTATGGCCGATGCCGATATGACATACTTCGACCTCGATTTTTTTTGACAGCGTAGGCAACCTATTTTCTAGATCACAAACGCCGGAGCGAACCCACCCCCAAGCGTCCTAAAATTCGTGGTTTGGCCTTGATAGAGGCGGGCGGCCACTAAAAGAACGTGACCGTCATAAGTATAAAGCCGGACATCCATCTTCCGCACTTGGGGTATTTCGTCGATCTTAATCATGCGCTCGCTCGGCCGGACTAGCGTCTGAGCAACGTAGCCTCCACGGTTTATCTCCACCCAAACGCTTTTTGTCACCTTGTCGCCGCGGTATACGGCCTTGCCGCCATGCCCCCCCATCGGCTTGAAGAACAGATCCTTACGGGACTTCCACAGTTCATCGGCATTTTCAGGAGTGACAAGAACAGTGCTCGGGACGGATTTGAGCTGTGCAATAAGTCTTGGCTCCAGGCCCCATTCCTCCAGCATCACCGGATCGGAGATGAGTGAAAGGTTGCGCTTGTCGGCGAGCAGTGCGTGGTTGTGCGGATTCGGTGTTACGACCACCGCGCCATCGCGATAGGCCTCTCGTAGCGCCCTATGCTCTGACCGATCAAACGCGAAATCGGTGACGCGGTTGTACACGAGGTCGATTGGCTTTCCCTCGACGCTGAGTCGCCCTGTCCCATAATGAAGATGGCTGGCGTCCGCGATAACCGCGTCCACACCGCGCGCGGCCAGCATTTGCCGCACTAGCACGAACTCAGGGTAAAGATACTGTTCCTCCGGCCTGTCATCGACGATAGCAATCCGACGTGCGCCGCCGGTTCCCCGCTGGTGCATCCATTCGTCCTGAAACATGCGAAACGCCACGTCCTCGAAGGTGTGCGGCGTCGGTGGCATGTCCATTTCGGCGCAACACTTTCGTTGCGCCTTTGCAAGAAGGGCGTTGAGGAACGCGCCACCGGCGTTGGTATTGATCTCGATTAACCGGGGACCGTCCTCGCCAAGATGGAAGTCGTAGCCCATGAACGCACCAACCGGGCCGTGATCCTCCTGCGAGATTTCGGGTGCCCAGGAGAGAACCGCGGCTTTATATGCGGCGAGCCGGGCTGTCGTTTCGACAGCTGCGACCACCTCCTGCATCTCGGCCACCTCGCCGGCTGAGAGGAACACCGGCACGTTCGAGAACAAGTGGGTCTTCGGGCGGATGTAAGTCTCGCAGAACGCCGGATCGCTAGCCTCGTTCTCTAGCGCCTCGCAAAGGGCTCGACGGTCAAGCGTGACGCAAAAACAGTTCTGGTTCAGTCGGTCCGAGCGGGAATGAAATGGCAACGGGGGAGTGGAGTTTGCATCGCTCATCGATAGCACTGCCATGGCTGCGCCCGGATCGGACTAAGTTCAATCTCGAGGCCGGTGCCGAATATTTTTGGGATCATCGCTTCCCCAACGTTTTGGCCAGCAGGCCGATCCCGAGCGCTGCATCAGTCTTGGCGATCGACCTTTCGGCGTTTCTTATCATCCCGGTCAATGCTCGGATCGCATCGATTGTCTCGGGAATGACGATCGCCTGATTGTCGACCATGTAAGCGTAAAACAACTCGTCCCTTCAACCTTTGACCAAAGCGCCACTTCGTAGAGGCTGTCATTCGGTCGGTCGAGATCGGCCATGAGTTCCTTCACCACGTTGAGCGCGGTCAATCCGGCATCCGATGCGGATATTTTCTCGAATTAGTAGCGGGCGGACGGTCCTTTAAACTTTCCATCGTCCGCCCGCCTTAGAATTGACCATATGAGTGGACATTGACAATGTTCAGCTTGCCGGCATCGGTGGATCATGGCAGCTTCAAGACGGTTGCCGCACAGAATCGGCAATCCTTGCGGATGGGCCTTATGCTTCGTTGGTTAACCGGTCAGCAGCGTAATCGGGCGGCAAGCTTGCTTGTCGCGCTTTACGCGTTGTGCCTGGTGACACCGACCGCGGTGCTAGCCCTCGATGTCAGCCCCGTGGCGGCACACTGCCTCACCGAC
>JALHNV010000044.1 GCA_022843325.1 Pseudolabrys sp. | reverse complement strand
AGGGGCTGCGGCGGCGGGCGGGCGCTTGGCTGGCGCGGTTTTCTTGGCCGGCCGCTTGGCAGCCGGCGGCGGCGGAGCCGGCGTCAGCTCGACGGTCACCGGATTGGGCCGCAGGCGCGGGAAGCCACCATCGGCAATGACTTCCAGGGTTTCGGATTCAGGCTGGTAACCGCTGAGAGTGAAGGTCACCGTCAAAGGCACCTCGGCCGGCAGAGCCAGTGCGCACGGCGTGCGGCAGGCCTGGCCATTCGAAACCTTGACTTCGGCGTTCGGCGGTTCGGACTCGAAGCGCACGTTATCCATAGTGGGCCCTGGCGTGAGCCAGTCCGGCGAGGAGGAACACGCCGCGAGAGCCAGCGCGCCACTCACGATCATAATGGTTCGGTACATTTTTTATATCCGTCCACTCGAGCGACACCGGCCGCTCGCCCGACACCAGAATAGGGTTGAAGTCACAGGGTGGCAACCTGTCGCACGGTGTTAACCTTACCGCGTTAACCATAGCGGCATTTCGGCACTCAGCGCAGCGGCGGGAGCGAAGCTATCGCTGGGCGCAACTCCGCAAAATGTCCGATGATCCGGTCCGGTTTGTGCTCGGCGATCGGCAGTTCGCTGTAACCGAAATCCACCGCGACCACAGGGACGCCCGCCGAGCGGGCGGTGCGGATGTCGGTCAGGGAGTCGCCGACCATCACGGCGCGCGCCGGGTCGCCATCGGCACGGGCGATGGTGCGTCGCAGCACTTCCGGATCTGGCTTATGAACGCCGAATGTATCCTGGCCACAGATGGCCGCGAAGCGCCCAGCCAGCCCGATTTTTTCCAGCAGCAGTACCGACAGCTTCTCATATTTGTTGGTACAGACCGCAAAGCGGTAGCCGTCCGCAGCGAGCGCATCCAAGGCTTCGGCCAGCCCTGGAAACGGCCGCGACCGGTCGGCGATATGGGCGGTGTAGTGCGCCAGGAAATCGGCGAACATCCGCTCAACCTCGGCCTGTGCCAGCGCGCGACCCTCGGCTTCCAGCCCACGCACGATCATCGCCTTGGCGCCGCCGCCGATCAAATTGCGTGCCGCGTCATAGGCAACAGGCGGCAGGCCTTCGCGGGTGAATACCAGATTGAGCGTGTCAATGAGGTCGGGCGCGGTGTCGACTAGCGTGCCGTCGAGATCGAAGACAATAATGGGTGCGGGCATGGTTGATCGCTAACCCCCTGCCATATTCATGGCAAGCCAAATTCGTCCCGAAAACAGTGGATTTTCCGGCTATCCAGACCGGGCTTTCGGGGCTAGATAGGCGGACCTTTCATGTCAGAAGCGCCCAGCCAGACCCAATGAACGCAGATGCCCAAAAGCGCGCCGCCGCCGCGCGCGCCATCGAATTTGTACGTCCGGGCATGCGCCTCGGGCTCGGTACCGGTTCGACCGCGAAGCATTTCGTCGAACTGCTCGGCGAACGTGTTCGCGCTGGCCTTGATGTCATTGCGGTGCCGACCTCGGAGGCGACGCATGCCGACGCGATCCGCTGCGGCATCACGCTGACAACGCTGGACGAGACGCCGGAGCTCGATCTGACGGTGGACGGGGCGGACGAAATCGGTCCCGATCTGAGCCTGATCAAGGGTGGGGGTGGTGCCTTGTTGCGCGAAAAGATCGTTGCCGCGGCCTCCGCACGCATGATCGTGATCGCCGACGCTGGCAAATGGGTCGATGCGCTCGGTCGCTTCCCGCTGCCGGTGGAGGTCACTCCCTTCGGCTTTGCGGCGACCCGCAATGCCATCGATCGCGCTATCGGTGCGCTTCAGAAATCGGGGCCGCTGACGCAGCGGCAGCGCAAGGACGGCCATGCTTTTGTCACCGATGGCGGCCACTGGATTATCGACGCGGCGCTGGGCCGGATTGACGATCCGAAGGCGATGGCGCATGCGCTGTCGGGTATTCCCGGGGTCATGGAGCATGGCCTGTTCGTCGATCTCGCCCAGACGGTCATTATCGGCGGGCCGGATGGTGTCAGGATTGTCGAGCGGTCTTGAGAGATCGAGCCAAACGGAGTTGTTCAAATGTCTTTCATGCAGTTTCACCGAGCCTTGCGTCTCGTGGTGGTTGCCGCGGCAATGGCCGTCACCAGCCCGGCCGCGATGGCCCAGCAGCCGGCGCCTGCGGCGCTCGCGTCCGCCAAGGAAGTTGTCGCCATCACCGGCGCCACGGCGCTGTTCAACCCGCTGATCGCCGGTGTGGTCGAGCAGGCCAAGAACCTTTTCCTTCAGCAGAATCCTGCGCTCGCCAAAGATCTCAATGAGGTTGCAGTCAAAATGCGCGCTGATCTGGCGCCGCGCTTCGACGAACTGAGCAACGAAGTCGCGCGAATTTACACCGTCCACTTCTCCGAGAGCGAACTGAAAGAACTCGCGGCGTTCTACAAGACATCCGTGGGCAAGAAGCTGATCGAAGTCCAGCCGCTGGTCGTCGATGACAGCCTGAAATTCGCGCAGGACTGGGCCAACAAGTTGTCCGACGAAGTGATTCCGAAGATTCGCGACGAAATGAAGAAGAGGGGGCACGCGCTCTGATCGGGCGCTCCGGACATGGGTTCGGCGCGTCTTGAGCGTGTGGAGTGACTGGCGATGGCTGACCACGACGTCGATCTCTTTGTTATAGGCGCGGGTTCGGGCGGCGTCCGGGCCGCCCGGATCGCCTCGAGTTACGGCGCGAAGGTGATGGCGGCCGAGGAGTTCAGGGTCGGCGGCACCTGCGTGATCCGCGGTTGCGTGCCGAAGAAACTGCTGGTCTATGCCGCCCGCTTTGCGCACGACTTCGAGGACGCCAAAGGCTTCGGCTGGAGCGCGGAGCCGACCTTCAGCTGGCAGACGCTGATCGCCAACAAGGATCGCGAGATCACGCGGCTGGAGGCGGCTTACAGCTCGACGCTGGAGCGATTCAAGGTCCAGGTCGTCAAGACCCGCGCGGTCATCGAGGATGCGCACACCGTGCGGCTGGCGACCGGCGCCCGCGTGCACGCCGAGACGATCCTGATCGCCACCGGCGGCTGGCCGCATATGGGGCCCAACATTCCCGGGATCGAGCATGCGATCTCGTCCAACGAAGCGCTCGATCTGAGGGAACTGCCCAAGCGCATCCTGATCCAGGGCGGCGGCTATATCGCGCTCGAGTTCGCCTGCATCTTTGCCGGCCTCGGCAGCAAGGTGACGGTCGTCTACCGCGGCGAAAACATCCTGCGCGGTTTCGATGACGATATCCGCGAGCATCTGCGATCCGAAATGCAGGCCCGCGGCATTACCGTCACGTGTGGCCAGACCGTCGATGCAATCGAGCAGGCCGGCGATGAGTACCGCACCACGCTGTCCGACGGCAGCACGGTGGCGGTCGATAAAGTGATGTTCGCCATTGGCCGGCGTCCCAATATCATGGGGCTCGGCTGCGAGAACGTCGGTCTGTCATGCCACGAGCATGGCGGCATCGAGGTCGACGAATATTCGCGCACGTCGGTGCCGAACATCTATGCCGTCGGCGATGTCACCAACCGCGTCAATCTGACGCCAGTGGCGATCCGCGAGGGGCACGCCTTTGCCGACACGCTCTATGGCGGTAAGCCGACCAAGGTTGATCACGCCAACGTGCCGACTGCGGTGTTCACCGAGCCGGAGCTGGGCGTCATCGGTCTGACGGAGGCACAGGCCCGCGAGCAGTACCCGATTGTCGACGTCTACAAGACCAGCTTCCGCTCGATGAAGATGGTGCTGGCCGGCCGCGCCACCCGCTGCTTCATGAAGCTTCTGGTCGACGGCACGACGGACAAAGTGGTCGGCTGCCATATTGCCGGCCCCGAGGCAGGCGAAATGATCCAGTTGGTCGGCGTGGCATTCCGGATGGGGGCCACCAAGGCCGACTTCGACGCCACCATGGCGGTCCACCCGACCATCGCCGAAGAACTGGTGACGATGCGGGAAAAGGCCTTCAGCTATGGCCGGGACGCCCGGAAATAACCATTTGTCGGCAGTGGCCTCGAAAAACTGGCCTCGGCCGGTGGGGTTGGTATATAACCCCCGGAAATCTGGAGCTTATTGGTTATGCCTGAACGCTGGACGCCGGATAGTTGGCGCAAAAAGCCCGTCATGCAGGTCCCGGACTACCCGGACATGCAGGCGCTGGCCGATGTTGAGAAGCAGCTCGCGACCTTCCCGCCGCTGGTTTTTGCCGGCGAGGCGCGCAATCTGAAGAAGCAGCTCGCCCGCGTCGCCAATGGCGAAGCGTTCCTGCTGCAGGGCGGCGATTGCGCCGAGAGCTTTGCCGAACACGGCGCCAACAACATCCGCGACTTCTTCCGCATGTTCCTGCAGATGGCGGTGGTGCTGACCTATGCGGCGGCGTCGCCCGTGGTCAAGGTCGGCCGCATCGCCGGTCAGTTTGCCAAGCCGCGCTCCTCGCCGGTCGAGAAGCGCGACGGCAAGGAGTTGCCGAGCTATCGCGGCGACATCATCAACGACATCGCCTTCACCGAAGAGGCGCGCCGTCCCGATCCGCGCCGTCAGGTCGAGGCCTATCGGCAGTCGGCGGCGACGCTCAACCTGCTGCGCGCCTTCGCGCAGGGCGGTTACGCCAACCTTGCCAGCGTGCGGCAGTGGATGCTCGGCTTCGTCAAGGACAGCCCGCAGTCGCGCGCCTATGTCGAATTGTCTGACCGCATTTCCGAAGCGCTCGGCTTCATGCAGGCCTGCGGCCTCGATCTCGAGAGCCATCCGGAGCTGCGCACCACCGAGTTCTACACCAGCCATGAAGCGCTGCTGCTCGGCTACGAGGAAGCCTTCACCCGCATCGATTCGACGACGGGTGATTGGTATGCCACCTCGGGCCACATGATCTGGATCGGCGATCGCACCCGCCAGTTCGATCATGCGCATATCGAATACGCGCGCGGCATCAAGAATCCGATCGGCTTGAAATGCGGCCCGTCCCTGAAGGCTGACGATCTGCTGCGCCTGATCGATACGCTTAACCCGGACAACGAAGCCGGCCGCCTGACGCTCATCGGCCGCTTCGGCGCCGACAAGGTTGGCGATCATCTGCCGGCTCTGATCCGCGCCGTGAAGCGCGAGGGCAGGGTGGTGCTGTGGTCGTGCGATCCCATGCACGGCAACACCATCACCTCGGCGTCCGGCTACAAGACCCGGCCGTTTGACCTGATCCTCAAGGAGGTCCGCGCCTTCTTTGACGTGCATCAGGCCGAGGGCACCTATGCCGGCGGCGTGCATCTCGAGATGACCGGAGCGAACGTCACCGAATGCACCGGGGGCGCCCGCGCCATCAGCGATGCCGACCTCAACGACCGCTATCACACGGTCTGCGACCCGCGGCTCAACGCCGAGCAGGCGATCGATCTGGCCTTCCTGCTGGCCGAACTGCTCAAGAAAGAGCGCATCGCCCATGCCAAGCCGCTGCCGGCGGCGGCCGGGCTCTAGGGCTGCATTTCAGGAATGGCGGCCGGCGATTGCCGGCCGGTACCGCAGGCGTTAGAGCAGTGTCATGAACGCCCGCCCTTCCGATCGCCTGGCGATTGCCATTGCCCAGTTGAACTCGACCGTCGGCGACATCGCCGGCAACGTTGAGAAAGTGCGCCGCGCCCGCGCCACGGCTGCCGCGCAGGGCGCCGATCTGGTTGTCTTTCCCGAATTGTTCATCGCCGGCTATCCGCCCGAAGATCTGGTGCTGAAACCGGCCTTCCAGGCCGCCTGCCGTGCCGCCATGGAAGACCTTGCTCGCGAGACCGCGACGCCGGGTCCGGCGCTGCTGGTTGGCGCGCCGTGGCTCGATGGCGGCAAGCTCTACAACGCGGTCGCCTTGCTCGACGGCGGCACCATCGCCGCACTGCGCTACAAGGTCGATTTGCCGAACTACGGCGTCTTCGATGAGAAGCGCGTGTTCGCCGCCGGCCCGATGCCGGGCCCGGTCAGTTTCCGCGGCGTACGCCTCGGCGTTCCGATCTGCGAAGACATCTGGAGCGCGGAAGTCGTCGAGTGCCTGGCCGAAACCGGTGCCGAAATGCTGGTGGTGCCGAACGGTTCGCCGTATTGGCGGCAGAAGGGCGACGTCCGCATCAACATCGCGGTGGCGCGCGTCACCGAGCAGGGTCTTCCGACGGTCTACGTCAACCAGATCGGCGGCCAGGACGAACTGGTGTTCGACGGCGTGTCGTTCGGCCTGCATGCCGATTGCTCGCTGGCGTTCCAGCTTTGTGGCTTCCAGGAAACCATCGTCACCACGCACTGGGTGCGCGACGGCGGCACCTGGCGTTGCGAGAACGGTCCGATGGTCGCCAGCGACGAAGCGGATCGCGCCGACTATGCCGCCTGTGTGCTCGGCCTGCGCGACTACGTCAACAAGAACGGATTTCCCGGGGTGGTGCTGGGGCTTTCCGGCGGCATCGACTCGGCGCTGTGCGCGGCGATTGCCGTCGATGCGCTGGGGCCGGCCCGCGTTCGCTGCATCATGATGCCGTACAAGTTCACGGCGCAGGTGTCGCTCGACGATGCCGCCGCCTGTGCGAAGGCGCTCGGCGTCAAATACGAAATATTGCCGATCGCCGCGGCGGTCGAAGGTCTGGAGGCTGCGCTCGCGCCGGCTTTCGCCGGCAAGGCGCGTGACGTGACGGAAGAGAATCTGCAGGCGCGCGCCCGCGGCGTGATCCTGATGGGTATCTCCAACAAGTTCAATCTCATGGTGGTGACGACGGGCAACAAGTCCGAGATGTCGGTCGGCTATGCCACGCTCTATGGCGACATGAACGGTGGCTTCAACCCGATCAAGGATCTTTACAAGACCGAGGTGTTCCGCCTGTCGCACCTGCGCAATGTCTGGAAGCCGGAGGATGCGATGGGGCCGGGCGGCATTGTCATCCCGGAAAACATCATCACCCGGCCGCCGACGGCGGAATTGCGCGAGAACCAGACCGATCAGGACTCGCTGCCGCCTTATGATGTGCTGGATGCGGTGCTGGAGCGGCTGGTGGAGCGCGAGGAGCCGATCGCGGCGATCGTGGCCGCCGGCTTCGACCGTGACACCGTGGTGCGGGTCGAGCGCATGCTCAATATCGCCGAATACAAACGCCGTCAGGCGGCGCCGGGCGTGAAGGTGACGCTGAAGAATTTCGGCCGCGACCGCCGCTACCCGATCACCAACCGCTTCCGCGATCCCGGCACGCCACTGCCGAAGCCCGACGTGTCGCTGCTGACCGGTCAGCCGGTCAAGACCGAAGCGTTCGATTTTTAGGACAGCTACCGCGCGGGCAGGAAGGTCGGCCCGACTGGCCGCACGGTGCGGTTAGCGGCGTCGGCCGGCGTGTCGGCGGGTGTTTCGCCCGCCGCGGCGGTGGCGCTTGGCTTGGTGCGCGGGTCCGGACGGATCGGTTTGCCGTCGGCGCCGGTGCGCGGCTGCGACAACCTCCGCGCATTCTGCTCGGTCACGACCACATCGCCCGGCGCCAGCGTTGCGTCGCCGCCCGCTGCGTTCAGGGCATCGGCCCAGCTTTCGCCAGGACGGCGGCAGCTGCAGCTCGAGTCGTACGATGTGCGATAGCGAAACGCCGCCGGCAGTTCGGAGTAGGGCCGGCCGCCGATCGAAACCGCCTTGGACACGTCCTCGCCGGGGTTATGGTAGGTGTACAGAGACACCTCGGCCGCCGGACAGGTGCGCTGGCAAATGTTCTCGTCGGCCGGGAAACGGTCCGGCGTGGTCGAGAACGAGATCGGATAGTAGTAGCCGTCGCATGTGCGGACGCAGAGGGTGCGATAGGTGCCGCCCATCGGTCCAGACAGTTCTTGCGAGATCTGGCCGCCGCCGGCTCCGCCGCCACCGCCGAACAGGCGGTCGAAGAAGCCGCCTTGCTGGCCCTGCACCGCGGCCGCCCGATACTGCGGGCCGCAATTGTTGTTGCTGAGCGCGATGATCAGCGACTGCCGCTGCGCGGCGCGCTCGGTGGTGCCGCCGCTGAGACGCTCGAGCTCGATCCGCGTGCGCTCCAGCGCCATCCGCATCTGATCGATCTGGCGGTTCAGGCCGCCACACTGCGGCGGCGGATTGTTGAAGATGGAGAAAAAGCCGGTGTTTTCGCAGCCCATATTGCGGGCCTGCGCGACCCGCTGGTCGACCTCAAACTGCTGGCGGTTGACCGCATCCTCGGCGCGGCGGATCTGGTCGGCGCGAGCCGGGTCGGCGTTGCCGCGGTCGAGCGAGGTTAATTGGGCTTCCAGCCGCTGGCAGGTCGGGTTGGCGGATTGGGCCGCCGCTGTGCCGGACATGCAAATGGCCAGCACGGCTGCTGCTGCAAGCGTTGGTCGAAAGCTCATCATGCGGCGGACTTTAGCTCATGATCCGGAGAATGGGGACCCCGTTTCGGGTCTGTTGATGCCGCAGCTAGATAGTGAAAAGACGGGAAAATCATGGCGGCAGCAGGCGCGCCCGTGCGGTTTCTGCGCGCAGGTTCCACAGCACACCGGCAACGATGATCAGGGCGCCGAGCAGGACGAAGAGGTCGAGCTGTTCGCCATACAAGGCCCACCCGATGACGGCGATCAACGGGATGCGCATGAAATCCATCGGTACCACGACCGTCGCGTCGCCAGCCCGGAAGGCATTGCTGAGGCAGTAGTGCGACGTCAGGCCGGAGATGCCGACGCCCAGGGCAGGCAAGATGTGGGCCGGTTGAAGACCGGCAAAGACGGTGAGGTCGCTGCCCAGCAGCGACAGCGGCAACTGGATCACCGCCATCCAGAAAATGATGCCGAATGTCGTCTCGGTCATGGTCAGTTTCTTGGTGGTGATCATGGTGATGGCATAGCCGAAGGCCGCCACCAGCACGAGAAACACCGCCGGATTGAAGCTGGCCAGCCCCGGCCGCAGAATGACGAGAATGCCGATCAGGCCGAATATCACGACGCCGATGCGGCTCGGCGTCAGCCTTTCGCCCAGTAGCCAAACCGCCAGCAGCGCGGTCCAGACCGGCATGGTGAACTCCAGCGCGAATACCATCGCCAGCGGCAGCATCGTCAGCGAAAGGGCCCACATGTATTGCGACACGTAGTGCACGCCATTGCGCAGAAAGTTAAGCGGCATCCGCCGCGGCCTGGCGTGCACCCGCAACTCCGGCCGTAGCGCCAGCAGCGCGAACAGCACGATCAGCGCGACGATGCTGCGGATCGCGAGGATCTCGAAAATGCTGAGGCCAAGCGCGGACAATTGGCGGATCGATACCGCCATGACCGAGAAGGAGAGGAGGGCACCGATCATCCAGAGGACGACGCGAGCGAGCTTGCTAAGGGCCACGGTGGCTTCCGGCAGTCTGAGTGCGTGTCGGGTGAGGCAAGGCGGTGGTGCCTTAACAAATCAGTTTGGTGACGTCACTCCGCATCCGGTTGCTTGTCCGGCGTGGCTTTGTCAAACGCCGCAACCCTGAGACAGGCGGCCTCAACGGCAACGATTTTCGGGAATTTGTCGAGGGGAACCTTCAGCCGCCGCGCATTGTAAACCTGCGGGACCAGGCAGATATCCGCCAGGGTCACCTGCGGGCCGCAGGCATAGGGGCCGGGCGAGATCAGCGTCTCGATGGCGGTGAAGCCGTCGGTGACCCAGTGATGATACCAGGCGTCGATGTCCGGCTGCTCATGCTTCAACGTGCGCTTGAGATATTGCAGCGGCAGCAGGTTGTTCAGCGGATGAATATCGCAAGCGACGATCTGCGCAATGGCGCGGACCTTGGCGCGGTCGAGCGCATCGGCCGGCAGCAGCGGCGGCTCGGGTTGAATGTCGTCGAGATATTCAATGATTGCCAGCGACTGGGTCAGCACTTCTCCGCTGGAAAGTTGGAGCGCCGGCACCCGCATCTGGGGATTGACCGACCTGAACGCCGGCTGGCGTTGATGGCCGCCATCCTTGGTCAGATGGACTGGCACCATTTCATACGACAGACCCTTGAGATTAAGCGCAATCCGCACCCGGTAGGCGGCGGACGAGCGGAAATAGCTGTAGAGTTTCACGGTGGGCACCCCGGCTGGCACGACAGATCGGGGTAACTTACCTGTCGCCGCTGGTGTTGGCGAATTCGGGGGCCAACTGCGCGGCGCGTTCGGTCAACCGGGTCAAAGCCCGGTCCAGCGCCGGCCGGTCGGCGCTGTCCACCGCACCCATCAGTTGCCGGGAAAATTCGAGCGCCGCAGGTGCGAGTTCGCTGTAGATGTCGCGGCCAGCCGGTGTCAGCGACAGGAATGCCTCGCGCAAATCGGCGCGGTTGGCGCGCCGCGTCACGAGCTTGCGCCGTTCCAGCAGCGCGACCGCGCGCGACACCTTTGTCTTGTGCATATGACTGTGCGCGCCAACGGCCTTGGCGGTCATCAGCCCGTACTGGCCGAGCGTGACCAGCACCCGCCATTCCGGCAGGCTGAAGCGGTGGCGGTCGGCATAAACGCGGGCCAGCGCCTGCGAGACGAGGCCGGCGGCGACGTTGAGACGGTAGGGCAGGAATTCTTCGAGCTTGAGCGCCACTGGCTCGGGCGCCGCCGCTACCGCGGCCATTGCTGTCGTCTGATCGGTCATCGTCGCACCGCGTTCCCCGGCCCGCGCAGCAGCCATTCGGCGGCTGCCGGCGCGATCAAAGGACTTTGGCCGAAGTTACGACCGCATGCAACTAGTTTGGAAGCGTTCTAAATGTCCTGCGCGAGGCCGGGCGCTGCCGCACCAGCCGCCGGCTGCGCCGCGAGCGCAGCGGCGCATCGAAATGAGCCATCATCAGCAATGAGCCAACGAGCAGAAAGAGAAGCATCAGTTTCATGGGCAGATCGCCATTGGAGCCGAAACGAGGGTTCCAATATAACGCGGCGCACACCTTGGCGTTCCCGCGGTGCGGCGGAGATGCACGGATGTCACGGCGATGTGAAGTCAGCACATGCGCGTTACGTCGCCCGCGCGTCCAGCACCTGCCGCACCTTGCGCGCCAGCGCCTCGGTGGTGAACGGCTTCACCAGCAGTTCGACGTTGGCGTCGAGCCGGCCGTGATGGATGATGGCATTGCGGGTGTAGCCGGTCGCGAACAGCACCGGCAGGTTCGGACGGATTTTGTGGGCCTCCACCGACAGCTCGCGGCCGTTCATGCCGCCCGGCAACACCACATCGGTCAGCAGCATGTCGATGTCCGGCTGTTTACGCAGGATCTCGAGTCCTTCGGCCGCCGTGCCGGCACGAACGATCCGATAGCCGATATCGCTCAGGGCGTCTGCAACGAAACGGCCGACGTCATCGTCGTCCTCGACCAGCAGGATGTACTCGGTATGCCGCTCACCGCTCGGCATCGGCGGCGCTTCGACCGCGTCGCGGGTCGGGAAGGCCTTCTCGTCGGCCAGCCGCGGGAAGTACAGTTTGATCGAGGTGCCCTGGCCTGGCTCGCTGTAAATCTGCACGTGACCGTCGGACTGCTTGACGAAGCCGTAGACCATGCTGAGCCCGAGGCCCGATCCGGCGCCGGTCGGCTTGGTGGTGAAGAACGGTTCGAAAGCCTTGTCGCGCACCTCGGCCGTCATGCCGACGCCGGTGTCGCTGACCGCGACCATGACGAATTGGCCCGGCTTCACGTCGCCGCCGGCGCGCCCGACATAGGCCTCGTCGAGATAGGCGTTGGAGGTCTCGATGGTCAGCCGGCCGCCGCCCGGCATGGCGTCGCGGGCGTTGACCGCCAGATTGAGCACGGCGTTCTCAAGCTGGTTGGGATCGATCGCGGTTTTCCAAAGCCCGCTCGCCAGTACGGTCTCGATGGTCACGGCCTCGCCGATCGAGCGGTGCAGCAGTTCCGACATGTCCTGCACCAGCCGGTTGATGTCGACGGTTTTGACTTCCTGCGGATGCTGACGCGAGAAGGCGAGCAACCGCTGTACCAAGGTCGCCGACCGCAATGAGGCCTGACGAATGGCATTCAGCGAACGGCCGACCCGCTCGTCGGCGCCATCGAGCCGTCGCAGCGCCAGTTCGGCATTGCCGATGATGGCGGTCAGCAGGTTGTTGAAATCATGGGCGATGCCGCCGGTCAGCCGGCCGACCGCCTCCATTTTCTGCGCTTGACGCAGCGCCTGTTCGGTGGCTTGCCGCTTCGCCGTCTCTTCCTGCAATTGCGCATAGGCGACCAGTTCGCGCCGGGTGTGACGCAGCGTCATCAACCCCAGCCCGAACATCACCAGCGTGGCGGGCAATCCGAACACCAGATGTTGCGCCATGTTGCGCATCCACAGGTCACGGATCGCGGACATATCGAGCGCCGCATAGACGTAGGCGTCATGCATGGGCAGCTTGCGATAGGAGAGAATGCGCTCGACGGTCTCGAAGAACGACGAACCGGCTACGGTGCCGCGCTCCGGATTGTTGGCGATGCCCGCCATCATCGGCGAGTGCGGCGGCAGCCGGGCACCCATCTCCAGCGTCGCCGGATAGCGCGCGAGCAGCGCGCCATCGGCGCGGACCAGGCCGGCGACCGTCAGGTCGCTGCGCGGCAGCTCCGAGTAGTAGCGGGTGAAATATTCCGGTGCGATCGAGACCAGATAGACGCCGTTGAACTTGCCCTCCGACAGGCGCTTTCGCGTAATGGCGAAAAAGCTGGAGTCGCCGACCCGCGCGCCGATCACTTCGCTGATGAAGGTCTGCGTGTCTCCCAACCGGTGGACGCGGAAATAGTCGCGGTCGGACAGGTCGAGATCGCGCGGCATCGGATAGATCGTACCGGAAACCAGCGGCCGGCCGTTGCGGTCAATGACCCAGAGGTCACGCAACTGGGGCAGGGACCTGATGAAATTGCGCAGCCGCTCGGAATAGTCGGGCTCGTTGAGCCGGATACTGTCGTCACTGACGTTGTCGAACACTTCCTCGAGGTAGCGCTCGCTGATCTCGAAGGTCTCGAACACCTTGACGGCGTGCTCGTGCATTGCCGCCACGGTGCGCTCGAGGCGGTCCCGGGCCTCAACGATATGCTGGTTATAGGAAATCCACGCGGCGACCACGAAGATCGCGATGGGCAGTACCACCGCCCCGGCGATGAGAAGCCGTAGCGGCCGCTCGGCGCGACTGTCGGCCGGCGGCAGCTCTACAGGCAGCGGTGGTCGCGTGAGTGAAGTTGGCATTCCCCTGCCGGATTGGTGTCCCCGACTCTTGGTACCGGGGTGGGCGGGGAAATTCAACCGCGTGGAACAAACGCTCCCGGTCCCGGAAAAGCAGCGTTCCGGACGAGATATGGAACTTTTAACGGAGAATCAGCGGGTGCAGACGATGGCGACCAGTTCGTCGCAATTGGCGCCCTTGCAGCCGCCGGACCCGCCGGTGGGAATGGCGCCAGTGATGTCGTCGCGATCGACCTTGCTGAAGGAGGCGGCGGCGGTGAACTGGTGCGACTTGCAATAGGCATTGGCGGCCGCTGCGCCGCACTTGGCGCCGGAGGCCAGGCAACGGTCGACCCCGTAGGCGTCGGCGTCGTTGGCAATGATGAACATGCGCCGTTCGGCCTGCGCGGCGGTGGTGGCGATCACGAGGGCGGCAAGGCCGGCCAGAAATATCCGCATGGGGAGCGCCTGCTTGCTGAAAAGGACGCCGAGCCGGCGCCGGCCGGAACAATGCCGGAAAATTCCTTAAGACCCGTTTAACCACGTGGTCTCGACGCGCCGCGGGCTCTTGACGCCGCCGGGCCAACTCAGCATTGTGCGCCCGCAATGACCGGCCTTAACCATATCTGCGGCATTTGCCGCGAGATTATTAGCTAGCGCACCCACGCTGGCTGCGGCCGTCTTTTCTCCAGTTCGAGATAGCAGGGACGCCCGGCCAGCGAGCCGATGGAAGTCCCTATGGAGCTCAAGCTCTACGATACGCTGACGCGCGAGAAGCGGGTTTTCACCCCGATCGACCGGTCGCGGGTGCGCATGTATGTCTGCGGCCCGACGGTCTACGACTTCGCCCATATCGGCAATGCGCGGCCGGTGATCGTGTTCGACGTGCTGTACCGCCTGCTGCGCCATGTCTATGGCGAGGCGAACGTCACCTATGTCCGCAACATCACCGACGTCGACGACAAGATCAACGCGCGCGCGGCGCGCGACTTTCCCGGGCTGCCGCTGAACGAGGCGATCCGCAAAGTCACCGAGACCACCGAGCGGCAATTCCACGCCGACGTCGATGCGCTCGGCTGCCTGCGCCCGACCGTCGAGCCGCGCGCCACCGAATTCGTGCTGCCGCGCGCCGACGGCAAGGCCGACATGGTGACGCTGATCAGGCAGTTGATCGCACGCGGCCATGCCTATGAGGCTAATGGCGAGGTGCTGTTCGACACCACCTCGATGCCGGACTACGGCGCGCTGTCCGGCCGCAAGCTCGAGGATCAACTGGCCGGTGCGCGCGTCGCGGTGGACGCGCACAAGAAGAACCCGAGTGACTTCGTGCTGTGGAAGCAGTCCGCCGCCGACGAGCCCGGCTGGGACAGCCCGTGGGGCAGGGGCCGGCCCGGCTGGCACATCGAATGCTCGGCGATGAGCGCGGCCTATCTCGGCGACGTGTTCGATATCCACGGCGGCGGCCTCGATCTGATCTTCCCGCACCACGAGAACGAGATCGCGCAATCGCGCTGCGCCCACGGCACGCCGGTGATGGCGAATTTCTGGATGCACAACGGCTTCCTGCAGGTCGAAGGCGAGAAGATGTCGAAGAGCCTCGGCAACTTCTTCACTATCAACGAATTGCTGGCCGACTGGCCGGGGGAAGTGCTGCGCTTCAACATGTTGCGCACGCATTATCGGCAGCCGATCGACTGGACGGTGAAGGGGCTGGAGGAAAGCTGGAAAACGCTGGACGACTGGTACTGGGTGGCCGGCGATGCCGCGGGCGGATCGGTGCCGGCCGCGGTGCTGGAAGCGCTCGGCGACGATCTCAACACCCATCAGATGATCACCGTGCTGCACGGCATCCGCAATCTGGCGCAGGCCGGTAACAACAAAGCCCGCGGCGACCTGGCGTCGTCGCTGCGGTGGCTCGGCTTCCTGCGCGAAAGTGCGGCGCAATGGGCAGCGCGGCGGCAGACCGGCGCCGGGATCGATACGGCAAAGGTGCAGGCGCTGATTGACGCGCGCACCGCGGCGCGTGCCGCCAAGGACTTCGCGGAATCCGACCGCATTCGCGACGAGCTCGCCGCCATGGGCGTCGTTCTCAAGGACTCCAAGGGCGGCACGACGTGGGAGGTCGCGCGATGACGCTGCTTCGTCATGGCCGGGCTTGTTACGGCCATCTACGCCTTGTCTCGCCGGGGGAGCGCCGCTGATGGCGACGGCACATCCCAAACTGGCCTTGCGCCCGTATCTGCCGTCTGACCTGTCGATGCTGGTCGAGATCTTCCGTGCCAGCATCATGGACCTCACCGGTGACGACTACTCCGAGGCGCAGCAGCAGGCCTGGGCTTCGCGCGCCGATGACGCCGCCGTCTTTGCCAAGCAGCTCGGCAGCCAGCTCACTTTGATCGCGTTGCTCGAAGGTTCGCCGGTCGGCTTTGCCTCGCTGGCTGGACGCGACAAGATCGATCTCCTGTATGTACATCCGGCCGCGGCCGGGCAGGGCGTTGGCCGTCTGCTGATCGACGCGCTGGAAAAACTGGCCGGCGGCCGCGGCGCCGACAAGCTGATCGTCGACGCGAGCGATACCGCGCGCGGCTTTTTCGAGAAGCGCGGCTATGTCGCGCAACAGCGCAACACGGTGCTGGCGGGCGACGAATGGCTCGCCAACACCACCCTGCACAAGCAGCTTACCGAGAAGGGAGACGCCCGATGAAGAGGCCCGACACGCCGTTTCCGCGCCACTGGTTCTATTACATCGTCGTCAAGTACGGCGTGTTGGTCGCCGCCGCGCTGATCGCGTCCTACGTCGTCTACCGCCTGACCTGAGGCTGCCATGAAGCGCCATCATCTCTTCATTGCCGCGATCGCCATCGTCGTCGCCATGGCGCTCGCGTCCAACTATTACACCTGGTAACCGCCATGCCGCGCGAGCGTATCTATCTGTTCGACACCACGCTGCGCGACGGCGCGCAGACCAATGGCGTCGACTTCACGCTCGCCGATAAGCTGGCGATTGCGCAGATGCTGGACGGCCTCGGCATCGATTATGTCGAAGGCGGCTACCCCGGCGCCAACCCGACCGACACCGAACTGTTCGCGGCCGACCGTGGCCTGAAGACGACCTTTACCGCCTTCGGCATGACGCGGCGGCCGGGACGCTCGGCCGCCAACGATCCGGGGCTCGCGCTTTTGCTGGACGCCAAAGCCGACGCCATCTGCTTTGTCGCCAAAGCTTGGGACTATCATGTGCGGGTGGCGCTGGAGACCACCAACGAAGAAAACATCGCCTCGATCCGCGACAGCGTCCGCGCCGCCCGGGCGAAGGGCCGCGAGGTCATGCTGGACTGCGAGCATTTCTTCGACGGCTACAAGGCCAATCCGGACTATGCGCTGGCCTGCGCCAAGGCGGCCTACGAAGAGGGCGCGCGCTGGGTGGTGCTGTGCGACACCAATGGCGGCACGCTGCCCGACGAGATCGAGACGATCGTCGGCGCGGTAGTGAAGGAAATTCCCGGCGGCCACGTCGGCATCCACGCCCATAACGACACCGAGCAGGCGGTGGCCAATTCGTTCGCCGCGGTGCGCGCCGGCGCCCGTCAGATCCAGGGCACGCTGAACGGGCTCGGCGAGCGCTGCGGCAATGCCAATCTGGTGTCGATCATTCCGACCCTGAAGCTCAAGGCGGAATACGCCGACCGGTTTGAAATAGGCGTCAGCGACGCGTCGCTCGGCAGACTGACGCAGCTGTCGCACGCGCTGGACGAGCGTCTCAACCGCGCCCCGAACCGCCACGCGCCTTACGTCGGCGACAGCGCCTTCGCCACCAAGGCCGGCATTCACGCCTCCGCCATCGCCAAGGCGCCGGCGACTTACGAACACGTCGCGCCGGAAAGCGTCGGCAACAGGCGCAAGGTGCTGGTGTCGGAGCAGGCCGGCAAGTCCAACGTGCTGGCCGAGCTCGAGCGCATCGGCATCAAGGCCGACAAGGACGACCCGCGCATCGGCCGGCTGCTCGAGATCGTCAAGGAGCGCGAGGCGCTGGGTTACGCTTACGAGGCGGCCGACGCCTCATTCGAGCTGCTGGCGCGCCGCACGCTCGGTACCGTGCCGACCTATTTCGACGTCACCCAGTTCGATGTCAATGTCGAGCAGCGCAACAACGCCAAAGGCGAGCGCGTCACCGTCACCATGGCGGTGGTCAAGGTCACCGTCGGCGACGACCGGCTCATCTCGGCGGCGGAAGGCAACGGCCCGGTCAATGCGCTCGACGTCGCGCTGCGCAAGGATCTCGGCAAGTACCAGAAGTACATTGCCGGGCTGACGCTGACCGACTACCGCGTTCGTATCCTCAACGGCGGCACCGAGGCGGTGACGCGGGTGCTGATCGAAAGCCAGGACGAGACGGGCGATCGCTGGACCACCATCGGCGTCTCGGCCAATATCATCGACGCCTCGTTCCAGGCGCTGATGGATTCGATTGTCTTCAAGCTGGTGAAGTCCGGCGCCCCGGCGTGAGTTTTTCCTTCGGCCCGCTGGCGAGAGAGTGACGGACTTGTAGCCCGGATGGAGCGAAGCGAATTCCGGGACTGTCGTCCTCGCATTGCGCGTCGCTCCATGCCGGCACGGGCTGCGATGAAGGGCAAGACGCCATGATCGACCACGTCTCCATTGCGGTACGCGATCTGGAGGCCGCCGCGCGGTTCTATGACGCCGTGCTGGGCCCGCTCGGACTTGTCGCGCTGGAACGGCGCCGGGCCACGGTCGGCTACGGCAAGACCTATCCGGAGTTCTGGATCAACCTGCGCGCCGATACCCCGGCGCTGCCGGAGGGGCACGGCGCACACGTTTGTTTCCGCGCGCGCAGTCCCGAACTTGTGGACGCGTTTCACGCAGCGGCGCTGACCGCCGGCGGTGACAGCGATGGCGCGCCGGTCTGCGGCCGCAGCACGGCGCGGGCTACTATGCCGCCTTTATCCGCGATGCCGACGGTAACCGCATCGAGGCGGTCACGTTCCTCAGATAGCGATCAGAGCTTCGCCGGCGCGACGGCCTTCATGGCCTTGGCATCGTCCGGCGTTGCGGCGGCGGCCTGCTGCAGCTTTGGCAGGATATCCTCGACCTGATCGGCGACCAGCAGATCAAAATTGAAGTCGCCGCGGATGAATTCGGTTGCCCGCATGTGGTCGAGCAGGGCGCACAGCGGCTGCCAGAAGCCCTCGATATTGGCGAGCAGGATCGGCTTCTTGTGCCGGCCGAGCTGGGCCCAGGTCATCTGCTCGACGATCTCTTCCAGCGTGCCGACGCCACCCGGCATCGCCACGAAGGCGTCCGACATCTCGAACATCTTGCGCTTGCGTTCGTGCATGTCGGCGGTGACGATGAGGTTGTCGGCACCATGGCGCCCGGCGCGTTCCTTGGTCAGCAGGAATTCCGGGATGATGCCGATCGCCTTGCCGCCGTTTTCCATCACCGCGGCCGAGACCGTGCCCATCATGCCGATGTTGCCGCCGCCATAGATCAGCGCAATGCCGTTGTCGGCCATCATTTTGCCGAAGGCCTTGGCGGCGGCGACGAAGGCGGGGCTGGTGCCGCCGCCGGAGCCGCAATAAACGCAGATGGTGCGGATTTGGCTGTTTTGGTCGGGTTTGATCATATCCTTGATGTGCATTGCAGCAATGACGCCGTCAAGACGGCCGGGGGAATAGTGGCTGCGCGGGTGCCAGTCGCGGAGAATCCACCTATATGGGGAGCTTCGACGGGATCCCAGACCAGCCCGTCCGTGCCGGGCCCTGAATGAGCGACCATCACCACCGATCCGCCGCGCCGCCGCCGACCCCTGCCGACCGCGGCGCCCTGATCGCGACTGTGGTCCGGCTGTGGCCCTATATCTGGCCGTCGGACCGCCGCGACCTGAAGTGGCGGGTGCTGTGGGCCACCATTCTGTTGCTGGCGGCCAAACTCGCCACCGTGGCGGTGCCGTTTACCTACAAATGGGCGACCGATGCGCTGGCCGGCACCGGCAGCGCGCCGGTGGCGTCGTCCGACTGGCTGCTCTGGGCGATGGCGGCGCCGATCGCCATGACCATCGCCTATGGCGGCATGCGCATTTTGATGGCGGTGCTGACGCAACTGCGCGACGGCCTGTTCGCCAAGGTGGCGATGCACGCGGTGCGCCGGCTGGCCTACCGCACTTTCGTCCACATGCACGAACTGTCGTTGCGCTTTCACCTCGAGCGCAAGACCGGCGGCCTGACACGCGTGCTCGAGCGCGGCCGCAACGCCATCGAGACCATCGTGCGGATGGTGATCCTGCAACTGGCGCCGACCGTGATCGAGCTGGCGCTCATCGTCGGCATCCTGATGTGGCAGTTCGACTGGCGCTACGTCGTGCTGATCCTGGTCACCGTCACCGCCTACATGGTCTTTACCTATTACGCGACCGAGTGGCGCATCGGCATTCGTCGCAAAATGAACGACAGCGACTCCGATGCCAATGTGAAGGCGATCGATTCGCTGCTCAACTACGAGACGGTGAAGTATTTCTCCGCTGAGGAGCGCGAGGCGCAGCGCTACGACAAGTCGATGGCGCGTTACGAAAGCGCCAGCGTCAGCGCCTATACCTCGCTTGCGGTGCTCAATGCCGGGCAGGCGGTGATCTTCACCTTCGGACTTGGCGGCGCCATGGTCATGTGCGCACTGGAAGTGCGCGCCGGCACCAAGACGGTCGGCGATTTCGTGCTGATCAACGCCATGATGATCCAGCTTTATCAGCCGCTCAACTTCATGGGCATGGTCTACCGCGAGATCAAGCAGGCCATCACCGACATCGAACTGATGTTCTCGATCCTGTCGCGCGAACCCGAGATCAAGGATGTGCCGAACGCGCCGCCGCTCGCCATCGCCGCCGGCACCGTGCGGTTCGAGAACGTCGCATTTTCCTACGAGCCGGACCGCCGCATCCTCAAAGGCATCAGCTTCGAAGTGCCGGCCGGCCGCACGGTGGCCGTGGTCGGTCCCTCCGGCGCCGGGAAGTCGACCATCTCGCGGCTGCTATACCGGTTCTACGATCTGGCCGACGGGCGAATTCTGATCGACGGGCAGGACATCGCCAAGGTGACGCAGACGTCGCTGCGGCAGGCGATCGGCATGGTGCCGCAGGACACCGTCCTGTTCAACGACACCATCCGCTACAACATCCGCTATGGCCGCTGGGAGGCGAGTGACGCCGAAGTGGAGGAGGCGGCGAAGCTTGCGCAGATCGATCCGCTGATCCGCATGGCGCCGAAGGGCTATGACACCGAAGTCGGCGAGCGCGGCCTGAAGCTGTCCGGCGGCGAGAAGCAGCGCGTTGCCATCGCCCGCACCATTCTCAAGTCGCCGCCGATTCTGGTGCTGGACGAGGCCACCTCGGCGCTCGACAGTCACACCGAGCGCGAAATCCAGGATGCGCTGGAGCGCGTGTCGCGCGGCCGCACCACGCTCGTCATCGCGCACCGGCTGTCGACCATTGTCGGCGCCGACGAAATCGTCGTGCTGGACCGCGGCGAGATCGTCGAGCGCGGCACCCATCAGGCGCTGCTGGTCAAAAACGGGCTGTACGCCAGCATGTGGAATCGCCAGCGCGAGGCCGAAGAAGCGCGGGAGAAACTGGCGCGGGCCGGCGAGGAGCCGGCCGCTCCGAACCGCAATCCCCCGCCGGTCGAGGACGCCATTTCCGAAGCCGCGGCAAAGCCGGTCGAGGCGCCCGTGGACGCAGCGCAGTAGGCGCGTCGTCGCGCCGCCGGACGGGATATTGCGTGGCGGGCATTTCCGGCGCATGTACGGGCGCCAAGACACCATCCCGGCGCCCCTCGCGCCACCCCCGGCCCCTGCCAGGGAAGGGGAAACTGGAAGCACCGAGATAAGCCTATGTCGATTGCCAATTCCATCCGCCAGCAAATGGTGCCCATTACGCCGGAGGGCTATCCGTTCATCGGCGCCTTCGCGCTCGCGAGCCTGATTCTGTTCTGGCTATGGAGCCCCCTCGGCTGGATGGGAACCGTGTTGACCCTGTGGTGCGTCTACTTCTTCCGCGATCCGCCGCGGGTGACGCCGGTGCGCGAGGGCCTGGTGGTGGCGCCGGCCGATGGCCGCATCAGCCAGATCACCACCGCGGCGCCGCCGCACGAACTCGGCCTTGGCGCAACGCCGCTGCCGCGCGTTTCGATCTTCATGAGTGTGTTCGACTGCCACGTGAACCGCAGTCCGGTCACCGGCCGCGTCGAGCGTATCCTGTATCAGCCCGGCAAGTTCTTTAACGCCGACCTCGACAAAGCCAGCCTCGACAACGAGCGCAACTCGCTGGTGATCTCCACCGCCGGCACGCGCATTGCCGTGACGCAGATTGCCGGCCTGGTGGCGCGCCGCATCGTCTGCTTCGTCAAGGAGCAGCAGCCGGTCGGCGCCGGCGAGCGCTTCGGCATGATCCGCTTCGGCTCGCGGCTCGATGTCTATCTGCCGGAAGGCACCACGCCGCTGGTGGCGGTCGGGCAGACCTCGCTGGCCGGCGAGACGGTTTTGGCCGATCTCAGGTCGACCGACGGCGACCGCGCCTATCGCGCCGGCTGAACCAAAGTTCCGGGCCGGCGTTGGCATGGTGTCGCAGCGCCATGGCGGTGCTGAAGCAATAGCGCTATATTGGAACCCATGGTTTTTCCGCATTTCGATCCCGTTCCGCCGCCGCGCCGCCGCCGCTTCAAGGCGATCCCGGTGCGCACGCTGCTGCCCAATCTGATTACGCTGCTGGCGCTGTGCGCCGGATTGACCGCGATCCGCCTTGCCATTGAGGCCAAACTCGAACTGGCGCTGGCGGCGATCGTGTTTGCCGCGCTGCTCGACGCTATCGACGGCCGCGTCGCCCGCATGCTCAAGGGCACCTCGCGGTTTGGCGCCGAACTCGACAGTCTGGCTGACTTCGTCAATTTCGGCGTGACGCCGGCGCTCATTCTATATTTCTGGGGCCTCCATGCGCTCGGTTCGGTCGGCTGGATCGTGGCGCTGATCTTCGCGATCTGCGCGGCGCTGCGGCTGGCGCGCTTCAACGTCATGATCGACGATCCGAACAAGCCGGTCTGGGCCGACAACTTCTTCACCGGGATTCCGGCACCCGCCGGTGCCATCGTGGTGATGCTGCCGATCTATCTCGGCTTCCTCGGCCTGTCAGGCGGCCTGTTCGGCACCTGGATGGCGCTCTTGTTCACGCTGACCATCGGCTTGCTGATGGTGTCGCGGCTGCCGGTGTTCTCCGGCAAGCGCGTCGGCAAGCGCGTGCCGTCGGAAATGGTGTTGCCGCTGTTCGTGGCCGCGGTGTTGTTTGTCGCTCTTCTGGTCAGTTACCCGTGGCAGGTGCTGAGCGTCGGCTCCCTGGCGTTCCTGGCATGTCTCCCGCTTGGCTGGATGTCGTACCGCGAGTATCAGCGCAAGGATGCCGTTGCGGCCGGCCCCGGCCTTGCCGTTGACGGAGAGCCGGCCAGTGAGGCGGATACGGTGACCGGCCCGGCCGTTGCGGACGATACCGTCGACCCGGACCGCCCGCCGCGGCTAAACTGAGCCTCAAACCAATGACTCGCGCCACCCGCATCATCGCCGCAGTAGAGCGCGCGCGGCAGCCGGTCGCCGATACCGTCATTCTCGACTACACACAGCGTAGCGCCGGCAGCGTGGCGGTCGTCAGCGTCAGCGGAGTGCCGATCGACATCGATCTGCCGCAGGCGGGACGGCTGCGCACCGATGATCTGCTCGTGCTCGATGACGGCCGCTTTGTCGAGGTGGTGGCAGCGCCGGAGCCATTGCTTGAAGTGCGGGCGCCGGATGTGGCAGCGCTATCACGCTTGGCTTGGCATCTCGGCGACCGCCATGTGCCGGTGCAGGTGCTGCCGAACCGCATCCGGGCGCGGCGCGAGCCGGCGATCGAGGCGCTGCTCGCCGCCCTCGGCGCGCGCGCGGTGACGATCAACGCGCCGTTCGATCCGGAAGGCGGCGCCTACGCCGCCGCCGCGTTGCACGGGCATCACCATGGTCATGCGCATAATGACCATGGGCACGGGCACGAGCATTAGGCGCGGCGCCCGCTACCCTTTCGTTCCGAACGGATGACCCGGCATCAGGTCGTACGGATGGCCCCAACCTGGCAGCGCCTTCATGCGATCGAGAAACTTGCCGATCGCCGGGTAGTCCTTGGCGATGTCGAAGCCGAACTCTTCAGCCGGATAATACAGATAGCCGCATATCGAGATGTCGGCGATGGTCGGCTTGTCACCCAGCAGGAAAGGGGCCTTCTCCAGCCGCTTGTTGACGATGGCGAGATTGGCGTCGATGCGCGCTTTGAGAAATCCCATGACCGCCGGATCGCCGGCCGGCTTGGCGAAGTTTTTCAGAAAACGGAACGGGCCCAGAAAGCCGTTGACCTTCTGGTTGTCGAAGATGATCCAGCGCAGCGACTCCAACTCCTGGTCCTCGCCTTGCGGCAGAAACTTGCCGGACTTGCGCGCCAGATAAGTGAGAATCACGCCGGACTGCGTCAGCCGCTTGTCGCCGTCGATCAGCACTGGCACCTCGCCCATCTCGTTGACGCCCTCACGGTACTCAGGCTTGCGCTGGACGCCTTCGCCGAAGAAGTCGACCCACTGCGGCTTCCATGACGCACCGATCAGATTGAGCATCAGCGCGGCGCGGTAGGCATTGCCGGATTGGGCGAAGCAGATGAGCTTGTAGTCGGACATGAGCAGTTTCCCGATTAGCGTGACAGAGAGAGGGGGACGCCGCCGGCGGAGCGGCCATCGAAGCCGCCATTGGCAAAGCTGAATTCAGCCATCGGCGTGTTTTCCTCGTCGCCGATGGTGAGGGCCTGGTCGTTCAGCGTCCAGCGCCGCGCCAGGAAGAAACGTTCCGGGCAGCCGCCTTCCGGCGCCAGCCGTCCCTCGCGTGCAGCGGGGGCGCCGGTGAAGTTGAGGCCGCAGGTCGGTGCATTGGGCGCGGCCAGGATCCAGCGGCCGCTCATGGTGTCTGGCGCCCGCGTCACGGCGGCCACCGCCGCCGGCTGCGCGGCGCCGGTGGCAAGTTCGCCGGCGCAGCCGCCGGTCAGCAGCGCCAGCATGCCGATCATCGCGACCCTGCGCATGCCGGGCCGCCCCTTACTTCATCGTCGGGATCACGAACTCGGCGCCTTCCTTGGTGCCGGTCGGCCATCGCGCGGTGACAGTCTTGGTCTTGGTGTAGAAGCGGATCGAATCCGGACCGTGCTGGTTCAGGTCGCCGAAGCCCGAGCGCTTCCAGCCGCCGAAGGTGTGATAGGCGAGCGGCACAGGGATGGCGAAGTTCACGCCCACCATGCCGACCTGCACCTTGTTGACGAAGTCGCGCGCGGTGTCGCCGTCGCGGGTATAGATGGCGACGCCGTTGCCGTATTCGTGCTCGGACGGCAGCCGCACCGCCTCGTCGTAGTCCTTGGCGCGCACCACCGACAGCACGGGTCCGAAGATTTCTTCCTTGTAGATGCGCATATCCGGCGTGACGTTGTCGAACAGGCAGCCGCCCATGAAGTTGCCGTTCTCGTAGCCCTGCATCTTGAAGCCGCGGCCGTCGACGACCAGCTTGGCGCCTTCCTTGACGCCGAGATCGACGTAATCGCGCACGCGGTTCAGCGCCGCCTTGGTCACCAGCGGTCCGTAATCGGCGGCCGGATCGGTCGAGGGACCGATCTTGAGAGCCTCGACGCGCGGAATGAGTTTCTTCATCAGGGCGTCGGCGGTCTTCTCGCCGACCGGCACCGCGACCGAAATCGCCATGCAGCGTTCGCCCGCCGAGCCGTAGCCGGCGCCAATCAGGGCGTCGACCGCCTGGTCGAGGTCGGCGTCCGGCATCACGATCATGTGGTTCTTGGCGCCGCCGAAGCACTGCACGCGTTTGCCGTGGGCGCAGCCGGTCGAATAGATGTATTGCGCGATGTCGGAAGAGCCGACGAAGCCGATTGCCATGATGCGCGGATCGGTGAGCAGCGCGTCGACCGCTTCCTTGTCGCCATTGACGACGTTGAGGATGCCCGGCGGCAGCCCGGCCTCGAGAAACAGTTCGGCGATGCGCATCGGCACGGACGGATCGCGCTCCGACGGCTTGAGGATGAAGGCGTTGCCGCAGGCGATCGCCGGCGCGCATTTCCACAGCGGGATCATGGCCGGGAAGTTGAACGGCGTGATGCCGGCGACGACGCCGAGCGGCTGACGCACGGAATACAGATCGGTGCCGGGGCCGGCGCTTTCGGTGTATTCGCCCTTCATCAAATGCGGGATGCCGCAGGCGAACTCGACCACTTCGAGGCCGCGCTGGATATCGCCCTTGGCGTCGGGGAAGGTCTTGCCGTGCTCGGACGAGAGCAGGCGGGCAAGATCGTCATATTCTTTCTGCACAAGCTCGAGGAACTTGAACATCACGCGCGCGCGGCGCTGCGGGTTGGTGGCTGCCCAGGCCGGTTGCGCCGCCTGCGCATTGGCGATGGCCGCCTCGACTTCCGCCTTGGCGGCCAGAGCGACCTTGGCCTGGACCTCGCCGGTGTTGGGGTCGAATACGTCGCCGGATCGGCCGGAGGTACCTTTGACGGTCTTGCCGCCAATGAAATGGCCGATGTCGCGCATGGTCGCTCTCCTGATCCTGAACAAAAAACGGTGGTTGTCGCCCGGTTTGCGGCGACTTTTGCAGGTTTTAGCCGGCCGGTCACGGGCCGGCTGCGTCGCAGATGGCGGGTTTTTCTTTCACCAACGATTAGCCTTTACCGCTCCTTAACAGCGGCCGTCTAGGGTCGATCCGTGTCGATGCCGGCATTGTGCACGTTGTGCGCGTGGGTGGGGTAAAGTCATGGATATTGCGACCGGTCTAGGTCTCGTCTCGGGCATGGTGGTGCTGGCCGCCATGATCCTGATGGGCGGCAACCTGGGCATGTTCCTCGACATGCACGCCTTCGTCGTCATTTTCGGTGGCGCCTCGGCGGCCACCCTGATCCGCTTCCCGCTTTCCGCGATCTTCCACGGCCTGCCGCTCGGCATGAAGTTCGCCTTCACGATTCGCCGCATGAGCCAGCGCGATCTGGTCGACGAACTCGCCGGTCTCGCCGAAATCGCCCGGAAGCAGGGTCCGATCGGCCTGGAAAAAGTCGACATCGACGACCCGTTCCTCGCCAAGGGCATTCGCTACGTGGCCGACGGCTACGACACCACTTTCATTCGCGACAATCTCGAGCGCGACCGCGACAACTTTTTGACCCATCTCGACGAGGGCCAGAAGATTTACCGGGGTATCGGCGATTGCGCGCCGGCCTTCGGCATGATCGGCACGCTGATCGGCATGGTGCAGATGTTCGCCAACATGACCGATCCGTCCAAGCTCGGCCCCTATATGGCGGTGGCGCTGCTGGCGACGTTCTATGGCGCGGCGGTCGCCAACCTGTTCTGTCTGCCGATCGCCGACAAGTTGCAGCTCAAGCTGCACGACGAGGAAATCAACCGCACGCTGATCATCGACGGCATCCTGATGATCCGCGAAGCCAAGAGCCCGAGTCTGGTGCGCGAAATGCTGCTGGCCTATCTGCCGGAGAAGCACCGCCACGCCGCCGAAGGCGACGACGCCGTCGCGGTCGCGGCCTGATCGTAGAGACCCGGGCACACCATGGCCAAGAAACATCGCGGCGGGCACTCGGGAGGGCACGGCTGGTTCGTGACCTTCGCCGATCTCATGGCGCTGATGATGGCGTTCTTCGTCATGCTGGTGGCGTTCTCGACGCAGGACCAGGCCAAACTTCAGGTCGTCGCCGGCTCGATGCGCGATGCGTTCGGCGTCCAGGACAAGGTGCGCTATTCCGGCGTCATCGAGGTGATGGGACTGCCGACCCGGCCCAAGCTCAAGAACGCTGCGCCGATCGACCCGTCGGAAGCTTCGGCCAATCCCGCGCCTGACCAGAACGACAACAAGCGGACCTATGGCGGCCGCTTTGCCCAGGACCAGCAATTCGCGCTGGCTACCGCCTCGCTACGACAGTCCTTGCAGGCGATGCCCGAGATTTCGGAAGTCTCCAAGCACATCATGATGGAGGAGACCCGGCAGGGGTTCAACATCGCGATTGTCGATCAGGACGGCCGCTCGATGTTCCCCGATGGGTCAAAAGTCCCCTATGAGCGGACCCGCAAGCTGATCGAGAAACTAGCACCCGCGCTCAAGGCGATGCCCTACCGCGTCTCGATCGTGGGGCATACCGCGAGCAGCCGGGTGCCGGCGGGGCCCGGCTACGGCCCCTGGGAACTCTCTGCCGATCGTGCCAATGCGGTGCGCCAGATCCTGGCCGCCGAGGGGTTGCCCTCGGCCAATATCTTCCTGGTGGCGGGAAAATCCGATACCGACCCGCTGTTCCCCGACAACCCGTCGATGTCGCCGAACCGGCGCATCACCATTACGCTGATGAAAGAAGAGCCGCCGCTTCCGGCCGATCTCAAGCCCTGAGCCGCCCGCGCCGCCGCCTTACAGGTTATCCCCCGGCCGCATCTGACGGATAGACGCCGGTATTTTCTCTGGAATGGCAGTGATATAAGGCCCCGCTTCGGGTCCGCTGCGGCCAGTCAGAGCGTTTTTTCATGAGTGAAGACGGCAACAAGGCCGCCGGGGCTGCCGATACCGGTACGCCGGGCACCAGCCGGGATGCCCGGAAGAAATTCGCCGCGCTCACGCTGGGCAGCGTTGGCGTCGTCTACGGTGATATTGGTACCAGCCCGCTTTATGCCTTTCGCGAAGCGGCGCTCGCCGCCAGCGGCGAACAGATCGTGACGCCCGAGGTCGTTCTCGGCGTGTTGTCGATGATCGTCTGGGCGCTGATCATTGTCGTCACCATCAAATATATACTGGTGCTGCTGCGGGCCGATAACAACGGCGAAGGCGGCACGCTGTCGCTGACGGCATTGGCGTTCCGCGCGCTCGGCCGCCGCTCGACACCGGTGCTGATGCTTGGCGTCGTCGGCGCCGCGATGTTCTACGGCGGCTCCTTCATCACGCCGGCGCTGTCGGTGATGTCGGCGATCGAAGGTCTCAAGGTGGCGACGCCGGCGCTGGAGCCCTATGTGCTGCCGCTGACCATTGCCATCCTTGTCGCGCTATTCGCGGTGCAGTCGCATGGCACCGGCCGCGTCGCTACGTTCTTCGGGCCGATCATGGTGGTCTGGTTCTTGGTGATTGCCACCGCCGGCACCGTGCACATCGTCGCCAATCCTGGGGTGCTGGCCGCGTTCAATCCGTACTACGCCGTCACCTTCATGCTCGGCAACGGCACCATTGCGCTGGTGACGCTTGGGGCGGTGTTTCTGGTCATCACCGGCAGCGAAGCGCTTTACGCCGATCTCGGTCATTTCGGCCGCAGGCCGATCCAGACGGCCTGGGTGGTTCTGGTGCTGCCGTGTCTGCTGTTGAACTATTTCGGTCAGGGCGCGCTGGTGCTGGCGGATCCCCTGGCGATGGTCGATCCGTTTTACCGTCTGGTGCCGGAGTCGCTGCTGCTGCCGCTGGTCGGCCTTGCCACGCTGGCGACCGCGATCGCCAGTCAGGCCGTGATTACCGGTGCCTATTCGCTGACCCAGCAGGCCATCCAGCTCGGTCTCTTGCCGCGCTTCGAGATCCGCCACACCTCGGCTTCGCATTACGGCCAGATTTACATGCCGCGCGTGAACATGACGCTGCTGATCGGGGTGTTGCTGCTCGTCATCCTGTTTCGCACGTCCAGCGGGCTGGCGCACGCTTATGTGCTGGCGGTGACGACCACCAGTTTCGTTGCCGCCATTCTCGGCTTCATCGTGATCTGGAAGCTGTGGCGCTGGTCGTTCTGGACCACGGCGCTGCTGATGACGCCGCTGATCGCCCTCGACGGATTGTTTTTCGTCGCCGCGTCGATGAAGATACTGGAGGGCGCCTGGGTGCCCGTGCTTTTCGGCATCCTGATCGTGGTGATTATTCTCACCTGGCGGCGCGGCACCGCGATCCTGCTCAACAAGACGCGGCGCACCGAAGTACCGGTCGATACGCTGATCCGCAGTCTGGAAAAAAAGCCGCCGCATATCGTCAAGGGCACCGCGGTGTTTCTCACCAGCGATCCCGATTTCGCGCCGACCGCGATGCTGCACAATCTCAAACACAACAAGGTGCTGCACGAACACAACGTGATCCTGACCATCATCACCGCCGACACGCCGCGCGCGCCGGACGAGGAGAGGGTGCAGATCACGCCGCTGTCGAATCTGTTCTCGCGGGTGTCTCTTAAATTCGGCTACATGGAGCAGCCGAACGTTCCGAAGGCGCTCGCGATCGCGCGCAAGCATGGCTGGCAGTTCGACATCATGTCGACGTCGTTTTTCTTGTCGCGGCGCTCGCTGCGGCCGTCGCCGCAATCGGGCATGCCGTATTGGCAGGACCACCTGTATATCGCGCTCGCCCGCTCCGCGAGCGACGCCAGCGGCTTCTTCCAGATTCCGACCGGGCGGGTGGTCGAGGTCGGGACCCAGGTGACGGTGTAGGCCGAGGGCTTACGTCAATGAGCGATGTACCCACCGTCCACCACAAGGTTGCTGCCCTGCACGAAGCTCGCTTTCGTCATCGCTAGGAACACAACCACCTCGGCGATTTCCTCTGGCGTGCCGAGCCGGCCGGCAGGGATGTCGCGCAGCCGCCGCGTCAGTTCATCCGGCTGGTCGCGCGTGCGCTCCAAGAAATATTCCGTAGCGATCGGTCCCGGACTGATGGCGTTGACACGGATGTTCTCCGGCGCGAGCTCCAGCGCCATGGCACGGGTGAGGTGGATTAAGCCTGCCTTGGTGACGCCATAGAGTGCCGTACCGGGGTCGGCCACGAGTCCGAGTTGGCTTGCCATGTGGATGATGCAGCCCCCGCCCTGATGTCGCATCGCCGGCAGAACGGCCTGACTGAGAAGGAACGGCGCGCGCAAATTGACCGCGACGCCAAGATCGAAATCCGCCGCGGTGAAGTCGCCGAAGGGCTTGCGTACGCGAATGCCTGCATTGTTAACAAGCACATCGATCCGGCCGAATGTGCGCAGCGCCGCTGCGGCAATCGCTTCTGCAGCCAGCGGATCGGCGAGGTCGAATATGCCGAAGGCGGAAGCGGCGTTTTGCGGATGGAGCGCCGTGCAGGCGTCGCGCGTTTCAGCGAGTTCGCTCTCGCTCCCATCCGCGACCAGATAGACCACCAATCCGGCGGCGGCGAGGGCGCACGCGCTAGCGCGCCCGATCCCGCGCGAGGCTCCAGTGACGATGGCGGCCTTTGGTGTCATTCGCTTCTGCCTTGTTGAGGTTTCGGTGCGGCCAAAACAATATCTTTGCGCTCAGCCTGCAACCTGACTGTAATCGGCGCACCGGCACGCTGGATTTGTGACGAGCAACATTTCCATTATCGACAGGTTCGGAGACGAGTTCAATCACCGGCCCGACCACAAACGCTTTCAAAACCAACCTCTTAACTCAGGAATATGAGGAAAGGCCAAAACCTGCTCAAAGCCGCAGGTGAAGGTGTGGCGGCCGTGTTTGCACGGCGCACGGTGCATTCGGGGCTATGGCAACGAACTCTCATGGCGCGCCTGGTGCCAGCATCAGCGCGGCGAAATGCGGGGAGCGGCATACTGAGAGGCAGCCCCGGCTTTCGCTTCGCTCCATCCGGCTAAGATCGGTCTTACGGCGCCCGGCGCGCCGGCTGACGCCGGGCGCGCAAAATGTTCGATATAAGGTACTGATTTTTAAAATAAAAATGCACTTGGCCGCCCGCGTTCTGCGCATGCCTCGATTTGCCGGGTTGCGATAATTGCGCTGCTGGCGCGCGCGGGATGGGTCTATATCCCTCGGCCTCGCGATATTGCACCGCAACAATCCAGGTCCAAAATCCCATGTCACACACCACGGTCGCCGCCAGCGGCGGCGTGAGTGCGCCCGACGCCGGTCACGGCCTGCCGGCCAAGACCAGCTTCTGGGCACTGACGCTCGGCAGCATCGGCGTCGTCTACGGCGACATCGGCACCAGCCCGCTTTACGCGCTGCGCGAAGCGGTGCTCGCCGCCGTCGGCCCCGGCAATCCGGCCAGCGTGGCGGCGGTGCTCGGTATTCTCTCGCTGATCATCTGGGCGCTGCTGCTCGTCGTGACCGCCAAATACGTCTTGATCCTCCT
>JALHNV010000043.1 GCA_022843325.1 Pseudolabrys sp. | reverse complement strand
CGCTGACGCCGCGGGTTTGGCCGTTGAACAGTCTTTCGCTGTTTCGGCGCAGACCAGAGCCGGGCCCGCGCCGTGCCGGGGCCGTCGCCGATCCGCGCCCGCAAACGGCGCCGCGTCAGCAGGCCCCGGGCCAGCAGGCGGCGGGCGCTCGCCAGCCCGAAGCGCGTCAACCGTCGCGGCATGCCTATCTCGCCGCGCACGGCGTGGAGAAAAGCTTTGGCGGCCGTCCCGTGGTGAAGGGTGTCACGCTTTACGTGCGGCGCGGTGAAGCGGTCGGGCTGCTGGGACCGAACGGCGCCGGCAAGACCACGGTGTTCTACATGATCACCGGGCTGATCAAGGCCGACCGCGGCCGCGTCGAACTCGACGGCTACGATGTCACCGGGCTGCCGATGTACCAGCGCGCGCGCCTCGGGATTGGCTACCTCCCGCAGGAGGCGTCGATTTTCCGCGGTCTCAGCGTCGAGGACAACATCCGCGCCGTGCTGGAGGTGGTGGAGCCGGACCGCCGCCGGCGTGACGCCGACCTCAATGCCTTGCTCGAGGAATTCAATATCGTGAAGCTGCGCAAGACGCCGGCGATTGCGCTGTCCGGCGGTGAGCGACGCCGCGTCGAAATCGCCCGCGCGCTGGCGACCCGGCCGAGCTACATGCTGCTTGACGAGCCATTTGCCGGTATCGATCCGATTGCCGTCGGCGATATCCAGGCGCTGGTGCGGCATCTCACCAACCGCGGCATCGGCGTCCTGATTACCGACCACAATGTGCGCGAAACGCTCGGCCTGACCGACCGCGCTTACATCATCTATTCCGGCGAAGTCTTGATGGAGGGCCGGCCCGACGACATCGTCAACAATCCGGACGTGCGCCGACTCTATTTGGGCGAAGAATTCCGGTTGTAGAAATTTCGGGCAAGGCGTTATATTCGCATGAATTGCCAAAAATTTGTGCAATGCTGCAGCGCGGAATTGCATACCGCTCCTGCCAAAAACCTGCTATAGCGTTACAAGCAAGAATTAGACCAGTTTCCGCCGGGAAACCTCATGGCGCTGTCGCAACGACTCGAATTCCGTCAGAGCCAGGCGCTGGTGATGACGCCGCAACTGATGCAGGCCATCAAGCTGCTGCAGCTGTCGAGCCTCGATCTGGCCGCCTATGTCGAAGGCGAACTCGAACGCAATCCGCTGCTTGAGCGGGCCGGCAACGATGAAGACGGCCCGCCGCTCGGGCTCGAGCCGGAAGCCGGGGTTCGCGAGCCGGACGGCGATGGCGCCAACGCGCCCGACTGGAACGGCGAGGATCTCGAAACCAGCCGCTCGGCGATGGAGCAGAACCTCGGCACCGAGCTGGAAAACGTCTTTCCCGATGACAGCGGCGACAAAGCCGCCGCCGACCTGCCGCCGCCGGCCAATACCGAATGGTCGGGAAGCGGCACCGGTTCGGGCACCGGCGGCGCGGAGGACGGCAGCTACAACCTCGAGGCTTTCGTGTCGGCCGAGATTTCCCTGGCCGACCATCTCGCCGAACAGATGGCGCTGGCGGTGACCGATCCGGTCGGGCGCATGATCGGACAGTATCTGGTCGATATGGTCGACGAGGCTGGCTATCTCAGCGGCGACCTCGATGGGGTGGCTGAAAAGCTCGGCGCGCCGCGCGCCGCTGTCGAGGCGGTGTTGAAGGTGATGCAGACCTTCGATCCGCCGGGTGTATGCGCGCGCAGCCTGACCGAATGTCTCGCTCTCCAGCTCAAGGAACGTGACCGCTACGATCCGGCAATGCAGGCGCTCGTCGAACATCTCGAACTTCTGGCCAAGCGCGATCTGCCGGCACTGCGGCGCATCTGCGGCGTCAACGACGAAGACCTCACCGACATGATCGCGGAAATCCGCAGCCTCAATCCCAAGCCAGGCCTCGCATTCGGCTCGACCGTCGTGCAGCCGATCGTGCCGGACGTGTTTGTCCGCGCCGCGCCGGACGGAAGCTGGCAGATCGAACTGAATTCCGACACGCTGCCGAAGGTTCTCATCAGCCAGCGTTACTTTACAAAGGTCTCAAAAACCACGCGCAACGACAAGGACAAGGCCTATATCGCTGACTGCCTGCAGACCGCGACCTGGCTGGTCCGCGCGCTCGATCAGCGCGCCAAGACCATTCTCAAAGTGTCGAGCGAGATCGTGCGCCAGCAGGACGGCTTCTTCGCAAAGGGTGTGCAGCATTTGCGGCCGCTCAATCTCAAGACCGTCGCCGATGCCATCAGCATGCACGAATCGACGGTGTCGCGCGTGACCGCCAACAAATACATGGCGACCAATCGCGGCATCTTCGAGCTGAAGTATTTCTTCACATCATCGATCGCCTCCGCCGACGGCGGTGAAGCGCATTCCGCCGAAGCCGTGCGTCATCGAATCCGGCAGTTGATCGACAGTGAACTCGCCGCCGATGTCCTGTCGGACGACACAATTGTGGAGAAGCTGCGCGGATCGGGAATCGACATCGCGCGGCGCACGGTCGCCAAATACCGCGAAGCGATGCGCATTCCGTCTTCAGTGCAACGCCGGCGCGAGAAGCAGGCGGCGATATCGTGATCACGAAATCACGTGCGCATTGACGCCGGCGGCAAATAGACGTTCAAATAGTGCGCTTGACCGATGGAACCCGGTGCGGCACCGCGCCGCGCCCGACAAGGAGGCCGCATATGCCTTTGCGTGTTTCGGGAAAAAACATCGATATCGGCGCCGCGCTACAGCAGCGAATCACCGACCGGGTAGACGAGGCGGCTACCAAGTATTTTCAGGGTGGGTATTCCGGCCATGCCACGGTCGGCCGGGACGGTTTCGGGTTCAAGACCGAATGCGTGTTGCATCTGGATTGCGGCACGCTGCTGGAGGCCGAGGGCATGTCGGCCGATGCCTATGACAGCGCCGAGCAGGCGGCGGGTCGAATCGAAACACAGCTCCGGCGCTCTAAGCGGCGCCGCGATCAGGTTCGCCGCGGGGGCTAAAAAGCCCCTGAAATGCGAGAAAAACGGGCAAAAGCTGTCGCAGGGCGGCATTGACGGCGGCCGCGACCGCTCCTATGGTCCGCCGCATTCACCACACCTTGCAAATCAGCGTTGCGATTTCGATCATCGGACCGGTCCATGACGCTCACCGATCTCGTCGCGCCAACCGCAATCATTCCGGCGCTGAAAGTCAACGGCAAGAAGCAGGCGATCCAGGAACTGGCGACGCGTGCGGCCGCGCTTACCGGTCAGAGCGAGCGCACCATTCTGGAAATCCTGCTGCAGCGCGAGAAGCTCGGCTCGACTGCGGTTGGCAATGGCATGGCCATTCCCCACGGCAAGCTGCCGAAGCTGGGCCGTCTTTTCGGACTCTTCGCAAGACTCGAACGCGGCATCGATTTCGAAGCACTGGATGGCCAGCCGGTCGATCTGGTCTTTCTGCTGCTGGCGCCTGAAGCCGCTGGCGCCGATCACCTCAAGGCGCTGGCGCGCGTGGCACGTCTCCTGCGCGATCCTGAAATTGCCCGCAAGTTGCGAGAGTCGAACGACGCCGACGCGCTTTACGCCGTCCTGTCGATGACGCCGGCCAGCAGCGCGGCGTAAGTCATGCCCGCTTATCGGGCATGACCAAGCTTTTATCCGCTCGTCTTAGTGAACGCTGACGGCCTCGAGCTCCTGGCTCCACGCATTGGCCAATGCCGCCTCGCGCGTATCGGTCAGCATGATCGGCGTGCCGTCGGCGGCATGCAGCGCGAACAGTTCGATGCCCGGCTCGATTTCCGGTGCCTGCGGAAACATCGTCGCGACGTCTTCGGAGCGGATCGCCTTGACGTAGGCCAGCCGGCCGTCGCCGAGATGCGCAAGCGCATCCTGCGTGATCACCGGGCTTGTTGTGTCGGTCATCTTGTCGTTACTCTTGAAGGTGTTCATGGCCCTCGACTCCTATCATTGACGCACGACTATCTGTCGAGCCCTGTTGTCGAGTTCGTTATTCCAGTTCGTTGATCGAGATCGATTTCACGACTTTTTCAGGTTGCGGCCGGACCAGATCGATTGACAGCAATCCATTCTTCAAATCGGCGCCCAGCACCTCCATGCCGTCTGCCAGCACGAAGGTACGCTGGAACTGGCGTGCGGCGATGCCGCGGTGGAGATAGTGACGCGACTTGTCGTCTTGCTGACGGCCGCGAATGACCAGCTGGCTTTCCTCGATACAGACATCGAGCTGGTCGCGGGTGAAGCCCGCGACCGCAAGCGTGATCCGAAGCCGTTCAGGGCTTTCAGTGTCCCGTGCCACCCGCTCGATATTATAGGGCGGATAGCCGTCGGCACCTTTGACGACCCGATCGAGCAACCGCTCGATTTCGTCGAAGCCCAGCAGAAACGGGCTGGAGAGAGACGGAACTCTAGACATGCACTCAAAGTCCTCGCTTGAAGCGACTTTGACGGGGCCCCTTTCGGGCGCCCCAACCGGGCGGCGACTGCCGTCCGGTCCCGGCTAATATGGGCAGTGCCCGTTAAAGGTTCAAGAACGCACCGGAAACCCGTCGCTGCCGCCGCAAAAGGCGGATTACGCGGCGGATTGTCCATTAATCGGTCCTTGAAGGGTCCGGGCGTATTGCTTGCCAAGGCGGGTTGCCGCCGATAGTAGTGGCGCGGCTTGAATTGGCCGTACGGCCCGTTTTACGGGTCTTGCGCGCGCCGGCGTAGCTCAGTGGTAGAGCATCCGCTTCGTAAGCGGGGGGTCGGGGGTTCAAATCCCTCCGCCGGCACCAGCCTCAATTCAGCGTTCGGGCGGTCTTTATGGCGCACGCGATGCCATGAGGCTCGGAGCCGCCGCTGGATCATATCCACGATCGACTGCTTCCAATGGGAAGCCTTGCGGCCGAGCGGCACGTTCAGACGTTCCGTCTCGCCTTGAATTTTATTGCGGCATGGCTGCCGCGCTCGCCTCCGTCTGCGGCGGAACGATCGGGCGCTTGCTCTGTTTCTCCTGATCGCAAAACAGGAGTTTGAAATGAGCCGCGGATTGCCGTCGATGACTGCGTTGTTGGGAATGCTCGCGATTGCGGGCTACCAGAACCGGGACAAGATCGCCGAGATGCTTGGCGGCGCCAGCAAATCGGGGAGCCCGCAGGGTAACGCCGGTCAAAGTAGCAATCAGGGCGGGCTCGGAGGCCTGCTTGGGCAGCTCGGCGGCGCGCTGGGCGGAGCCAGCGCTGGGGGCATCCTGTCCGGCGGTCTCGGCGAGTTGCTGGAACGCTTCAAGCAAAACGGCCAGGGCGACACTGCGGATTCTTGGGTCCAGAAAGGGCCCAACAAGACATGCGACGCCACCCAGCTTGAGAAGGCGATCGGCGCCGACGTGCTGGATAACCTCTCCAGGCAGACCGGCCTGTCGCGTGACGAACTGGTGTCCCGGCTGTGCCGCGAATTGCCCGACGCCGTCGACAAATACACGCCCGAAGGGCGGATCCCCTCCGACGCTTGATCCGATGCCGAGTGCGGCGGTTGGCTACAGATGCCGACCGCCGTCAACAATGATGCGCGTCCCCGTGGTGCGCCGCAGGTGCGTGACGCAGGCCAAGATGGCCAGCGCCACGTCGTCCGCCTCAACGACCTTCTGCATCGGTGTCTTGGCCGCCTCGATTTCGAGCCGTGCGCGGTCGCGACCGGGCACAAAGTCGGTCGCGGTGGCGCCCGGCGATACGCTCAGCACGCGGATCTCCGGACCGAGCGCCCGGCCCAGCGACACCGACATGTTGTCGAGTGCGGCCTTGCCGGCGCAATAGGCCACGCTGCTACCGGAGCCGGTGAAGCCGGAGATCGACGACACGTTGATGACCGTCGCCTCGCCCGAGGCGCGCAACAGCGGCAACAGCGCGCGGATGATCGAGTAGGGACCGCGCACGCTCGACAGCAGGATCGAGTCGAACTGCGGAATGTCGAGCGCATCGAGGTTCTTGTGCGGCACCGGATGGGTAAAGCCGGCGGAGTTCACCAGAATGTCGACGGCCTTGAATGTGTCGGCGGCCTTCCGGGCCATGGCCTCAACCGTCGACAGCTCCTCAAGCGAGACCTGAACGATGTCATGGCCGCTGCCCGGCAGGATCTTCATCAATTCACGCGCCGCACCCTCACGCTTGTGGTAGCCGATCATGACACGAGCGCCGTGCCCGGCCAGCATGCGGACGGTGGCGGCGCCGATGCCGTTGCTGCCGCCGGTGACGATGGCTGTCTTGCCGGTGAGATTGCTCAACTGGGTCATGCGTGAACTCGTTTGCTGATGGGCACTGCAGGCGATTCTGGGGGTGCTGCCGGTGTGACCGCGCCTCGTAGCCAATCTGCACCGGGATTGAAAGAACGGATTGCTGCGCTGCGATACTTGTCTTTAGAGCAACTTACCCGAGCACAAGGGACAATTGCGGCGAGACTGGTAAGATCGCCGGTGCGACAATCCTCCTTCCCGAAGTGACTCCCCTTGCCCCGACAACCGGTCATCAACAGCGCGACGCTCATTTTGCTGGCCGGGTTCCTTGTGCTGTTCATCGGTGGCGGCGCGCGTTTTGCCGTTGGTCTGACACTGAAGCCAATCGTCGACGATCTCGGCTGGGGCCGCAGCGAACTCGGGCTGGCGGTAGCGCTGTTCCAGGTGGTGTCGGCCGGTGCCATGTTCCTGGCGGGACGCTTTGCCGATACCGCCGGCCCGCGGCTGGTACTGGGCGGCGGCCTGCTGATCAGCGGCATTGGCATTGGCCTGATGAGCCTGATGTCAGTGCCGTGGCACGCGCTGGTGCTGTACGGCATTGTGTTCGCGCTGGGCAATGGCGCGGCGTCGATGGTGCCCGTCGGCGTCATGGTGACGCGCGCCTTTCCCAACCGGACCGGCTTTGCCAATGCGGTGGTGATGTCGGGATTGGGTGTCGGCCAGCTGGTGATGATCGCCACGCTGGCGGCGGTGCTGGTCGCGATCAGCTGGCAGTCGGTGTACCTGTGGCTGGGTGTCGCGCATCTGGTGCTTGTGCCGCTGCTGATCGTGGCGATTCCGAAGTCCACACCCGGACAATCCAAGGCGGCGCGCCCCGGCGACGGTATCGGATTACGGAAGGCGGCGCGCACGCGACAGTTTTGGCTGTTGATCGCGATCTATGCGATCTGCGGCTTCGACGATTTCTTTGTCGGGACCCATGTTGTCGCCTTCGCCCAGGACCAGGGCATTGACGTTTTTCTGGCCGGCAATCTGCTGGCTTTGATGGGGCTCACCGGCTTGGCCGGCGTGCTGGCGGCAGGCGCCGTCAGCGACCGTCTTGGTCCGGTATGGCCGACCGCGCTCGCCTTCATCGCCCGTATCGCGGTATTCGCGCTGGTGATGATCGACCAGTCACCGCTCTCGATCGCAGTCTTTGCGCTGGTGTTCGGACTGACCTTCCTGGTGACCGCGCCGCTGACCGTCATTTTCGTCTCGCAGAACTTCGGTACCCGCCATCTCGGCGCGCTGACCGGCGTGATCACCATGGTGCATCACATTGCCGGCGGCCTTGGTGCCTATGTCGGCGCCGCGGTATTCGATGCCACCGGCCAGTACGATATGGCCTTCGTCCTGATGTTTGCGTCGTCGGTGCTGGCGCTTCTGCTCACTTTGTTGCTGCGGCAGCCGCGCCGGATTGTGCCCGGCTAGTCTTATCCACACCCTTGCGCCCGCCCGGCCAACACAAGCCGGACGACTTGCAGTAGAATCTGCACATGGTCAGACCCGCAGTGATTCTCGTCGGTGCCGATAAAGGTGGCGTGGGTAAAACCACGGTCGCCCGCACCTTGCTCGATTATTTCGGCGCGCATCAGACGCCGACCCGTGCCTTCGACACCGAAGCGCCGCGTGGCACGCTGAAGCGCTTCCATCCCGACGTGACCGAGGTTGTCGACGTGACATCGGTTCCGGACCAGATGAAGATCTTCGACACGCTCGGCAGCGCCGACGCCAAGGTGACCATCATCGATGTCCGCGCCGGCCTGCTGTCGCCGACGCTGCAGGCGCTGAACGATATCGGCTTCATCGAATCCGCCAAGAAAGGCCAGATCACCTTCGCGGTGTTCCATATCCTCGGACCGTCGATCGCCTCGCTGGAGGAAATCGCCGAGACCGCGCGCGGCATTGGCGATGCCAATTACGTGCTGGTGAAGAACTTCATCAATAACACCACCTTCTTCGACTGGGATCCGGCGACCTACAATTCGTACTTCCGCCAGATCAAGGGCGCTTCGGAAATCACCATCCCGAAGCTCAACGAGATGGCCTGCGAGCAGGTCGAAGTCGCCAGCGTGCCGTTCATGTCATTCGTCGGCAACAAGAACGCGCAAGGCTCGCCGGCCAATTACTCGTTCGTGCTGCGCGGCTATGTCCGCCACTGGCTAGGCCAGGTCTGGGGCGAGTTCGACCGCCTGAAGGTGGTCGATCTGGTCGCGCCCAAGACGGACAACAGCATTCGCCAGGCGGCGGGCTGAAGGCGCTCGGCGCCCCGATACAATCACCGCTCGTCCCCGCGCAAGCGGGGACCCCGTGCGACGAGTCGCCGATCCTGTGATCGTGTTCCTGGAGTCCCGGTTGCGCGGGAATGAGCGGAGACAGGGTCCGCCCACCGGGACATCAGCTGGGGCCGTCTGACGATGCCATTCCGCAATTCCGTCACCATCGTCGCTTCGCCGCGGCCGCGGGTCGGCAAGACGCTGCTGGCGCGGCTGCTGACGGGTTTCCACGGTACGGAAAACCGCGCCGTGGCCGCGTTCGACCTGAATGCCGGCAAGGCCACGCTGGCCCAGTTCGCCCCTGAGCACACGGTGGTTTCCGATATCGTTACCACGGCTGGGCAGATGGCGCTGTTCGACCGCCTGGTCGCCGCCGACGATGTCGCCAAGGTTGTCGATCTTGGTCAGGCCTCGTTCGAAGCATTCTTTGCGCTGGCATCACAGCTCGACTTCGCCGAGGAAGCGCATCGCCGCGGCATCGCGCCGGCAATTCTGTTCATCAGCACGCCCGACGCCACATCGGTCGAAGCCTATCGCCATCTACGCGCGTCATTTCCGACCGCGACCATCACGCCGGTACACAACGAACTGCTCGGCGCGATGCCGCACCAGGCCAAGTATCCAGCGAGCGGCAGCGGGTCGGCACTGGTGCGGCTGCCGGCGCTGCCGGCGGCGTTGCGTAAATATGTCGAGTCGCCGCCATTTGCGTTTTCCGGCGACGGTCTTGAAGCTGCGGCGCACATTCCGTCCGGGGCCCGGGACGAGTTGCAGCGCTGGCTACGCCGGGTTTACCTCGAGTTCCGCGATCTCGATTTGCGCATCCTGATGGCCGATCTGCAGTCATCGTTGCGGGGCAGTCCCTGAGCGTGGCCTGCGATCCACGCGTCCCCTGGAACCAGATCGGGTTAACAGGCGTTCCTCCCGCCAGCTCCGGTGTACGAGGAGGATCGTCATGTGGTTCCTGCTGTTTACGGTGGTGTTCGGCATCGCCGCCGGCCTCGGTCTGGGGGCGTGGGTGATGCAAGCGGCGGATGACGCTCCCGATCTCTGGCGCAACTCCCGCTAAGGCCGCGGTTCCACTTCCGCGGGGGATGCTTTAATCAGGGGTATGCCGTCACCACCCCTGATGCTGTCGCGACGTTTCGCACCGCTGTTCTGGTGTCAGTTTTTTGCAGCCTTCAACGATAATTTTCTCAAGACCGCGCTGGTCTTTCTAATTCTGTTCCGCTCCGGCGCTGCGGGCGCCGAAGTTCTGGTGACGCTGGCCAGTGCTATTTTTATCGCGCCTTATTTCTTCCTCTCCGCGCTCGGCGGTGAACTGGCCGACCGCTACGACAAGGCGCGGGTGGCGCAGTGGCTGAAGTTCGCCGAAATCTTCGTCGCCGCGATTGCGGTCGTCGGTTACGCGCTGGCGTCGCTTCCCGTGCTGTTCACGGCGTTGGCCGGCTTCGGCATCATCGCCGCGCTGTTCGGTCCGATCAAATACGGCATCCTGCCGGACCACCTGCGGCGCGACCAGTTGCCGACCGCCAACGCGCTGGTCGAAGGCGCCACTTTCGTCGCGATCCTGACCGGCACCATTGTCGGCGGCATCGCCGCGCGCGGCGGCGGCCAGATGTGGGAATTCTCGGTTCTGGTGATGGGGTTTTCGGTCGCGTGCTGGGGCGCGGCGTTGCTGATCCCCGCGACCGGCTCGGGTGCACCGCATCTCACCGTCTCGGCCAATCTGGCGCGCTCGACCATCGGCATGATGCGCTATCTGCGCGCCGACACGCGGCTGTGGTGGGGCGCGCTGGTGACGAGCTGGTTCTGGCTGGTCGGCATTGTCGTGCTGTCGCTATTGCCGCCGCTCATCAAGGTGCTGATCGGCGGCAACGAGGCGACGGTCACCGCCTATCTGGCGCTGTTCTCGGTGGCGATCGGCATCGGTTCGGCAATGGCGGCGGCGATCGCGCGCGGCCGCATCGTGCTGCGCACCACACTCGCCGGCAGTATTCTGATGGCGCTGTTTGCGCTCGATCTCGCTGTCACGACCTACGGCATCGCGCCGGCCGCGACACCGCACGGACCGGCCGCGGTGTTCTCGACCGCGCTGGGCATCCGGGTCGCCATCGATCTGGCCGGTCTGGCGATTGCCGGCGGGCTGTTCATCGTGCCGGCCTTCGCCGCGGTGCAGGCCTGGTCGGCTGCCGATCGGCGCGCGCGTACGGTGGCGGCGGTCAATGTGCTCAATGCCGCGTTCATGACGGGCGCGACGGTGCTGGTGGCGGTGCTGCAGAGCTTCGGCGTCACGCTGCCGGCGCTGTTCATGATGATCGGAGTCGCGACGATCGGCGTCGCGCTGGCGATCTGGCGGACCATGCCGAAAGCGACGTGAGGTCGTGAGTGGCCGCTACTTCCGCGCCGCCAGCACGCGGTCGACCATCTCGCCGGCGACGCCGAGATAGTTGGCCGGATCGACCATCGCCTCGAGTTGCTTGCGGTCGGCGTGCTTGCTGATTTCCTTGTCCTCGGCGAGCAGGTCGATCAGCGGCCGGCCGGTCTTCACCACCTCGCGGCAGATATCGTAGACGTCGTCATGCGCCTTGTTGCGGCCCATCGCCGGCCCGAGGCCCATCATCACCGCCTCCGACATGATCAGGCCCTTGGTGATGTCGAGGTTGTCGCGCATCTTCTTTTCGTTGACCTGCAGGCCCTCGACCAGGAAGCGCGTTTGCGCCAGCGTGCCGGCCGATAGCATGAAGATTTCCGGCAGCGCGATCCACTCGATTTCCCACGGCCCGGTGGCGCGCTCGTGGTCCTCGATCATGGCTTCCAGCAAGGCGGCAGCAAGCTGCTTCACCATCGCGGTCTGCGCGGTGATGTAGACCGACGAGATCGGATTGCGCTTCTGCGGCATGGTGGACGACGAGCCGCGGCCGGGATGGAACGGCTCGTAGACTTCCTCGACCTCGGTCTGCATCAAGAGTTTGACGTCGAAGGCGATCTTGCCGCACGAGCCGGTGACCAGCCCGAGGAAGCAGCCGACCTCGGCGATGCAGTCGCGCACGGTGTGCCAGGTGGCCACCGGCTGGCCGAGCTTCAACTCCTTGCACAGCGCCTCCTGGACCTTCAGCCCGTCCTGACCGAGCGACGACAGCGTGCCGGCGGCACCGCCGAATTCGCCGACTAGCACGCGCGCCTTGAGCTGTTGCAGGCGCTCCTTGTGCCGCTCGAAGCCGGCCAGGATGGTGGCCATCTTGTAGCCGAAGGTGATCGGCACCGCCTGCTGCAGGTTGCTGCGGCCGGCCATCGGCGTGTCGCGGTACTTCTTCGCCAGCGCCGCCAGCGCGTCGGCGATGGCGTTGATCTCGCCTTCGACGATCTCCAGCGCCTCGCGGATCTGCATGACGGTGGCGGTGTCGGTGATGTCCTGGGTCGTCGCGCCCCAGTGCGACCACTCGCCGAGACCGTCCTTGCAGAGCTTCACCAGCTGCTGCACCACCGGCAGCACCGGATAGCCGATGCGCTCGGTGGCTTCTTTCAGTTTCGCCATGTCGATCAGCTTGGCGTCGCAGTGCTTGACGATCTCGTCGCAGGCGTCCTGCGGGATAATGCCGAGCGGCGCCTGGGCGCGCGCCAGCGCTGCCTCGAAGTCGAGATACTTCTGCACCCGGTTTTCGTCCGAGAACACCGCCCGCATCGCCGGCGTGGTGAAAATATCGCGAAATACCGCAGAATCGAGGATGGTGGAGGGCATCGGGTTTCTCCCGGGAAATGACGGGCGCACCCTAGCGTTTCTTGCAGGGCGATCAACTCGAAGGCACTATCGGAATGAACGATTTTGCCAAAGTCTCTACCCTTTATCGCAGCCGGAGTAGTTCATGACCACCACGCCCCGCTCCAACAATCCAACCGTCGAGACCATCCAGCCCAATCCGGCGCGCGCCAAGGACATGCCTTACGCCCCGGCGGTGCGCATCGTCGGCGCCTGTGACCTGATGTTCGTGTCGGGGGTGACGCCGTCGCCGCTGTATCATTTTCACCCGCATATCGACGAGGAGCACCAGCATCCAATCGGCATCGGCGATCAGGTCGACCGGGCCATGACCGCGGCGAAGGAAGTGCTGGACAGCGTCGGCGCGACCTGGACCGACGTCGTCAAGATCACCAAGTATCTCACCGACATCCGCGACATGGAGGGGATGAGCCGGGCGCTGGCGCCCTATTTCGGTGACTGGAAGCCCGCCAGCACCACGATCTGCATCAACCAGCTGTCGTCGCCCGGCGCGCGGGTCGAGCTGGATATGATCGTGGCGATTCCGAAGAAGAGTTAGAACCGGCAGGCGCAGACTCTCCCGGCCTCATGATGAGGAGCGTAGCGCTTGCGACGCGTCTCGAACACCGGAAGTCGGCGTTAGCGCGACTTGCGCATCTTGAATCCTTCGAGACGCGCCCCTCGCGGTGCGAGCCTCAGGATGAGGCGGCGGCGAGTTGCTCCCTCATCCAGTCGGCGCTCTGCGACCGCCAGCGATAGGCGCGGTTGGTGGCGATGTGGTTGCCGTCCTCGACGATCATCAGCTCGACCGGTCCCCTGACCTCGCGCGCCAGCCGCTCGGCGTCGGCGGCCGGCACCAGCCGGTCCCTGCGCCCGTTCACGATATAGATCGGGCAGGTGATGTTCTGCGCCACGCCTTCGAGCGACAGCGTCAGGGCATTCTGCCGCGCCTCGTCCTCGGTCTTGCAGTGGCTGCGAATGCGGATCGCTTCGCGTGTGAGTTCGGGCAGGCCGTTCCAGTTGCGGCCCATGTTGAACGGGCCGCCGAGCGCGATGCAGGCCTTGATGCGCTTCTCGAACGCGGTGGCGCGCGGCGCGTAATAGCCGCCAAGGCTGACGCCCCACATGCCGATACGCCTGGTGTCGAGGTCGTCACGCGTTTCGACATAGTCGATCACCGCCCTGACCGGCACTTCGTAATCGCCGCGGATGGCGAAGTCGTATTGTCCCTCGCCCTGGCCGGGGCCCTCGAACACCAGCGTCGCCATGCCGCGCGCCAGGAATGGCTCCTCATAGGCGCCAGTTTCTTCCTTGGTCGAATCGAGCCCGACCGCCATGACCACCACCGGCGGTCTGGCGATGCCCGCTGGCTTGCGCAGAATGCCGGCCAGCGTCTTGCCCTCGTAAGGGATCTCGACCCGCTCGCCGGGCGGGCTCAAGTGCGGCAGCGCGTCCTGACGGCATTTGATCTGTCGCTTGTGCGCGGCCTTCATCTGGGCCTGGTCCTGCATGAACAGGAAGGTGGCGAAATGGTAGTAGACCCCCGCGCGCTGCAGGCATTCGCCGGCGGTCAGAAAATGCCCTTTGGCCAGCGCGTCGCGGCCCAATTGCTCATGATGTGCGGCGCGCGCCGACCAGGCGCGGCACCAGTCGCTGTAGGATGAGATGGAGCCGGTTATTTCCTCGAAATCGGTCAGCACCACGCCGTTGGCGACAAAGCGGGGACCCCAATGCGCGATGGCCGCGCTGAGCATCGGATCGGACGACGGTGCGGCATGGGCGTGGCTCACAGGGCGGTTTCCTTGTCCCGGACATATTGTTATGGCACCGGTTACGCCTGCTTTTGCGATGGCTGGTGCTGTTTGACGCATGTTGCCGCAGCGGCAGGGCACGAGCAAGATAGCCCGCGCCAGTCCCCCCGCCACCGACGGAACCACCATGTCGTTGTTTGAGTCGTTCAAGAAACTGTTCTCTGACCTGGGCGAAGGCGAGACGCAACCCGGCCGTTTCGGCGAGGCGGATTACCGTGTCGCCGCCGCGGCGCTTCTGATTCACACCGCCACGGTCGATGGCGTGCTCGCCGAATCCGAGAACGTGAAGCTTCATGCCGTGCTCAGGGAGCGGTTCGATCTCGACGACGCCGAAGTCGACGAACTGGTCGTCGCCGCCACGGCGGCCGAGCAACGCTCGATCGACCTCTATCAGTTCACGGTCCGGCTCAACCGGTCGTTCGATCATGAGGCGCGGGCGCGCATGATTGAGATGATGTGGCAGGTGGTCTATGCCGACGGCGCGGTGACCGAGTTCGAGGATAACCTGATCTGGCGCGCCGCCGATCTGCTGCACGTGACGCGTGAGGAGCGTATTGCGCTGCGCGACCGCGTCGCTACCGCACGTCTGGCCGAGAAGGACACCGGCATACAATGAGCGAACGGCGCCCCGTCACGGTTATCACCGGCGCCTCGTCCGGGATCGGCGGCGAGCTGGCGCGGGTGTTTGCCCGCAACGGCCACGCCTTGGCTTTGGTGGCGCGGCGCGAGGACCGGCTGCACCGGCTCGCCGACGAGATCGCGGCGACAGGTGCGGCGCGACCACTGGTGATCACCGCCGACATCGCCATGCCAGGTGCCGTCGGCCGGATCGGTGAGGCGCTGGCGGCGGCCGGGGCCGAGCCGCAATTCCTGGTCAACAATGCGGGCTTCGGCCTAGTCGGCCTCGCGGCTGTGCGCGACCGTGCCGAGCAACTGGCGATGATCGACCTCAACATGCGGGCCCTCACCGAACTGTCGCTGGCCTTTGTCGATAGTCTGGCGCGGCACAAAGGCGGTCTGCTCAATGTCGGCTCGATCGCCGGCTTCATGCCGGGTCCGGGATCGGCGGTTTATTACGCGACCAAGGCGTATGTGCTGTCGTTTACCGAGGCCCTGCATAGCGAACTCAAATCCCGCGGCATTCGCGTTACCGTCTTGTGCCCCGGGCCGGTGCCGACCGAATTTGCCGAGCGCGCCGGCGTTCGTGGCGGCCTGGGGCCCGGTATTTTCACCCAGAGCGCCGATTACGTGGCTGAGCTGGGCTACCGCGGCCTGATGCGGGGCCAGCGGATCGTGGTGCCGGGGGTCGCCAACAAACTCATGACGCTGCTGGTCCGCGTGTTGCCGCGGCGCATTCTGCTGCGGCTGGTCGATTCGCGGCAAAGCCAGCGCCGGGCCGCGCAGCAGGCCTAAAGTCGCTCAATCGATGGGTCTATGCGGTGGAGGGACGGTTGGTGGAGCCAGGCGGGATCGAACCGCCGACCTCGTCATTGCGAACGACGCGCTCTCCCAGCTGAGCTATGGCCCCGACCGACGTCGGCAGTGCCCAAACCGGGGCGCCGCACGATTTCCAGCGAGTGGCGCCATTTAGGGCCAGGCCCATGGCCTGTCAAGGATGCGGTAATCCTTCGCTTGTTCAAGGGCATGTGACCGGCTAGGTTCCGGCAACCACCGGAACGGACCAGATCGCATGCGCGCCATTCTCGACATTATCCTGCTGGTTCTGCAGCTTTACATCTGGCTTTTGATCGCCTCGGCCGTGCTGTCCTGGCTGGTCGCCTTCAACGTGGTGAACACCCGGAACCAGGTGGTCTCGACCATCGGCGAGTTCCTTTACCGCATCACCGAGCCGGCGCTGCGCCCGATCCGGAACATGATGCCCAATCTGGGCGGCATCGACCTGTCGCCGGTGATCTTGATCCTGCTGATCCTGCTGATCCAGAACGTCATCGTCCGGTATATCTACCCGAACGTCTTCTGACGCGCGCCGTGGACGTGCCGTCAGCGGCATTCGCGGGGACCGACAGGGTAGAGCCATGACCGCACATATCATCGACGGCAAGGCGATCGCGGCCGACCTGCGGGCGAATATCGCGGGCGAGGTGGCGCGGTTGAACGCGGCGCATGGTCTGGTTCCCGGCATCGCCGTGGTGCTGGTCGGCGACAATGCGGCCAGCGAAGTCTATGTCCGCAACAAGACGCGGGCGGTCGCGGACGCCGGCATGCGGGCCATCGACCGCAAGCTGCCCGCCAGCACCGGTGAAGCTGAACTGCTTGAACTGATCGCCGCGCTCAACGCCGATCCATCGGTCAACGGCATTCTCGTGCAACTGCCGCTGCCGCCGCAGATCGACGCGCAGAAGGTGATCGCGGCAATCGACCCCGCCAAGGATGTGGACGGATTTCACCCGCTGAATGTCGGCCGCCACGCCAGCGGGCTGAACGGGCTGGTGCCGTGCACGCCGCTCGGCTGCATTCTGCTGGCCAAGACCGTGCATGCGTCGCTGGCCGGCCTCGAGGCGGTGGTGATCGGCCGCTCCAACATTGTGGGCAAGCCTGTGGCGCAATTGCTGCTGAGCGAAAACGCGACCGTGACCGTGGCGCATTCCAAGACGCGCGATCTGCCGGCGGTGTGCCGCCGCGCCGACGTGCTGATCGCGGCAATCGGGCGGCCGGAAATGATCCGCGGCGACTGGATCAAGCCGGGCGCCACCGTGATCGATGTCGGCATCAACCGCGTGGCCGGCGAGGCCGGAAAATCCCGCATCGTCGGTGATGTGGCCTTTGCCGAGGCTGCCGCGGTCGCCGGTGCGATTACGCCGGTGCCGGGCGGGGTCGGCCCGATGACCATCGCCTGTCTGCTGCTGAACACGCTGCGCGCCGCCTGCGCCCAAAAGGGATTGGCGGCGCCGATCCTCTAGCGACGGCGCCGCGGGGTCGGCTACACCCGCATCGGCATCAGAACATACAGCGCGCCTTTGGCGTCCTTGTCCTGGATCAGCGTCGGCGAGCCGGGATCGGCCAGCTTGAGCACGGCGACTTCGCCCTCGATCTGCGCCGCGATATCGAGCAGATAGCGCGAGTTGAAGCCGATATCGAGGGGCTCGTTGTCGTACTCGACCTCGATCTCTTCGGTGGCGCTGCCGGAGTCAGGGTTGGTCACCGACAGCACCAGCCGGCCGCCGGTGATCGACAGCTTGACGGCGCGACCGCGTTCGCTGGACACGGTGGAGACGCGATCGACGGCGGCCTCGAAATCCTTCTTGTCGACGGTGAGGCTCTTGTCGTTGCCAGCCGGGATGACGCGGCCGTAGTCCGGGAAGGTGCCGTCGATCAGCTTGGACGTCAGCAGCACATTGCCGATAGCGATGCGGATCTTGCCGGCCGACAGCTCGATCGAGGCTTCGCCGTCGCCGGCTTCGATCAGCCGTTGCACTTCGGCCACCGTCTTGCGCGGCACGATGATGCCCGGCATGCCGGCAGCGCCCTCCGGCAAAGGCAGTTCAACCTGTGCCAGCCGGTGGCCGTCGGTCGCGACCGCCCGCAAGGTGGCGTCCTTGCCGGTGCCGGCGACGTGCAGGTAGATGCCGTTGAGGTAATAGCGGGTCTCTTCGGTCGAGATCGCGAACTGGGTCTTGTCGATCAGCCGCTTCAGATCGGCGTTCGCCAGCTTGAACGAATGCGTCATCTCGCCAGCGGCCAGATCGGGGAAGTCGCTCTCCGGCAAGGTCTGCAACGTGAAGCGCGAGCGGCCGGCACGGATCGACAGCACGGCGCGGTCGCCGGAGCCTTCGATCACGATCTGCGCGCCATCGGGCAGCTTGCGCACGATCTCGTAGAACATGTGCGCCGGCACGGTGGTGGCGCCACCTGGCGACACCTCGGCAGCGATGCTGTCGGTGACCTCGAGATCGAGATCGGTGGCCTTCAGGCTGAGCTTGCCGTTGTCGGCCTTCATCAGCACGTTGGCGAGGATCGGAATGGTATTGCGCCGCTCCACCACCCGATGCACGTGACCCAGCGACTTCAGCAGCTCTGCGCGCTCAACCGTAACTTTCATGGGAAATCCGCTCCGGCGCCCTAGAAAACGCCCCCGAAACCGGACGCGACGGCACACCGGCTCGCGGAATGCGAAGCCGGGGAGCAAAGGTGACAAGAGTAGGACAAATGCGCAAGGGCGCGTTTTAGGCCGGGGAGCATATCCCCAGTCGTCCACAGGGCCGGCGGCGCATCTTGGGGGCGACGTGGGCAACGCGTCCCCGGTCGCCTCGCGCGCCAGAGAGGCCTATTCCTGCAACTGGCGCTTAAGGATTTCGATCTCTTCGGCCAGCGCCATGTCGTTGCCGACCAAACCCTCGATCTTGCGGACCGCGTGCAGCACCGTGGTGTGGTCGCGGCCACCGAAACGCCGGCCGATCTCGGGCAGCGAGCGCAGCGTCAGCGTCTTGGCCAGATACATCGCCACCTGGCGGGGGCGGACCACGTTGGCGGTGCGGCGCGACGACAGCAGGTCGGAGCGGCTGACGTTGTACTGCCGCGCCACGACGCGCTGGATGTCCTCGATCTTGACTCGCTTGGGCTCCTGCGGCCGGATCAGGTCGCGCACTTCGCGCTCGGCCATTTCCAGCGTCACGGCGTGTCCCGTCAGCTTGCTGTGGGCCAGCAGACGGTTCAACGCGCCTTCGAGGTCGCGGCCGTTATGGGTGACCGTCTTGGCGATATAGCTGAGCACGGGCAGCGGCACGTCGAAGCTGGGATGATGCGAACGCGCGGCCTGCACCCTGACTTTCAGGATTTCGAGGCGCAGTTCCTCGCCGAGGCCGCTCATTTCGACCACCAGCCCGCCGGCCAGCCGCGAGCGAACGCGGTCGTCGAGGCTTTCGAGTTCGTTCGGCGGCCGGTCGGAGGCGATCACAACCTGGCGGCCGGCATCGATCAGGGCGTTGAGCGTGTGGCAGAACTCGGCCTGCGTGGATTTGCCTTGCAGAAACTGGAGGTCGTCGATCACCAGCACGCCGATGCCGCGGAGCGCTTCCTTGAAGGCCAGCGCGGTTTGTGTGCGCAGCGCCGAGACGAAGCCGTACATGAACTTTTCGGCGGTGAGATAGAGCACCTTGCGTTCGCCGGCGGCATTGCCCGCCCAGGTGATCGCCTGCAGAAGATGCGTCTTGCCGAGGCCGACGCCGGCATGGATGTAGAGCGGATTGAACATCACCGGGTCGCCGCGCAGACCGTTGGCGACCTGCCGGGCGGCTGCCTGGGCCAGCGTGTTGGAGCGGCCGACGACAAAACTCTCGAACGTCAGCCGGGCGTCGAGCGGCGAGCCGCCGAGCGCCTCGTGCACGCCCGGATCGCTGACCGCCATCGGCCGGCCGTGACCATTGCCGTTGAAACGATTGCCGATATCGCCGGCCCCGGCCATCAACTCGGCCTTCGGCTTGGGCTGAACGGTGGTCTTGAGCACCGCCGAGCGCACGATCAATTCGATGCGTCCGACATTGGCTTCCTGGGCCTGCCAGCAGGCCAGCACGCGTTCGGCGTAATGCGATTGAATCCAGCTCTTCAGGAACCGGGTCGGAACCGACAGCCGCACCGTGCCGTCTTCGATTGCCTCGAGGTCCATGCGCGCGAACCAGCTCGAATAGACATCGTCGCCGACCTCAACCCGGAGCCTTTCCTTGACCTTCGACCACCCGTCCTGATTCACGTTCGACATTTTTTTATTCTCTATCTGGCTTGAAGGGTGAGCGGGCAGGGTGTCGGCTTGGCGGCAACTGGCCGCCAAAGCACTGGGTGCTGGACGTGGCAGGCTCACGGTCATTGTTCGGGGGGCGCTGAACCAGTTCGGCGTGCGGCACGAGATCGACGATGGAGCTGGCGCGCCTAATTCGCGGCTGATGCCGTGGCGGCCGGAACTCCTGTGCTGAGAAAGGGGGCGGTCGAAAAACGACTTGAAACCGGGGTCGACGAAACACGGCACGTGAAATCGGCGCGGCGATCCGCGCGTGAATTCCAGATGGCAGTGCCAGAGCTGATAATCGATTTCCGTCCCAAGCTCATCGTGTCATCCCCCTCGTTGTCTCGCCGAAGCGAGCAGTCGTTCTCGTCGTGCAGTAGTTCCAGCGTCGTTCAAGTCCCAACGCCGTCCACTGCGCGACAACTCAATTCATGACTGCAGAGTTCATTGCGTTGTCGGCGGAATGAAAAGGCAAAGAAAATCCTTTCTCACCGCTGTGAGCTGCAGCCAAGGTTTGTTCCTGGTGGCGCGCGGTGAATGCCGAACGCGGATTTAAAAAAACACATGCTGCCGTGCTCGGCAATCATATTCCGCCCCAGCAGAGCAGCGCGTCTGCCGCAGGCGGCGCTGGCCGGCACTGCATCAATTCCGTCGCGGCTCACCAACACGTTGATGAGTCGTTAAAAATCTCGCGAGCGTCCGCTCCGCACCCGCGTTCGAACACGGAAAAAGAAAATTTCTGCGTCAGGCTCAGGAAGTGCCTGTGTCCCAGCGATTCTCGGGTCCCAGGCCAGCCATGACCGATAAGTCATTACTGTGACGAAAAAATTCGTGCTCGTTTTTAACGGGTAACCCCACGCGCAGAAGTCACTGCTATCAGGACGCAACCGCGCCAGCGTCGATGAAAGTCCAGCGAAAATACCGCACGGCAAAAATTTTTGACCGGGCGATGACAGTCTTGCAACAATGCATGCATACGGCGCTTTCGCCGAGTGCATGCTCATCCCTTTGAATGATGCCGATGGCTATGCGATGCAGTGTCGGCGTGATGCGCCACAAAAGCAGCGGAAGTCATCCGCTATCGGCCAGGTTCGCCGCTGTCTTCGTTGGCGAATGCACCGCCTAGCCATCGGCTTCTGGAGCGGCGCGCAGCGGTGCGAAGCCACCGTGCAGTGCGAGGCGCTGTCACCTGCAATCGGCGCACGCGCAGACGAAATCACGCAGAAGCAGGTGCTGCGTGATTGTTTTCTTCTTGATCGGATTTTTTGCCGCGCTGAACGAACCAATATGGTGGCCGTGGCGGCGAAAGATTTCAGGCCAGCTCAGTCGCTGGCCCGCATCAAAAATAGTCAGCGAAATTACTTGTCGAGCTTGGCGATGCGGTGCGCGAGGCGCGACACCTTGCGGCTCGCCGTGTTCTTGTGAACCACGTTGCGCTGCGCTGCGCGCATGATCACCGGCTCGGCTGCCTTGAAGGCTTCGAGCGCCGCGTTGCGGTCGCCGCCGGCGATCGCTTCTTCGACCTTGCGGACCGAACCGCGCAGCAGCGAGCGGCGCGCCTTGTTGATCTCGGTCTTGCGCGCGATCTTGCGCGTGGCTTTACGGGCGGAACTGGTATTGGCCATCTGACTCTCGCATGCGACTGGCGCTTATGGACGGCGAAACCCGCCCCAGCGGCCGATCTGTGTAAGAAATTGAGGCGGCGGGAAGGTCCCGCCGCCAATGCCGAGGCTTATAGTAAGACCCTGCCCGGGCGTCAACGCCCGGGCAGGGTGGCCTTTAGGCGACCTTTTTGGCCCGAACCGCGTCGTGGCCGGCGAAAACAAAGGCTTTATCGGCGTCGGAGAACGGCGCCAGCGGCGGTTTCATGCGGGCCAGGGCCGGATCGGCATGGATATGGCTGAGCAGGGCCTTGACGCCGCTGACCAGCGGCTTGCCCTCGAACAGCTTGCGGATCGCCACCGCCTCGTCCTGGGCGGCGGCATCGCCCTCGCGCCAGGCGCGTGCGCACAGGTCGGCATTGAGATTGGCCGTGGCCGAAATGCAGCCGGCGAAAGCGCCGCCACGGGCTTCGATCAGCGCCCCTTCGGTCGACGGGAACACGGCAAACTCCTTCGAGATCGCCGCCGCCGAGCGCGCATAGGCCATGTCGCCGGAGGAATCCTTCAGACCCACGATACGGGACTTGTAGGTTTCCAGCAGCCGCTGGATCAGCGGAACATGCCAGGTCAGGCCGGACATCACCGGATAATGATAGAGGTAGAGCGGGATCGACTTGGCCGCGGTCGCCTTCACAATCACGTCGATATAGGCGACCAGCCCGTCATCCGGGACACCTTTGTAATAAAACGGCGGCAGCACCAGCGCGCCCCCGAAGCCGAGCTCCGCCGCATGGCGGGTCAGCGCGACGGCATCGCTCACCGCGGCGGCACCGGTGCCGACCATCAGCTTTTCCAGCGGCATGCCATTGGCCTTGTAGGCGTCCATCACGGCCTTGCGCTCGTCGAGCGAAAACGAGGTTGCCTCGCCGGTGGTGCCGAGCACGTTGAGGCCATCGCAGCCGGTATCGAGCAAATGGCGTGCGAGTTTGATAGCGCGCTTGAGATCGGGTGCGCCGTTCTCGTCGATCGGGGTCGCGACAGCGGCGATAACGCCGGAAAGGGTCTTGGCCATAATGGTTCCTTTGGAGAGGCGAGTAGCAAGTTAGCGAATTGCGGGTGGCGAATAGCGAGCGAGGCCTTCAATTCGCCCCTCGCTGTTCTCTCCCCGCTATCTTGTTCGCTCCCTAGCCGCTCACGTTGTAAGCAGCAAGCGCCGCCATGTTGACGATCTGATTGTCCTTGGCGCCGAGCTGGACGATCTGCACCGGCCGGTCGAGACCGACCAGCAGCGGACCGATGACCGTGGCGCCGCCGAGCTCCTGCAGCATCTTGGTCGAGATCGAGGCCGAGTGAAATGCCGGCATTACCAAGACGTTGGCGGGGCCGGACAGCCGGTTGAACGGGTAAGGCGCTGCGAGTTCGGGATTGAGCGCGACGTCGGCGGCCATGTCGCCTTCGTATTCGAAATCGACGCGCTGGCGGTCGAGAATTTTCACCGCTTCGATCACCTTGGCGGAACGCTCGCCCTGCGGATGGCCGAACGTCGAGAAAGCCAGCATCGCCAGACGCGGCTCATAGCCCAGACGTCGCGCGACGCCGGCCGCTTCGATGGCAATTTCCGCGAGTTCCTGTGCCGTCGGCATTTCCGTCACTGCGGTGTCGGCGACCACCACGGTGCGCCCGCGTGCTACCACCAGCGACACGCCGATGACGCGATGGCCGGGCTTCGGATCGATGACATTGCGGACGTCTTCCAGCGCCACCGAGAAGTTGCGGGTCACGCCGGTCACCATCGCATCGGCATCGCCAAGCGCGACCATGCAGGAGGCGAAATAATTGCGGTCGGTGTTCACAAGCCGCTGGCAGTCGCGCAGCAGATAGCCGCGCCGCTGCAGCCGTTCGTAGAGATGATTGAGATAGACCGTGTTGCGCTTCGACAGCGCCGCGTTGATGATCTGGATACCCTGGCCGAGATCGATGCCGGCCTCTTTGGCCGCTTCCTGCACGCGGTCCTCACGGCCGACCAGCAGCGCGGTGCCCAGACCCTGCGCCACGAAACTGGCGGCGGCGCGGATCACCTGTTCTTCTTCGCCTTCGGCGAACACCACCCGCTTCGGCGAACGGCGCAGCTTAGCGTAGACCTGCACCAGCGTGCCGGCGATCGGATCGCGCCGCGCGCTCAACTGGTGGCGGTAGGCCTCCATGTCCGGGATCGGCTTGCGCGCGACGCCGGTGTCCATTGCCGCCTTGGCCACCGCCGGCGGCACGTAGGAAATCAGCCGCGGGTCGAACGGCACCGGAATGATGTAGTCGGGACCGTATTTCGGCCGCGCGCCATAGGCGGCCGCGACCTCATCGGGCACGTCTTCGCGCGCCAGCGCGGCCAGCGCCTTGGCGGCCGCGATCTTCATTTCCATGTTGATGGCGGAGGCGCGCACGTCGAGCGCACCGCGGAAGATGTAAGGGAAGCCGAGAACGTTGTTGATCTGGTTGGGGTAGTCCGAGCGGCCGGTGGCCATGATGGCGTCGTCGCGAATTTCGGCGACTTCTTCCGGCGTGATCTCCGCGTCCGGATTGGCCATCGCGAAGATGATGGGCTTGTCGGCCATGGACTTGATCATGTCGCGGCTGAATGCGCCCTTGACCGACAGGCCGAAGGCCACGTCGGCGCCTTCGAAGGCTTCGGCCAGCGTGCGGGCAGAGGTCTTCACCGCATAGCCCGACTTCCACTGGTTCATGCCTTCGGTGCGGCCCTGGTAGATCACGCCTTTGGTGTCGCACAGGATCAGGTTTTCCGGCTTGAAGCCGATCGCCTTCAGCAGCTCCAGGCAGGCGATGCCGGCGGAGCCCGCGCCGTTGCACACCAGCTTGGTGGTGGCGATGTCGCGGCCGGTCAGATCGAGCGCATTGATCAGGCCGGCGGCGGAAATGATCGCGGTGCCGTGCTGGTCGTCATGGAAGACCGGGATGTCGAGCAGTTCGCGCAGCTTCTGCTCGATAATGAAGCATTCCGGCGCCTTGATGTCTTCAAGGTTGATGCCGCCCCAGCCGGCGCCGAGAAACTTGACGCAGTTGATGAACTCGTCGGGGTCTTCGGTCGAAACCTCAAGATCGATCGAGTCGATGTCGGCGAAGCGCTTGAACAGCACCGCCTTGCCTTCCATCACAGGCTTGGCCGCCAGCGCGCCGCGATTGCCGAGGCCGAGAATGGCGGTGCCGTTGGTGATGACGGCGACAAAATTGCCCTTGGTGGTGTAGTCGTAGGCGAGGCTCGGGTCTTCGGCGATCGCCAGCACCGGCACAGCGACGCCCGGCGAATAGGCCAGCGACAGGTCGCGCTGCGTCGCCATCGGCTTGGTCGCAACCACTTCCAGCTTGCCCGGGCGTCCGGAACTGTGAAACAGCAGGGCTTCCTGATCGGTAAAGGTCGGCCGGGTGGGGCCGGGGCGCTTGACGGTCATTTCAACTCCCTAACACGACCGGTTATGCCCGGCTGGCGTGACATTACCGCATGCCCCTGATCCGGGGGAACCGGCGAAACCGGTCATGCGCGTCTGTAACGCATGTCCTTTACCGGAAGGAACCCGATAAGCTCAAGGCAAAGCGCCCCTGCGTGGCACGCAACGGTGGTTTTTGGCCCAGTTGAACCCCGGCCCGGCCCGGGTTAATCGGTGCCGGCGGCGATTTCTCGACCATCTGGAAGACCGGCAGGCCATGATCCGTTTTCTGTTTCGCTTTATCGGGCTTATTCTGCTGGCTGCGGCCTTTATGCTGGTCATCTACGATGGCACCAAGTCGATTGCCGCCAATCGTCTCCACATCACCAGTCTGCGGGACCTCTGGGAGACGATCAATGCTGCGAGTCTCGCCAACCTGCGGCCGCTGATCGAACCCTATGCCGGCGGCCTGTTCTGGGACCCGGCGGCGGTCGCAGTCCTGGCGGCGCCGAGCTGGAGCCTGCTGGCCGGGTTCGGCGTATTGTTCATGCTGCTGGGCCGCCGCAAGAAGCCGCTGATTGGCTACGCCCGCTAGTCTGGCCCAATCGTGATCGCCGGCTCATTCCGCACTGGCGCTGCCATGCTTATATTGGGCGCAACAGTCTGGTTCAGGGCATCGATAGGAGGACGACACATTGTTCGGCTTCAAAAAGTCTCTTGATCTGCCCGGGCGCGGCGAAGCGCTGCCCGGCCGCGACACGCCGCTCCGCACCGCGCAGGAGCATTTCGTCAATCACCGCGCGCTGAAGGGCCCTTATCCTGCGGGCCATGAGAAGGCGCTGTTTGGCCTCGGCTGCTTCTGGGGTGCCGAGCGCAAGTTCTGGGAACTGGGCAACGGCATCCACGTCACGGCGGTTGGTTATGCCGGCGGGCAGACTCCCAATCCAACCTACGAGGAAGTCTGTTCGGGCCGCACCGGCCACAACGAGGTGGTGCTGGTGGTCTACGATCCGGCGAAAATTTCCTACGAGGCGCTGCTGAAGACCTTCTGGGAGAGCCACAACCCGACCCAGGGCATGCGCCAGGGCAATGACGTCGGCACCCAGTATCGCTCCGGCATCTACACCTTCTCGCCGGCCCAGCGGCAGGCCGCCGAGGCGTCCAGGGCGATGTACGAGAAGGAGCTGAAGGCCAAGCGTTACGGCGCCATCACCACTGAGATCGTCGATGCGCCGGAGTTCTACTTCGCCGAGGACTACCACCAGCAGTATCTGGCCAAGAACCCCAACGGTTATTGCGGGCTTGGCGGCACTGGGGTCTCGTGCCCGATCGGCACCGACGTCCGGGCGGCCGCCGCGACGGCCTGAGCGGCAATGAACGTGTGGCAAGGGGCGCGCATGCCCCCTTGTTGCGTCTGACGGCACGCCAGCCCGGCGGTGAGACTTTGTTAACCATATAAAGCGCTAATCGGGTTCACATTCCGTCAGTGTGGATTCGCGGATGCGGGAAGTTCGATTTCTATTGGTTTTGCTGGCTGCATTGGCGGTCAGCGCCTGCGCGCGCCAGCAGCAGACCTACTACGTCATGGACCCGCAGACCGGTCAGCCGGTGCCGGTGGTGGCGCAGCAGCAAGCTCCCCAGCAGACCTATCCGCAATACGCGCAGCAGCCGCCGGCTTACGGTCAGGCGAGCGCCAGCGCGCTGTATTCGGCATCGCCGTCTTACGCCCAGCAGACGTATGCGCAGGCTCAGCCGGCTTATGTGGCCTCCGCGCCGGCGCAGCCCGGCAGCCGCGGCCTGTTCTCTCGCCAGCGCGCGCCGCAGGCTTACGCCCAGCAACCATACGCCCAGCCGCAATATGCCGCGCCGCGCGCCGGTGGCCCCTACGCCGCGGCGCCCTATGCCGCCTATGCGGCGGCGCCGGCCTCCTACAATCCCGCCTACACGCTCGACAGCGGCGACAAGTTGCGCATCGTCGTGTTCGGGCAAGACGGCATCAGCAACAGCTACACCGTCGATGCCAGCGGCAATGTGAACATGCCGCTGATCGGCGCGGTGCCGGCGCGCGGCACCTCGACCCAGCAATTGTCGCGGACCATCACGGCCAAACTCAAACAAGGCTTTGTGCGCGAGCCGTCGGTCACCGTCGAAGTCGAGGCCTACCGGCCCTTCTTCATCCTCGGTGAGGTCACCAACCCGGGGCAGTATCCCTACGTCGCCAACATGACGGCGGAGACCGCCATTGCCATCGCCGGCGGCTTTGCCCCGCGCGCCAGCAAACGCTCGGTCGAACTGACCCGCACCATCCCGGGCCAACAGATGAAGGGCGAAGTGCCGCTCGGCTATCAATTGCTGCCGGGCGACACCATCGTCGTCAAAGAGCGCTGGTTCTAGGAATTTGAAGTCGAGCGGGCCGCTCTACTTCATGTTCTTTGCCAGAAACTCGTAGGTCCGGCTCCAGGCCAGATCGCTGGCCTCCTTGCGGTAGCTGGCGCGCTCGTCGCAGGCGAAGCCGTGCGGAGCACCCGGATAGACGTGGATCTCGGCCTGCGGCTGCTTCTGCCGGATTTCGTCGACCACACTCATCGGAATGCCTTCGTCCTTCTCGCCGAAGTGCATCTGCACCGGGCATTTCGGCTTCTCGTCGGCGAATTTGCCGATCATGCCGCCATAGAAGGCCACCGATGCCGACAGGCCCGGCAGCCGGCAGGCGGCGAGGAACGCGGCAGTGCCGCCCATGCAGAAGCCGATGACGCCGAGCGGACCGACGCCCTTCAGATCGGCTTGCGCCGCCGCCATGTCGGCGGTCATGTGATCCCAATTCAAGTTGCCGAGATAGCTGCGCGCGTGGGCGACTTCATCCGGCGTATAGCCGCTCTCGAAATCGCGCACGAAACGGTCGAACACCGCCGGCGCCACCGCCACATAACCCTGCGCCGCGAGCCGGTCGCATACCGCGCGGATGTGCTGGTTGACGCCGAAAATCTCCTGCACCACGACCAAGCCGCCCTTCGGCTGGCCTGATGGTTCGGCGCGGTAGGCGCCGAGCGTGTGCTGATCGGCGGTGGTCAGAGAGAACTGCTTGCCCAAGGGAACCTCCGGTTTATGTCATGCATGCTTGGCGCGCTTTTAACACGGCGGCGCACAGATCGGCCAGACAGCGGCGTCATGTTCCGGGCGCCGCGGAAATGGAACCGTTACGACGTCAGCGATTGAAAGGGTCCCGGTTCGACGCCGCGACATTCGTGCCGCTCATGCGCGCAGCGCCCGGCACAAGCATCAAGCAAAGATATTTGCCAGCAACTCATAGGAATGCTTGCGGTCGGCGTGATCGAAAATCATGGTCGTCACCATCAGCTCGTCAGCTTTGGTCGCCGCCAGCAGCGGCGCCAGTTTCGCCTTCACCGTGGCCGGCGAACCGACCGACAGTTTGGTGCGGTTCTGCGCAATACGGGCGCGGTCGACGGGGGTGTAATCAAACGCCAGGGCGTCCTCGGGCGACGCCAAAGGCAGCATCTCGCCTTTGGCGCGGCGCACGATATTCAGGTCGACGGTGGCCGCCAGCCGTTCGGCCTCGGCATCGGTGTCGGCGCACACCACATGCGTGGCGAGGATCGCATATGGCTTGGCGTGCGACGGCGACGGTTTGAAATTGTCGCGATAGATGGACATCGCCGCTGCCGCATCGAAGGTGGCAAAATGGTGAGCGAAGGAAAAGGCGGCGCCGATCTGTCCCGACAGCTGCGCGCTGTAGTCGGATGACCCGAGCAGAAAGATCGGCGGCAACGGCACGTCGGACGGCATTGCCTGCACGTTGTGGAACGGATGCCCGGCCGGATAGCCGCGCGATTCCAGCAGCATCAGTTCGTTGAAGCGGTCGAGGAAATCATCCTCCTCGCTGATGCCCTGGCGGCGGCGCAGCGCGTAAGACGTCGCCTGGTCGGTGCCGGGCGCGCGGCCGAGGCCGAGATCGATGCGGCCGGGAAACAGGGCCTCCAGCACCTTGAAGCGTTCGGCTACCATCAAAGGCGCGTGATTAGGCAGCATCACGCCGCCGGAGCCGGCGCGGATTCGCGTCGTCGCCGCGCAGATCTGTCCGATCATGATATCGGGGGCCGAACTGGCGATCGCCGGCATGTTATGGTGTTCGGCGACCCAATAGCGGACATAGCCGAGCCGGTCGGCCAATTGCGCCAGATCCAGCGTATTGCGCAGCGCCTGCGTGGCAGTCGAGCCGGCAGAGACGGGCGACAGATCGAGGACTGAAATCGGGATCATGGCGGGGTCCGTTATAGCGTACGTGCGATCGCGAAACGATAGCTAGGTTGTTGGCCTCAGGCGACAATACCGCGCGTAAAAACCATGCGCGCCGGGCGTGCAAATTGCCATTTCGTGCCCACATGGCAAATTGTATGATGTTGCTCGTCGCCACCAGTTCTTGAGGGACCGTCGCCTATGGCCGCGTTGACCGAATGGAAAGTTCCGACATCTGCACAGCCGCGCCCGGAAGACTACTCCTACAATCTCGAGCGCGCGCTCTCGTCGGTGGTCGGCCTCCATTCGATCATCCCGCCCGACGCCTTCACCGCGGAGACGCTCGGCACCGAGCGCGCCGGCAACGGTGTGCTGATCGATGACAAACTCGTGCTTACCATCGGATATCTGATCACCGAGGCGGAGACGGTGTGGCTGCATCTCGGTGACGGCCGCGTGGTGCAGGGTCATGCCCTCGGCTTCGACAACGAGACCGGCTTCGGCCTGGTGCAGGCGCTCGGTCCGGTCGATCTGCCGATGCTGCCGATCGGCTCGTCGTCTGCCGTCGAGGTTGGCGAACGCGTGGTGGTCGGCGGCGCCGGCGGCCGCACCCGGTCGCTCGCCGGCCGCCTCGCCGCAAGGCAGGAGTTCGCCGGCTATTGGGAGTACGTGCTCGACCAGGCGCTGTTCACGACGCCGGCGCATCCGAACTGGGGCGGCACGGCGCTGATCGGCGCGGACGGCAAGCTGATCGGCATCGGCTCGCTGCAGCTCGAACGCGAGCGCGACGGTAACAACGAGCACCTCAACATGGCCGTGCCGATCGATCTGCTTGCGCCGGTGCTCGACGATTTGCGCAGGTTCGGCCGCGTCGACAAACCGGTGCGGCCATGGCTCGGGCTTTATTCGACCGAGATCGAGGACAAGATCGTGATCGTCGGCGTTGCGCCGAAGGGACCGGCGGCGCGCGCAGAACTCAAGACCGGCGACGTCGTGCTGTCGGTGAAAGGCGAACCGGTATCGACGCTCGGCAATTTCTATCGGCGGGTCTGGGCGCTGGGGCAGGCCGGCGTCGAGGTGCCAATGACCCTTTATCGTGAGGGTGTGACCTTCGATGTGCGGGTGAATTCATCCGACCGGATGAAGTTTCTCAAGGCGCCAAAAATGCATTGAGCGCTCGCCGCGCTCAGCTCTCCTCGATGCTGTCGACCCGGTTCGGATAGAACGCCAGGTACTCCTTGATCGCGGCCATGGCCGGAAAGGGCTGTTCGTAGCTCCACACTGCATTTTCGGCGCGTTGGCCGCCGGTCTCGATGGTGAAATAACTGGCGTCGCCCTTGTACGGGCAATGCGTCGTATGCGCGGTGCGGGTCAGCAGCGCCATGTTGGCGTCGGCGCGCGGAATGTAGAACGCCACCTGATAGTTCGCTTCCTTCAGCGATAGCGCCTGCGAGGTGTCGGCGACGACCGCGCCTTTGAAAATCACGCGCACGCGCTTGCCGTTCCGTGTGATGGCGATCGGATGATCGGGTCCAGGGAGCTTCATGGCGGGCATCCTGCGCTTTGCAGGTGTATCTTATCAGAAAGGCCTTCGGTCCGCCGCCTTCGGCGGCGCCTGCACTCGGATAATTTAGGCAAATTTGAGCGATCGTTCTCAGCAAAAGGTCAGAACCGGCGGCGTAGGTTTCGCGCGTTCGCCCTGCCGGAGCCACGCGCATCCATGTCTGCATCGATAGAATTGCTGATCCAGAGCCTCAACATTCTGGTCGTTGACGATAACGCCTATATGCGCCGCGTGACGCGCTTGATGCTGACCAATCTTGGCGTGCGCTCGGTGATCGAGGCCGCCGACGGGCTGGCCGCTCTCGAAGTTATCCGCACCCGCGATCCGGATATCATGGTGCTGGACTGGGATATGCCGGTGCTCAACGGCCTGGAGGTGGCGCGAATCGTCCGCTCACCGGGGCTGTTTCCACGGCCCAATCTGCCGATCATCATGCTGAGCAACCGCTCCGAGCAACGCTACGTGATCGAGGCGATGCGCGCCGGCGTGCACGAGTTTCTGGTCAAGCCGACTTCATCGCGAGCCTTGCGCGACCGGTTGCTGTCGATCGTATACAAGCCGCGACCGATGATCCGGCTCGGCAAGTATTACGTGCCGAAGCCGCGGGACAAGGCCATGGAAGACGAGATGGCGAAGAGCGCGCGTCAGCCGCTCAAGCTGGTGGAGGATCGTTCAGCCGCGCCGGCTTCTCGCTGAGGATTGCCTGCCGCAACGGCGGATGCGGGGTCCAATCGAGAAGCACATCGCGCAGGCGTGCCGCGTCCGGCACAGGCGCGCACGACGCCCCTGGCACGGTGAATGGCGTCGTCCGTTCAACGGCTGCTTCTGGCTGGCCACGACCGGATATTCATCGACCGGCGGACTGGCGCACCCGACACGATTCGAACGTGTGACCTTTGCCTTCGGAGGGCAACGCTCTATCCAGCTGAGCTACGGGTGCGTGCGGACCTGAATAGACGATACCGGCTGAGGCGGCAACGGTGGATATGCGTGCGTCAAAGCCACTAAAATCAAGC
>JALHNV010000042.1 GCA_022843325.1 Pseudolabrys sp. | reverse complement strand
CCGCCAACGGTGACTTCGCACGCCCGCTCCGCTATCCCGGACGGACCATGGCCTCGCTCGCCGTCGACCCAGAATCCCGCCCCCGTTCCGACAGCGCGCCCCGCGTGACGGGCGAGCTGATCGATGCGCGCGCCATTGCGGCCGAGCTTGATGCGTTCGCCAAGGGCCATGCCGGCGACGAAGGCCAGATGCGCGCCGTGCTGGCGCAGCGGCTGAAGGCGGCGCTGCAGGACGGGCGCGCCAAGGCCGAACAGCTGCTGCTCAAGGACCGCCATGGCCGGCGCTGCGCCGAGCGGCTGTGCCGGATGGAAGACGAGATCATCCGCATCGTCTTCGAATTCGCGCGCAAGCATCTCTACCCGTCGCAGAACTTGTCCGACACCGAGCGCATGGCGGTGGTCGCCACGGGCGGTTACGGGCGCGGCCTGCAGGCACCCGGCTCCGACATCGATCTGTTGTTCGTGCTGCCCTACAAGCAGACCGCCTGGGGCGAGCAGATCGCCGAAGCCATTCTGTACTGCCTGTGGGACACCGGCCTGAAAGTCGGCCACGCCACCCGCTCGGTCAACGAGTGCATCCGCCAGGCCAAGGCGGACATGACCATCCGCACCGCCATCCTCGAGGCGCGCTTTCTGCACGGCGACCGCAAGCTGTTCGACGAATTGCAGGAGCGCTTCGACGAAGAGGTGGTGAGCAATACGGCGTCGCAATTCGTCGCTGCCAAACTGATCGAACGCGAGGAGCGGCACCGCCGGGCGGGGCAGTCGCGCTATCTGGTCGAACCGAACGTCAAGGACGGCAAAGGCGGGCTGCGCGACCTTCATACGCTGTTCTGGATCGCCAAATACGTCTACCGCGTCCGCGAGCCTGACGAACTGATCAAGCGCGGCGTGTTCGACAAGAACGAATATCTGCTGTTCCGCCGCTGTGAGGATTTTCTCTGGTCGGTGCGCTGCCACCTGCACTTCATCGCCGGTCGCGCCGAAGAACGGTTGTCGTTCGACCTGCAGCGCGAGATCGCGGTCCGCCTCGGCTACACCGAGCACCCGGGCCAGCAGGAAGTCGAGCGCTTCATGAAGCACTACTTCCTGACCGCTAAGGATGTCGGCGACCTCACCGCCATCGTCTGTGCCGAGCTTGAAGACAGCCAGGCCAAGGGCGTGCCGGTTCTCAGCCGGGTGATGGACAAGTTTCGTCCGGTCAAGACGCGCAAACTGGCCGAAAGCGACGACTTCATCGTCGAGAAGAACCGTATCCGCTTCGCCACCGTCGGCGTCATCAAGCGCGACCCGGTCAACCTCATCCGTATCTTCCGGCTGGCGCAGAAACACAATCTGGCGTTCCACCCCGATGCCATGCGGGCGATGACGCGATCACTGAAGCTGATCGACACCAAGCTGCGCGACGACAAGGAAGCCAACCGGCTGTTCCTGGAGATCCTGACCTCCAAGAACGACCCTGAAACCGTGCTGCGGCGGATGAACGAAGCACGCGTGCTCGGCCGCTTCGTGCCGGCCTTCGGCAAGATCGTCGCCATGATGCAGTTCAACATGTACCACCACTACACGGTGGACGAGCACCTGCTGCGCTGCATCGGCATCCTCAACGAGATCGAGCACGGCAGCAGCAAGGATACGCCGTTCGCCAACGATCTGTTCCACAAGCTGGCGCCCGGCAGCCGCGCCATCATCTACGTCACGATGTTCCTGCACGACATCGCCAAGGGGCGCATCGAGGACCATTCGATTGCCGGCGCCCGCGTGGCGCGGCGCCTCTGCCCGCGCCTCGGCTTCTCTGCCGCCGACACCGAGACGGTCGCCTGGCTGATCGACAAACATCTGGTGATGTCGAGCGTGGCGCAGTCGCGCGATCTGTCGGACCGCAAGACCATCGAGAATTTCGCCGCCGTGGTGCAATCCTCCGAGCGGCTGAAGCTGCTGACCATTCTGACCACGGCGGATATCCGCGCCGTCGGCCCCGGCGTCTGGAACGGCTGGAAGGCGCAGTTGATCCGCACGCTGTACTACGAGACCGAGCCCGTGCTGACCGGCGGCTTTTCGGAAGTCGACCGCGCCCGCCGGGTGGAAATGGCGCAGGCCGAATTCCGCATGGCCATTACCGACTGGCCGGCCGAGGAGCTGGAAAGCTATATCGCCAAGCTCTATCCGGCCTATTGGCTCAAGGTCGACCTGCCGCACAAGATCGAGCACGCGCGCTTCGTGCGCGCCACCGCGCAGGCTGGAAAGTCACTGGCCACCACGGTCGGCTTCGATGCCGAGCGCGGCGTCACCGAACTGACGCTGCTGGCGCCCGATCACCCCTGGCTGCTGTCGATCATAGCCGGCGCCTGCGCCGTGGCCGGCGCCAACATCATCGACGCCCAGATCTACACCACCACCGACGGCCGCGCGCTCGACACCATCTCGCTATCGCGCGAGTTCGAGCGCGACGAGGACGAGCAGCGCCGCGCCAACCGCATCGCCGATGCCATCGAGAAGGCTTTACGCGGCGAATTGCGCCTGCCTGAAGTGGTCGCCAAGCGCGCGGCGCCGAAGGGCCGGATCAAGGCCTTCACGCTGGAGCCCTCGGTCACCGTCAATAACCAGTGGTCGCACCGCTATACGATGGTGGAAGTCACCGGCCTCGATCGCACCGGCCTGCTCTACGACCTGACCGCGACGCTGTCCAAGCTGAACCTCAACATCGCGTCCGCCCATGTCGCCACGTTCGGCGAGCGCGTGGTCGACGTGTTCTACGTGACCGATCTGATGGGCGCGCAGATTACATCGCCGACGCGGCAGGCGGCGATCAAACGCGCGTTGCTTCCGCTCTTCCGCCCGGCGCGACCAGACAAAGCGAAGGGCTAGACCGTCGCGCCGGCTTTTGCGATAGGCACGGGTCTCTCTCGCATCCGGAAGCATGACAATGACTCAATCCCCCATCGCCATCATCGGCCTCGGTCTGATGGGCGAGGTCTATGCCCAGCGCCTGCTCGATGCCGGCTTTGCCGTCAGCGGCTATGACGTCGATCCGGCGCGCCGGGCGCGGCTGGCCGAAATCGGCGGCACGCCCGCCGACACCATCGGCGAACTCGCCAAGCCGGCCCGCGCCATCCTGCTCGCCGTGTTCAACATGGCGCAGGTCGAGGACGTGATTGAGAACCATCTGCTGCCGGCGCTCGGCGAAGGCTCGAACAAGATCGTGATCTGCATGAGCACGGTCGATCCCGACCAGGTGGCGGCGCTGGCGGCGCGCGTCACCCCGCGCGGCATCCGCTATCTCGACGTGCCGGTGTCGGGCACCAGCGACCAGGTGCGGCGCGGCGACGGCGTCGCCCTGATCGGCGGCGACGCCAGCATCGCCGACGAACTGGCGGCTGAATTCGACGCGCTGTTCAGCCGCCGTTTTCATGTCGGGAAAGTTGGCGATGGCGGCCGCGCCAAGCTGGCGGTCAATCTCATTCTTGGCCTCAACCGGCTGGCGCTGGCCGAAGGCCTGGTGTTCGCCGAGCGGCTCGGTCTCGATCCGGCAGCCTTCCTTGAGGTTGCGAAAGGCTCGGCCTCCTACTCCCAGGTGATGGAGACCAAGGGACCGAAGATGGTGCGCGGCGATTTCTCGCCCGAAGGCCGCGTCAAACAGACGCTCAAGGACGCCCATCTGATGCTGGATCAGGGCGCCGCCATCGGCCAGCCGCTGCTGTCGCTGCAAATTCATGTCGATACGCTTGAAGCTTGCGTCAAAGCAGGCGAAAGTGATCTGGATAACAGCGCCATCATAAAAGAAGTCCGCCGCCGCGGCGTGAAACCGTAAGCGGCGGCTGCGCACGATCCCGAAAAGTGGGTCCCGGTTTTCGGCCGAGATCGTGCGCGAGCAACAGGGAGGATTTTTCATGAAACGCATTTTCGCGTTTGCTACTGCATTGCTGTTCGCCACCGGCCTCGCCGCGCCGTCGTCGGCGCAGGACTTTCCGCAGAAGCCGATCAAACTGATCATCTCGTTCGGCCCCGGCGGCGGCGCCGACATCATCGGCCGCATCCTCGCCGATCATATGTCGGTCAAGCTTGGCAAGCCGGTGGTGGTCGAGAACAAGCCCGGCGCCGGCGGCATTATCGGCAACGAGCAAATCGCCAATTCCGATCCCGACGGATACACCATCGGCATCATGACCGCGGGCCAGATCATCGCCGCGGCCACGCGCAAGTCGATGCGCTACGACACGACGACCGCCTTCGCGCCGATCGGCAAGATCGCCACCGCGAGCCTGATGATCGTCACGCGCCCGGACTTTCCCGCCAACAACGTGAAAGAACTGGTTGCCTACGCCAAGGCCAACCCGAACAAGGTCGTCTTCGCCAGCCCGGGTTTCGCCGCCACGCAACATTTCGCCGGCGAGATGTTCAAGCAGGCGGCCGGCATCGAACTGCTGCACGTGCCGTTCAAGACCACGCCGGAAGCGATGAACGCGGTGCTGGGCAAGCATGCCGACATCCTGTTCGACACCGTCTCCGCGGTGATCGGCCAGGTGCAGAGCGGCCAGTTGAAGGCGCTGGCGGTCACCGGCAAGGACCGCTTCCCGGCGGTGCCGAACGTTCCGACCGCATTTGAATCCGGCGCCATCAAGGATTACGACGTGACGACCTGGTACGGCATGTTCGCGCCGAAGGGCACGCCGGAACCGGTCATCGCGAAGCTGAACGCCGTTCTCAATGAAGCTCTGGCCGATGAAGAGGTGCGCAAGCGTCTCGAGAAGGTCGGCGTGGTGGTGACGAGCTCGACGCCGCAAGTGTGGGGTGAGTTCATGGCCGGCGAGTTCAAACGCATGTCCGCCGTGCGCGAAGCTGCAGGCATTCCGCAGCAGTAAGAAACGGCCGTTTCACAAGGACGCAAATGCCCGCGGGCCACCGCGGGCATTTTTTGCCTAGGCGGCCCTAAGTCCGCGACACCGTCACCCGCTTGCCGCTCGCCATCGACTGGATAACCGCCTCGAAGGCGCCGGCGACATCGAGCATGTCGGATGTCGTCACCGGAAACGGCTTGCCGGTTTCGATGGTCTCGCCAAACGATTCCAGCAGCACGCCGAGCGAATCGACCTGCGGATAGACCTTGGTTTCCGGTGTCTTGTTGACCTGGGCAACGCTGAGCACGGTTTCGTCGCGCGCCTCGGCCCAGCCATTGGTGCCGAACACCATGATGCGCCAGTAGGCCGGCGCGGCGCGCACGGTGGCCAGCGTACCGGTGGCGCCGCTGGCGAATTGCACCAAAGCGGTGCCGACATCGCGCGGATCCGGCGCCGGCTTCTGCCGGTACAGCCGCGCATCGACCTCGGCGATCGGGCCGGCCAGATTGACGAAGGCGTCGAGCACGTGGAGCCCGGCGCCGGTCATGCCGCCACCCGGCGACTCGCTCGGATCATCGCGCCAGCCGCCCAGCACCCGCGTCGAATGCTCGTTGGTGAAATTGCCCTCGATGTGCATCACCTCGCCGATAACGCCATCGGCGACCACGCGCTTGAGTTCGCGCATCGAGGCAAAGCACCGCTTGTTGTTGCCGAGCGCGAAAGGCACGCCGGCTTTATCCGTCGCCGCCACGGCCTTGGCGGCTTCAGCGCGCGTCAAAGCCAGCGGCTTTTCGCACCACACCGGTTTGCCGGCCGCCGCCACGGTGGCGATCTGGCTCAGGTGCAGCGAATGCGGCGTCGCCAGGAACACAGCCTGCACCCGCGGATCGTTGACGGCTTCCTCGAAGTCGGTCGACAGTTCGAAGCCCTTCGCGGCGGCGAAGTCGCGGACCTGGTCCGGCTCCTTGCTGACGCCCCGGATGAAATGCAGGCGCTGGCTCTTGCCCTGCACCGAGTCGACGATGTTCTTGCCCCAGCGTCCGAGGCCGATAACGGCAGCATTGATCATGGTTGTCTCAAGCCTGTGTCGGAAAATATGTCATAATTCACCCTAGCCTTCGACGAGCACCTTCCGCAATCGCGCCAGCACTTTCACCAACGGAAACGACCTAAGGAGTACGGCCATGAACGACAACGATCAGTACGAGCGTGGCTTGAAGCTGCGCAAGGAGATGTTCGGCGACGAGGCGGTCGGCAAGCGCATGACGGCCTTCGGCGACTTCGGCAAGCCGCTGCAGCACATCATCAACGCCTATGCCTATGGCGACGTCTGGAGCCGCTCGGCGCTGGCGCCGGCAACCCGCTCGCTGGTGATGGTCGCCATGATGGCGGCGGCCGGCCAGCCCAACGAGCTGCGCGTGCACCTCAAGGGCGCACTGAAGAACGGCTGCACGCCCGAGCAGATCCAGGACCTGTTGCTGCTGCACGCGCTGTATTGCGGCATACCGGCCGCCAACGACGCCCACCGTATCGCCACGGAGGTGCTGCGCGAGGAAGGCAAGTTATGAGCGCCGGCCCCAAGGTCATCGCGCTCGAAGAGCACTTCACCTCGCCGAAGCTGCGGGCGCTGCGCGGCGAAAAGGACAGCCCGGTGCAGCGCCGGCTGGACGATCTGGGCGCGCTGCGCATCGCCGAGATGGACGAGGCCGGCATCGACCTCCAGGTGATCTCGGAGAACAATCCGGCGACGCAGAATCTCGATGCCGAAAGCGCGGTCCGGCTCGCCCGCGAGTCGAACGACGTCCTTTACGAAGCCGTGCGGGCACACCCCGACCGCTTCGCCGGCTTCGCAACGCTGCCGACACCCGATCCGAAGGCGGCGGCCGATGAACTGGAGCGCGCGGTCGTCAAGCTCGGCTTCAAGGGCGCCATGATCATGGGCCTGACGCACGGCCGCTTCATGGACGACAAGCAGTTCCGTCCGATCTTCGAACGCGCCGCGGCGCTCGACGTACCGCTCTATATTCACCCGACACCGCCGCACCCCGCCGTACAGGACGCCTACTTCAAGGAGTACCCGTACCTCGCCGTCGCGCCGCTCGGCTTCACGCTGGAGACGCTGACCCACACCTTCCGCCTGATCGTCGGCGGCGTCTTTGACGACTATCCCAATCTGAAAATCATCGTCGGCCACCTCGGCGAGACGGCGCCGTTTCTGCTGTGGCGCACCAACGACATCCTCGGCGAACGTCACAAAATGCCGCGCGCCTTCGCCGACTATTACCGCACCCACTTCTGGCTCACCACCAGCGGCGCCTTTTCCGACGCCGCGCTGGCCTGCTCGATCGCCGAGATGGGCGTCGAGCGCATCATGTTCTCGGTCGACTGGCCGTTCATGAAGAACCGCGCCGGCCGCGACTGGCTGGATGCAGCCCCTCTCAGCCACCACAACCGGGCATTGATCTTCGGCGGCAATGCGGCGAAACTGTTGAAGCTGTAACCAAACAACAAAAAACCCAGGGGGAATACGATGAGGAGGAGCGGAGCTTTATTGCTGTGCGCTGTCGCCCTGATGGCGACCGCAACCGGCGCCATCGCGCAGACCGCGGCCAACTGGCCGACGCAAACGGTCAGGATCATCAATCCTTTCACGGCCGGAAGCGTCAGTGACATTCTCGGTCGCGCGCTCGCCGACAAACTGTCGGTGATGTGGAAGCAGTCCGTGGTCGTCGAGAACCGGCCCGGCATCGCCGGCACGGTCAGCGTCGCCAACAGTCCGGCCGACGGTTACACGCTAATGTCCACGGCCAATGGCCACACCATCATCAATGTGCTCAACAAGGACCTGACCGTCGATCCGATCAAGCACTTCGTTGGCATATCGCAGATCGCCACCGTGCCGCTGGTGCTCATCGTCGCGCCGAACCTGCCGGTCAAGGACGTCAAGGAACTGATCGCCCACGCCAAGAGCAAGCCGGGCGTGCTGAACTTCACTTCGGCAGGCCTCGCCAGTTCGAATTATCTGGCCGGTGAAGTGCTGAAGCAGACGGCCAAGATCGACATCGCGCATGTGCCGTTCAAGGGCACGCCGGAGCAGTTCACCAGCATCATGCAGGGCGACTCGCATCTCAGCGTGTCGTTCCTCGGGCCCGCGGTCCCGTTCATCCAGTCGGGCAAGGTCAAGGCGCTGGCGGTGACGACGCCCAAGCGCTACCCCGCCATCGCCGACGTGCCGACCATGGCGGAGGCCGGGCTGCCCGAGTACCAGTACGATTCATGGTTCGGCATCTTCGCCCCGGCCGGCACGCCGGATGCGATCGTCAAGAAGATCAACGCCGACATCGCGACGGTTCTCGGCGATCCGGAAATCCAGGCACGTTGGCAGAAGATGAGCGCCATTCCCGTCACCAACTCGCCGGCCGAATTCAACGCCATCATCCGGCGCGATGTCGAGCGGTATGGCCAGCTTCTGAAAGCCGCCGGCGTCGGCGCCAAGTAGCGGCCGGCCCCGATGCGGGTTCTGCCGGCGCCGCCGGTCGCACGTCGCGTGCGACCGGCGGCGCCCGGCTGACCCTCGCGGCTGTGACCGTTCGCGGCGTTCCCTTTTCGTTTTGATACCATGCAAAAAAAGCAAGTTCCGCCCGTCGAGCCCGCGGGAACTCGGCCGGTGGCAAAAGCGTTTGTTCCCCGTATCAATTTCAGGTCCGGGGGCACTTCTCCCTGGAATTTCATTCATCACGGGATAGCGGACGTTCGCCATGGACGCCACGAACGAATACCTGCCACGCGCCAGCACCGGCACGCCCGGGCTTGACCATATTCTTGACGGCGGCCTGGCGCGCAACCGTTTGCACCTGCTCGAGGGCAACCCGGGCGCGGGCAAAACCACCATTGCATTGCAATTTTTGCTCGCCGGCGCGGCCGAAGGCGAAACCGGCATCTATGTCAGCCTGGCCGAGACGGAAGCCGAATTGCGGGCCGGCGCCCGCTCGCATGGCTGGGAGATCGGCGACAACATCGAAATCTTTGAGCTGGTACCGCTGGAGAGCATGCTCGATCCCGATCAGCATCAGAGCCTGCTGTATTCCTCCGACCTCGAACTCGGCGAAGCCATTACGCGCGTCTTCGCCGCCATCGAACGGGTCAAGCCAAAACGCATCGTCATCGACAGCCTGTCGGAGATCCGTCTGCTGGCGCAAAGCTCGCTGCGCTACCGGCGCCAGATCCTGGCGCTCAAGCATTATTTCGCCAAGCACAACTCGACCGTCATCATGCTTGACGATCTCACCACGGAAACCATGGATCGCGCCGTGCACAGTATCGCGCACAGCGTCATCCATCTCGATCAACTGACGCCGGTCTATGGCGGCGAGCGCCGCCGCATGCGCATTGTCAAATGCCGCGGCCAATCCTTCCGCGGCGGCTATCACGATTTCGACATCAAGCCGGGCGGGGTGATGATCTACCCGCGGCTGGTGGCGGCCGACCATCGCGGCCCGATCTCGCGGACGCTCGTCAAGAGCGGCCTCGCTGAGCTCGACAAGCTCGTCGGCGACGGCTTGCCGACCGGGTCGAGCACGCTCCTCGTCGGCCCCTCTGGCACGGGCAAGACGCTGTTGGTTCTGCACTATCTGAGCGCAGCCGTGGCGCGCGGCGAGCCCGCCGCGCTGTTCATGTTCGATGAGGAAATCGGCCTTTTGATCGAACGCGCCAAGGGATTGGGCTTCGATCTTGAGGCAATGCAAAAATCGGGCTTGCTTCATATCCAACAGATGGACGCGGCCGAGTTGTCACCCGGCGAACTCGCCCACCAGGTCAAGTCGTGCATCGAGGTCAACAATATTCGTTGTCTCGCGATCGACAGCCTCAACGGCTATCAGGCATCGATGCCGGAGGAGAATTACGTCATCCTGCATCTGCACGAGCTGCTGCAGTACGCAAACCGCCAGGGCGCCTCGACGTTTATCACATTGGCTCAGCACGGCATGGTCGGTGAGATGAAGGGACCGGTCGACATCACGTATTTGGCCGACACCGTGATATTGCTGCGTTATTTCGAGGCTATCGGCCGGGTGCGCCGCGCCATGTCGCTGATCAAGAAGCGCGGCGGCGCGCACGAGAACACCATCCGCGAGTTCATGATTGGCGAGCAAGGCATGACGCTTGGCGCGCCGCTCGATCAGTTCCAGGGCGTCCTCCGCGGCGTCCCGACTTTCGTCGGCGAAGCCAAAAACCTTTTGGAGCAAGCTTGAGTGAGCACCCGCCGCTTACGAGGGAACGCGCCTTGCTGCTCGCGCCGCGGGGGCGCGATGCCGCGCTTGCCCGGGATATTCTGGCGGATGCCAACGTCCATGCCGAAATTTGTGCCGATCTGAAAGACCTGCTGCGTCAGATTATTAGCGGCGCCGAAGTCGCAATCGTCACCGAAGAAAGCCTGCGCGGCGACGATCCGCGGCCGATCGCCGAATGGGTGGCCTCGCAACCGCCGTGGTCGGACTTTCCCTTTATCTTTCTGACCGAACATGGCGGCGGCATTGAGCGCAACCCGGAAGCGGCACAGCTGACCGCGACCTTCGGCAATGTCAGCTTTCTGGAACGGCCGTTTCATCCGACCACCCTGGTCAGCGTCGTACGCAACAATTTGCGCGGCCGGCACCGGCAATATGAGTGCCAAAGGCTCAACGAAGAGCTGGAAATCCGCGTGCAGGAGCGGACCGCCGAACTGGCCACCGCCAACGCTCAGTTGCTGGGGCAGATCGAAGAACGCGAACGCATGGAAAAGACGCTGCGGCAGATGCAGCGGCTTGAGGCGGTCGGCCAGCTGACCTCGGGCGTCGCGCATGACTTCAACAACCTCTTGACCGTCGTGCTGGGCAATATCGCCTTCCTGGAACGGGCGCTGGCGAAAGCGGGGCTCGACGGCAAGATCGAGCAGCGCGTCGGTTACATGCGAACGGCGGCCGAACGCGGCGCCAAGCTGACCGACCAGTTGCTTTCGTTCTCGCGCCGGCAAAGACTTGAACCCAAGACGGTCAACCTGAACGAAGCCGTCGCCGGTATGCAGGAGCTGATGCAGAGCACGATCGGCGGCACCATCCGCATCGGCACGACATTGGCACCTGACCTGTGGCCGGCTCTGGTCGATCCGACCCAGATCGAACTCGCCGTTCTCAATCTGGCGATCAATGCCCGCGACGCCATGGATGTCGGCGGCACGCTCAATGTCTCGACGGCGAACGTGAGGCTCGGTTCGCCACGTCATCCCGAGGAGCCGACGGCGGGCGAGTACGTCGAGATCTGCGTGCGCGACGACGGTAGCGGCATGAGCGACGAAGTGCGCGCTAAGGCCTTCGAGCCGTTCTTCACCACCAAGGATATCGGCAAGGGGTCAGGCCTCGGGCTTAGCCAGGTGCTCGGCTTTGCCAAACAGTCCGGCGGCGGCGTCCGCATACGATCGAAGCAGGGTGAAGGCACGGCGATTAGCATCTACCTGCCACGGGCGCGCCCGGTCGAGGCCGCGGCGGCGCCGTCCGTCGCGCCAGCCGTGGCCGCCTCGAATACCGACGCCACGATTCTGGTGGTCGACGATGACGGCGCCGTGCGCGACGTGACGGCCGCGACGCTTCAGGAGATCGGTTACCGTGTGATCGAGGCCGACGGCGGCGAGGCTGCGCTCAAGATCATCGATGGCGGGACGGTCCCGAGCCTCATGGTGATCGACTTCGCCATGCCCGGCATGAGTGGCGCGGAATTGGCCCGGCGCGTCAGGGACAAACATCCGGCGGTGCCCTTGCTGTTCGTCACCGGCTTTGCCGACCGCACTCTGCTGACCGGCATCAACGAGGCGCAGATCATCGGCAAGCCGTTCGTCACCGGAGAGCTGACGGAGAAGGTGCGGCAGGCGCTTGGCGCCAAGGTGTCCGGTTAGGCGACTATTCTTCCTCGAGCGCCCGTCTCAGTCTGCGGACGATAACACCGCGGGACCGGTCGTCGGCGGCGGCGGCGATCCGGTCGTTGATGTCGAGGATCAGCTTCGACATGTCGTTGTGCCAATCGAGTGCCACCACCGCCTCGGGCGCCAGCCGCCGCCGTTGCGACCCATCGACTGGCGTTGGCGCCACCGTCGTCAGTTCGTAGATATCGTCCAGCGCCGGGATGAATACCTGCGCTGCCGGCACCGTTTGACCTGAAATTCGCGCAGCGAGGCCCGCTTGCGCCGCTTCTTCGCCGTGGACGAGAAATACGCCGCGGTGAACCGGACGCCGCGCGGCAATCCAGCGCGCGATCTCGGGCCCGTCGGCATGGCCGGAGTATTCGTCGAGCTGCCTGATCCGCGCCGCCACCTTGATCTCGTCGCCCTGTATGCGAACCGACTTGACGCCATCGACGAGAAAACGGCCGAGCGTACCATGCGCCTGGAACCCGGTCAGTAGCACCGTGCCATTGGTGCGCCACAGCCAACGCTTGAGATGGTGACGAATACGGCCGGCGTCGCACATGCCGCTGGCAGCGATGACGATGTGAAAACCGGTCAGTCGGGCGATCGATTTGCTCTCGTCCGTTGTCTCGGTACAACGCAGCAGCGGCGAGTTAAGCAGCCGGTTCACATCGACACCCGGCTCCAGACTCGACGCGTGCGCGCGGAAGACTTCGGTGGCGCGAATCGCCAGCGGCGAGTCGAGAAAGATTGGTGCCGCCGGCACCTGTCCGCGATCCATCAGGTCGACCAGATCGACGATCAACTCCTGCGTCCGCTCGACGGCGAAAGCCGGTATCAGCAAGGCGCCATTGGCGGCCTGCGCCTCGCGCACCTCAGCGGCGAGGCGAAGGCGGCGCTTCTCATGGGTGGTCGTTGGCCTGTCCTGGTCACCATAGGTCGATTCGCAGACGACATAATCGAAGTCGGCTGGCGCCTCGGGGCCGGCGTGAAACAGCTTGCCGTCGGGACCGATGTCGCCGGAGGCAAGAACCCGCAGCGGCTTGCCGGATGCGCCCTCGCCGGCGAACTCAAGCTCGATCGACGCCGAGCCGAGCAGATGACCGGCATTCCAATACCGCGCCCGTACGCCGGGCAGCGCCTCGAACCAAGTCTCGTAGTCCACCGGCTGAAAGCTACCGAGTGCAGCAACGCCATCGGCCTTGGTATAGATTGGTGTCACCTCAGGACGCCCGCGCGCGTTGTTGCGCCGATTGAGCATGACGACTTCGGACTCCTGGATGCTGCCGGCGTCAGGCAGAAGATACGAACACAGATCGATGGTGGGGCGGGTCGCCATGATCCGTCCGCCGAATCCGCCGCGCACCAGCTTCGGCAGAAGGCCGCTATGGTCGATATGCGCATGCGTCAACAGCACGGTAGCGATATCGGCCGGCCGAAACGGAAAAGCGCTGTAGTTGAGCGCCTTCAGCGTCTTCGGCCCCTGAAACAGCCCGCAGTCGACCAACAGCTTGCCGGCCGGCGCCTCGAACAGAAAGCATGAGCCCGTCACCGTCCGGGTCGCACCGCAGAACCGGATTGTGACGGTCACGATGTCGCTCCTTCAATCTCCCGGCGCAGCGCCGCGGCCAGTGTTTCGTCGAGGTAAATGGCATTGGTCGGATGCGGCACGCTGCTGGTCGAGCGAATGGAACGCAGTCCGGCGTCAAGCAGTCCGGTGGTCAATTCGGGCGGAAACAGCGCATGCGTCACGACCGCGTCGATCGAAGATGCGTCAGCCGCCACCAATGCTCGCGCGCATGTCAGCAGCGTCCCGCCTGACGACACGATGTCGTCGACCAGCAGCACCGGCCGGCCGGAAAACAGTGTTGCATCGTCAAAATGAATATCGACGAAACTGTCGCCATGACGGAGCTTGCGCGCCACCGCGTGCTGAAGGTGCAGACGTCCGGCAAGATCGGCGACCCACGGCTCCGATTCGGCATCCGGGCCGACCACGACGGATGACGGATCGACGCCGGCGGCACGCAGAGCCGCGGCGATGGCGGGCATCGCCGAGAGGTTGTCAGCCTCAATGCCCGGAAAGACCGGCCGGATGTCGTGAGTTCTATGCAGATGCGCGTCAACGGTGATGACACGGTCCATGGTCTGCGCAATCAGACGGCCGATTGCCTTCTGGCTGATCGCTTCGCCCGGTTGAAACGCAGCATCCTGTCGCATGTAGCAGAGATAGGGAGCCACCAGCACGAGCCGCCGTGCGCCCCCTCTCCGCAAAGCCTCGGCCGCAAACACGAGCGCCAACAGCTTGTCATTGGGCCGGTCCAGCGAGGCATAGATGATCGTGGTAGCGGCCGCAGGCCCGACAGTGACACGCAGCTCGCCGTCGGGAAAATGGTGCAGATCGATCGGCTGCGCCCGCACACCGATCCGCGTGGCAAGCCTTGTCGCATCGGTCGCCGCCGGCGGCAGAAACTGCAGCACGGCGCCGCTCACGCGCCAGCCTCACGCGCTCCATGGCCGACGACATAACCGGTACTGGCGTTGGCGGCAGCTATCGCCAGATCGAACTCCGGCGTGTCGCAAGCATGGATGCGGTACAATGGCTCGCCCTGCTCGACCCGCTCACCGATCTTCTTGAAGACCCTGATGCCGGCGCCCTTATCGATTGGCGCACCGGCCGAGCGCGCCAGACGGTTGAGCCGCAGGCAGTCTATTGATACGACGACCCCGGTGCGCTGCGCCTTGATGTCAGCCGTCAGTTTCCCAAGATCGGTCCGGCTACTCGACGGACCTTGAGCGTCGATGATCATTTGCATGCGCTTCAGCGCCGCACCGCTTTCCAAGAGGTCGCGCGCCCGCGCATAGCCGGACCCGCCACGCAGCTTCGGATCGTATTCGAGCAGATGCGCCGCCAATCGCAGCGACTTTTCGCGCAGGTCGGCTGGCGCGGCCGGATCGTTGGCCAGCACCGCCATCACGTCCTGCGCTTCGAGAACGGGCCCGATACCGTGGCCGATCGGCTGGCGGCCGTCGGTCATGATGACCTCGACCGCGATGCCGAAGCGGTCGCCAACGAACTCGAACAACTTGCGCAGCCGCATCGCCGCAACGCCGGTGGTCAGCTTGGCGGCCGGGCCGACGGGCAGATCGATCAGAAGATGGGTCGATCCGGCGGCGATCTTCTTCGACATGATCGAAGCTACCATCTGTTCGCGGGTATCGAGGCTGAGCGCTCGCTCGACCGATATGAGAATGTCGTCGGCGGGCGACAAATTGACATGACCTCCCCAGATCAGACAGCCGTCACAAGCGCTCACCACCTGTTTCATCTCGTCGGCGCCGAGATCAACTCGGGCCAGCACCTCCATGGTATCGGCAGTGCCGGCCGGCGAAGTAATCGCCCGCGACGATGTTTTCGGGATCGTCAGTCCGTGCGCGGCTACGATGGGCACCACAACCATCGAGGTGCGGTTACCGGGGATGCCGCCGATGCAGTGCTTGTCGACGACGATAGGCCTGGTCCAGTTCAGCCGGGTGCCGGCCTGCGCCATCGCTTGCGACAGGGCCAGCAGTTCGTCGCTGGACATGAAACTGGCTGAGCCAATCAGAAATGCAGCGATCTCCATGTCGGAATAGCGATAATTGGCAATGTCGCCGATGATAGCGCCGATATCGGCATCGCTCAGGACGGCGCCGTGAATTTTCGCCCGCACTGCATCGAGGCTCTCCGGCGAGGCCGCCGGCGTCACTGTGACAAGGCTGCCAGCCGGCTCGCCAAAGCGACGAAATGCCGGTTCGGCCAGACCGAGTTCATCAATCCCGACGAGACCGTCGTCGGTCAAGATGAGCGTGGCGAGCAGGATTTTTGAATTACATCGCAATTCAACGCGACTGAAACCACGGAAGACCTCAGCTCGTAGAGCCTGCGAGCGTCGCGAGATGACCACGACATTTTCACGGCCGGTGTCGAGATTCACCGGCCGGATTCTCAGTTGCGGGCGTATCGCGGCAGCCATCGAGTTCACAGGACCGTCCTGGCGACAGGTCCCGTGAGGGTACTAGAAAAAGCCGAAACTGCTTTGATTCAAATCATCGCGTTATCCGGCGACTACTAACCGCCGGACAACGTTGCTGAAAATTCCCGGACGAACGGTCAGATCTTGCCGAGCAGAACCAGGATCAGGACAATCACCAGCACCAGGCCAAGGCCGCCGCCGCCATAGTACCCGGTACCGTAGAACGGGCCGCCGCCCAGCCCGCTGAAGCCGCCGAGCAAGGCGATGACAAGAATGATGATGAGGATGGTGCCGAGTGACATGAAAACCCCTTCCAGCTGGAACCTATGAGGTATTGAACTGTCGAAGTTCCGAACGGTTCCATCGGCGGCAAGATAAACCGCCCTCGCCCGTTGCACCGCGATTGGCTATCACTCGTCCGGACAACCGGTTCCTTGCGACCGGCCGACCCGGCCAGCCAGGCATCGGAAAAGGGGGCTTCCATGACCATGAATCGCAACACGCTTTTAGTCATCATCGGCGTGCTCGCCATCGCCACCGCGATCTTCGGCTATCAGCTCTACCAGGAGCGGCAAAAGACCGGCATCGAGATCAATGTCGGCAAGGGCGGCATCAGCATCGAAAAAAATTAGTCGCTCGCGGTTTCTCGCGAGACCATAAAACTCTGATTTACCAACAGAATACCCGCTTAACGGCACCTTAAACCGGGGCCCTTAGCGTGCCCGCTGGGGACGGCCGCGGTGTATGCGCGGCCGCGTGTAGCGGGTTGCGTATGGGCGGGACCAAGGGACGATCGGGGAGCCGCCGGGAGCCGGTATTCGACACCAGCCCGGCGCTGCGCGTCGGCCCGGGCGACCGCTCGGCGCCGCCGTCCGGTGACAGCGCGCCGGCCCGCCGCGCAAAACCGCGCAAGAAATCGCGCCGCGGGCGCGGCCCCAAACGTTCTTTGATTGGCCGGCTGGCCTATTGGAGCATGGTCGCCTGTCTGTGGCTGGCCATCGGCATCGGCGGCACCATTGCCTATGTCGGCGCTCATCTGCCGCCGATCCAGTCGCTGGAAATCCCGAAGCGCCCGCCGTCGATCAAGATCGTCGACGTCGCCGGCCGGCCGCTGGCGGTGCGCGGTGACATGGCCGGCGCCATCCTGACGCTGAAGGAGTTGCCGCCGCACGTGCCGCGCGCCTTCATCGCCATCGAGGACCGCCGCTTCTACGACCATTACGGCATCGATCCGCTCGGCATCGGCCGCGCCGTCGTCGCCAACGTCATGCACCGCGGCGTCGCGCAGGGCGGCTCGACGCTGACCCAGCAGCTCGCCAAGAACCTGTTTCTGACCCAGGAACGCACGCTCACCCGCAAGATGCAGGAAGCGCTGCTGGCCATCTGGCTGGAGCAGAAGTTCACCAAAACGCAGATTCTCGAGTTGTATCTGAACCGGGTCTATTTCGGCGCCGGCGCTTACGGCATCGAGCAGGCCTCGCTGCGCTATTTCGGCAAGTCGGCGCGGCAGCTCGGCATCGCCGAAGCGGCGTTGCTGGCGGGTCTGGTGAAATCGCCGTCGCGGCTGGCGCCGACCCGTAACTTCGACGGCGCCGAGAAGCGCTCCCGCATCGTGCTCGCCGCCATGACCGACGTCGGCTTCATCACTCCGGCAACCGAAAAGCTGGCGCTGTCGAAACCGCCGAAGATCGTCGCCCAGGCCGGCCAGGGCTCGTCGAATTACGTCGCCGACTGGATCATGGACATCCTCAACGACGTCGTCGGCCACGTCGAAGAAGACCTGATCGTATCGACCACCATCGATTCCGGCCTGCAGGCGGCCGCCGAACGATCCCTCGGCGAAGAACTCGACGCCAAGGGCAGCAAGGCCAACGTCAGCCAGGGCGCGCTGGTGGCGATGACGCCGAACGGCGCGGTGCGCGCCATGGTCGGCGGCCGCGATTATGCCGACAGCCAGTTCAACCGCGCCGTCGCCGCCAAGCGCCAGCCCGGCTCCGCCTTCAAGGCCTTCGTCTACCTCACCGCCGTGGAGCGCGGCCTGACGCCGGAGTCGGTGCGCGAGGACCGGCCGTTCCGGCTCAATGGCTGGCAGCCGGAGAATTACGGCCGCGAATATTACGGCCCGGTGACGCTGACCCAGGCGCTGGCGATGTCGCTCAACACCGTGTCGGTCCGCCTGACCATGGAATACACGCCGATGGCGGTGATCCGGACCGCGCACCGCCTCGGCATCGCCTCGAAGCTCGAGCCCAACGCGTCGATCGCGCTCGGCACCTCGGAAGTGTCGATGCTGGAGCTGGTCGGCGCCTATGCGCCCTTCGCCAATGGCGGTTTCGCTGCCATGCCGCACGCCATCACGCGCGTCACCGACAGCAAGGGCAAGGTGCTGTACCAGCGCCGCGACCGGCAGCTCGGCCGCATCGTCGAGCAGCGCCATATCGGCATGATGAACGCCATGATGCAGGAGACGCTGAACATCGGCACCGCCACCAAGGCGGCGCTGCCCGGCTGGCCGGCCGCCGGCAAAACCGGCACCAGCCAGGATTTCCGCGACGCCTGGTTCATCGGCTACACCGGCCATTTGCTGACCGGCGTGTGGCTCGGCAATGACGACAATGCGCCGACCAAAAAGGTCACCGGCGGCGGCATGCCGGTCGAGATCTGGAGCCGCTTCATGCGCGAGGCGCACCAAGGGGTGCCGGTCGCCGGCCTGCCCAGCGCCCCGGGCAGCGGTGGCCTGCTGAGCGGCCTGTTCGGCGGCCAGCCGGCCACCCCGCAAACCCCGCCGGCACGGCCGGGCGATGCGCCGGTGCCGCCCGGCGCGATCGGCGCCCGCACCACCACCGGCGCCGGTGGTGGTGGTGGCGGCCTCGACGGCTGGCTGATCGATAATCTGTTCGGGCGCCGCTGATTAGGGCTTGGCCGCAGCGCCGCGGATGCGGCGGGTCAAAATCCAGATCAACAGCGTGGCACCGCCCATCGCGGCCACTGCAACGGCCAGAGGCCACGCATTGGCGCCGAGCGACCATCCCACCGCCGCACCGCACAGCGCGCCGGCGCATTGCTGCACGAAGCCGAACAGCGACGACGCCGCGCCGGCCCGTTCCGGAAACGGCGTCAGCGCGCCGGCGATGGAGTGCGGCAGCACCATGCCGAGACCGGCGAGGTAGATCGCGACCGGCACGATCATCGAGGCGGCCGAGGTCAGACCGAGTGCGACAGCGAAGATCATGCACAGTCCGCCGGCGGCAAGAAAACATCCGCCGATGCCGATGACGCCGTCGAGGCCGACCGGACCCGCCAGCCGTGCCGACAACGCCGACCCCGCCATGTAACCGAGCGAGCCGAGCGCAAAGGCAACGCCGAAATCGAACGGCGACAGGCCGTAGAGGCTTTGCAGCACAAAGGATGCGCCGGAGATCCAGGCGAACAGCCCGGCGTAACTGGCGGCGCCCAGCCCGAGATAAGCGAGAAACGCCTTTTTGCGCGCGACCACGCGGTAGGATGCCAGCATCGACGACAGCGACACGCCTTCCGTGGCGCGCGCCGCCAGCGTCTCCGGCAGCAGCAGCCAGACCGTGCCGACGCCGGCGATGCCGGTGCCGACCAGCGCGAAAAAGATCGAGCGCCAGCCGAAAGCGGTTTCCATGGCGCCGCCGATGACGGGAGCAATCACCGGCGCCAGCGCCATCACCATCGCTATCAGCGACAATTCGCGGCCGGCGCGTGCCCCCGAATAAAGATCGCGCACAATGGCGCGCGCCAGCACGATGCCGCCGGAGCCGCCGATCGCCTGGACGCCGCGCGCCACGATCAGCATCTCGATCGAGGTCGCCAGCGCGCAGACGATCGTGGCGGCGCAATACAGCGTGAGCGCCGCCAGCAGCACCGGCCGGCGGCCATGGCGGTCGGAGATCGGGCCGTAGAACAACTGGCCGATGGCGAAACCGATCAGGTACACCGACAGCGTCAGTTGTACCTCCGCCGTCGAGGCGCCGAGCTGGCGCGCGATATCGGGCAGCGACGGCAGGTACATGTCGGTGGTCAGCGGACCGACGGCGGTCAAACCCGCCAGCATCGCCGTCAGGGCAAAGGTACCGGGGCGCAGCATGGGGATGGAATTTCCGCTTTTCGGGTGTCAGCCCCGGCTTGTCGCGACCGGGCCGGCCATGGCGTGTGCCTATCGCAGGCTCCACCGCAAAGCCAGCAAGACGCCCGCATGGCTGTCAATCGCTCGCCATGCCGTAGCGGTGCAGCGAAGGGCCGTGGGTATCGAGCCAGACCTTGGCGACCTTGTGGTGCGGGCTGATGCGCTCGACCACGCGCCAGAACGCGCGCGAATGATTCAGTTCGACAAGGTGTGCCGCTTCGTGCGCGGCGAGGTAGTCCAGCACGAAAGGCGGCGCCAGAATAAGCCGCCACGAATAGGACAACACGCCGGTCGACGAGCACGATCCCCAGCGGCTTGACTGGTCGCGGATCGAGACCCGCTTGACGGTGACGCCGAGCGCCGCCGCCGCCAGCCGTGACGCCGCCTCCAGGTCGCGCTTGGCCTCGCGCTTGAGATAGTCGCGCAATCGCCGCGCCACATGCGGCGCCTCGCCGGCGACGCACAGCAGCCGCTCGCCATCGGGACCGACCTCGGCCCAGACCGTGCCGCGGGCCGAGCGCCGGTGTTCGATGCGATGATCGACGCCGCGCAGCGGCACGGTGGCGCCATGCGCGAAGGGCAGCGCCTCGGGCAGCCGCCGCAGCCGCGCCGCGATCCAGGCACCGTGCTTGCTGGCGAATTCCTCGGCCTGCCGGACGCTGCCGCGCGGCGGCATGGTGACGACGATTTCACGGGTCGCAGTCTGGACGCGCAGCGTATAGCGGCGTGCCTGCCGGTGGCGGCGCAGGCGCACCTCAAAGATTTCGTTTTCGAAAGCGACAGTAATCGCGTTCGTTTGTTCGCTCGGCCGGCGGTTTAACAGAGCGCGCAGCGTCATGGCCATTGTCACAGTCGGAGCGGCGGGAATCGGCCGCAACCATCCTGCCACAAGCAACAATGTCAACGCGAGGTCAAGCCGCGCTCAGTGCGCCGCCGCCTTGCCGTGCGCGCGCGGGGTGCCACCGCCGCGGCCGCCATTGTTCGACAACGCAAAATCGGCGATGCGCGGCGCGATCTCAGACCGGAAACGGGAGCCGTTGAACACGCCGTAATGGCCGACGCCCGGCTGCACATAATGCACCTTCATGTGCGCCGGGATATTGCTGCACAGGCGCTGTGCCGCCTCGGTCTGGCCGACGCCGGAAATATCGTCGTTCTCGCCTTCGACCGTCATCAGTGCGACGCGGGTGATCGCGCGCATGTCCAGCATGCGGTTGCGGTGGGTCATCTCGCCTTTCGGCAACAGGTGACGGATGAAGACGGTATCGACGGTCTGCAGATAATATTCGGCAGGCAGGTCCATGACGGCGAGATACTCATCGTAGAATTCGCGGTGCTTCTGGGCCGAGTCGCCATCGCCCTTGATGAGGTGCTGAAACAGGTTCTTGTGCGCCTCGATATGGCGATCAAGATTCATGCTCATAAAGCCGTGGAGCTGCAGAAAGCCGGGATAGACTTCGCGCATGAAGCCGGGATGCGGAAACGGCACCTTGGAGATGACGTGGCTGCGGAACCAGTCGATGCCGCGCGACATCGCCATCTTGTTGACGGCGTTGGAGTTGATGCGCGTATCGATCGGCCCGCCCATCAGCACCATCGAGTGCGGCACATACGGATCCTTGTCGGCCTCCATCGCCGCGATCGCAGCCAGCACCGGCACCGACGGCTGGCAGACCGCGATGACGTGAGCGTCGCCGCCCAGCATGTGCAGCATCGAGATGACGTAATCGATGTAATCGTCGAGATCGAAGCGGCCTTCCGACAGCGGCACCGAGCGGGCGTTGCGCCAGTCGGTGATGTAGACCTCATGATTGGGCAGGAAGGTCTCCACCGTCCCGCGCAGCAGCGTCGCATAGTGGCCCGACATCGGCGCGACCAGCAGCAGTTTCGGCTGCGGGCGGCGCGGCGGGCGAGTCATGACGCGTTCGAAATGCAGCAGCCGGCAGAACGGCCGCTCCCACACGGTCTTGATGGCGACCGGCACCTTCTCGCCGCCGACGGTGGTGGAATCGATCTGCCAATCCGGCCGTGCGTAGCGGCGGGTCGAGCGCTCGAACATTTCCGCCGTGGCCGCCATCGACTTGCCGTAGGGCGTGTACGTCAGCGGGTTGGCTGGATTTCTGAAGAAGAGCCGGGTGGCATCGGCCATGGCACGGGCGGGATCGAGGGCGGCGTGGCCCATTTCGTACAGCCAGTACAGCGGCGTCGAATGAATAATTCCGTCATCGGGCGGCAGCGCTGCCGCCCCGTCGAATTCACCAATCGGCATAGGTAAAATTTCCGGCTCTTGCTGCGTTGCGGCAGGGTTTCGCTTTTTCGCCATGAGGTCAATCATGAAGGATAAGTCTTGGCGCCCGGTTTACGCTACGGCAAGCCCCCCTTAAACCATCAAAATACTGTGTTTTTTGTTTTACTCGCGGCTTTGAAGCAGGGTTCCGTGGGTCCGTGCGCTGTCCAGAAGCTTCACGAAGGCAAATGATGCAGCGCCGAACAGCAGGATATTGAACGCAAACGCCTGCACCATCAGATCGGCACGGAACACATGGTCGATCAGCAAAGCGCGCATGCCTTCGAAGACGTAGGTCGGCGGCAGCGCCCAGGCGACATATTGCAGCCAGACCGGCAGCACCGCGACCGGGTAATAGACACAGGTCAGCGGCAGAAACAGGAACATGATGGTCCAGGCCATGCCCTCGGCGCCGAGGCCGTTGCGCAGCAGCAGACCGGAGACGAAGATGCCAACCGCCCATCCCGTCAGGATCAGGTTGACGAAGAACGCCATCAGCGCAAAGCCGAGCGACCACAGATTGAAGCCAAAGAAGGCCATGGCCATCAGCGTCACCGGCACCATGCCGATCGCCAGCCGCACCAGGCTCATGATCATCAGGGCGACGACGAATTCGGCCGGGCGCAGCGGCGACATCATCAGGTTGCCGAGGTTGTTCGAGTACATCTCCTCGAGAAAGGAAATCGAGAAGCCGAGCTGGCCGCGGAACAGGATGTCCCACAGCAGCACCGCGCCAATGAACATGCCGCCGGCCTGGGCGAAGTAGCCGGCGTTCTGCGACAGGTAGGTCTGCAGGAAGCCCCACATCAGCATCTGCACCGCCGGCCAATAGATCAGGTCGAGCACCCGCGGCCACGACGAGCGCAGCAGATACCAGTAGCGCCGCACCATCGCGGCAACGCGGTTGACCGAGAAGTCGACGCCGGAGTCGGTGCCGTTCATCTGCCGACCCCCACACTCGCTGTCAGCACTCGCCACACGCGCCGCTCATGCCCGCGAAAGCGGGCATACCTACCTGTTTCCGTACAGTACTGGGTCCCCGCTTGCGCGGGGACGAGCGGAGGCACGGAATTCATTGCGCAGCCTCACTTGCATTGCCGGTGCCGCGCGCGACGTCGAGGAAGACGTCCTCCAGCGTTTCGCGCCCATAGCGCGTCAGCAGCCGCGCCGGCGTGTCGTCGTCCTCGATGCGGCCCTTCTTCATGAAGATGACACGCTCGCACAACCGCTCGACCTCGTTCATGTTGTGCGAGGCGAGCAGCACGGTTGCGCCGCGCGCGGCGCGGTAGCGCTCGAGATGACCACGCACCCAGTCGGCGGTGTCGGGATCGAGCGAGGCCGTCGGCTCGTCGAGCAGCAGCACCTCGGGGCGGTTGAGCAGGGCCTTGGCCAGCGAGACGCGCGTCTTTTGTCCGGCCGACAGTTTGCCGGTGCGCTTGTCGAGGAAATCGCCGAGGTCCAGTTCCTCCGCCAGCACGGCGATGCGCGCGGCGATATCGGGCACGGCATAAAGCTGCGCGAACACCGTCAGATTCTGCCGCACCGTCAGCCGCATCGGCATGTCGACATAAGGGCTTTCGAAGTTCATCCGGTGCAGGACGCGGTAGCGCTGCTTCGGCATCTGCGCACCGAGAACGGTGATGGTGCCTGATGTCGGCACCACCAGGCCCATGATCATGGAAATCGTCGTGGTCTTTCCGGCGCCATTGCCGCCGAGCAGCCCGGTGACCGAGCCGGCCGGCAGGCTGAACGAAATGCCGTCGACCGCGGTGGCGCCCTTGAAACGCTTGACCAGGTTGTCGGCGGCAATGGCGGGAACAACGGGTTGAGTCATGACGGGATCCGGCTTGGCCCGGGTGATGTGACGCTACGGCGCGCGAAGCGCAAGCCCCGCGGGGCTTATCGGCGGCGAAGATGGTGTAGGGTGCGACCCATGTCCCCGCTCGATCTCGCCCAGAACCATCCCCGCCGCAATGTCCGGCTCGATACGCTGGTGCGGCTGCGCTGGCTGGCCGTCATCGGCCAGAGCACCGCCGTGCTGGTGGTGTATTACGGCCTCGATTTTCCGCTGCCCCTGATCCCCTGCCTGACCGTTATCTTCCTGTCGGCCTTGCTGAACATCGCGCTGCGGCTGCGCTTTCATCTGACGCAGCGGCTCGAGCCGGACCATGCCGCCTGGCTGCTGGCCTTCGACATCGCCGAACTGGCGGTTCTTCTGTATCTCACCGGCGGATTGCAGAACCCGTTTGCATTCCTGTTTCTCGGCCCCGTGCTGCTGTCTGCGACCGCGCTGCCGCCGCGCTTCACGCTGTTGCTCGGCGCCTTCGCCGTGCTGTGCGCCACCGTCCTGGTGTTCGCGCACGATCCGCTGCCGTGGGACAGCGACGATCCGATGGAGCTGCCGCCAATCTACATGATGGGCGTCTGGCTCTCGATCCTGCTCGCCATCGGCTTCATCGGTGTCTATGCGTGGCAACTGACCGAGGAATCGCGCCAGCTCGCCGACGCGCTCGCCGCCACCGAACTGGTGCTGGCGCGCGAGCAGCACCTGTCGCAATTGGACGGGCTGGCCGCCGCCGCCGCGCATGAACTCGGCACGCCGCTGTCGACCATTTCGGTGATCGCCAAGGAACTGGAGAACGCCATTCCCGCGAATGCGCCCCACGGCGACGACGTGCGGCTGTTGCGCGAACAGGCGACCCGCTGCCGGGGCATCCTCGCCAAGCTCACCGAACTGTCGTCGAGCGAACCGTTCGACCGCACGCCGGTCACCGCGCTGATCGAGGAGGTGGTGGCGCCGCACCGCAATTTCGGCGTCGAGATCGCCGTGAAGTCGCCGGACGATCGCAGTGCCGAACCGTTCGGCGCGCGCAATCCGGCGGTGCTCTACGGCCTCGGCAATCTGCTGGAGAACGCCGTCGACTTCGCGCGCGAGCGTGTCGTTGTCGATACGCAATGGAGCGACGACGCGGTCGCCGTCACCATCAGCGACGACGGCCCCGGCTTCGCGCCGGATATTCTGGTGCGCATCGGCGAGCCTTACGTCACCACGCGACGGCGCAAGCCCGATGATGTCAACGACGAGCCGAGCGGATTGGGTCTGGGCTTCTTCATCGCCAAGACATTGCTGGAACGCTCCGGCGCCACCCTCAATTTCGAGAATCGCGCCGCGCCCGATCGCGGCGCCACCATCCGATTGCGCTGGCGCCGCAGCGATTTCGAACGGCCATCGACCATCACTTCATCTTGAGAATACGCACTCATTTCCCATTTAAGGTTGTGTGAAATCGCTGATGTGCGATGATGGCGCTGTGAACGCCGCCATACCCTCGGGGCCAACGGAACACAGGTGAAAGAATGGAAATTGCCATTAACGACGTTATTGAGCCGAATCTGATTGAGAATATCGGGAACCAGCGTCCGGTTCTCGTTGTGGAAGACGACCGCTCATTTTTACAGCGCCTGGCGAAAGCGCTCGAAAGCCGTGGCTTTGCTGTCACGACCGCCGAATCGGTGGCTGACGGATTGTCGCAGGTGGAACAATCGGCGCCGGCATTCGCGGTCGTCGACATGCGGCTCGGCGACGGCAACGGACTCGACGTGATCTCGGCGCTGAAGCGCCGCCGCCCCGATGCGCGTGGCATCATTCTGACCGGTTACGGCAATATCGCCACCGCGGTGAACGCCGTGAAGCTCGGCGCGGTCGATTATCTGGCCAAGCCGGTCGATGCCGACGACGTCGTCGCCGCCTTGCTGGCGCACGAGCAGACCAAGATCGAACCGCCGGAAAATCCGATGTCGGCCGACCGGGTGCGCTGGGAGCACATTCAGCGCATCTATGAACTGTGCGGCCGCAATGTTTCGGAGACCGCGCGCCGGCTCAACATGCACCGCCGCACGCTGCAACGGATTCTGGCAAAACGCGCGCCGCGCTAGTTACGGTCCATGTCCGCATAGGGGCCCGCCGGGTCGATCAGCGACTGCAACCGCAGCGCTGCGGTGCGGGCAAAGATCAGCATCATGGCCTTGCGGGTCGCCGCCGCCAGCCGGTGCTCGGGTGCGTCGCAGATCATCTGTGCGCCGAACGCATCCGCCACCATCAGCCCGGTGTCGGGCGGGAAGATCTCGCACGGCACCTCCAGCGAGGTGGCGAAAAACAGCCGGTCGCAGTGCGCCCGGTAATCCTGCCATTTCTGGTCGGCGCGATAATCCGCCACCGACGACTTGATCTCGACGATCCAGATATCGCCGCCCGCATTGAGCGCCACCAGATCGGCGCGGCGGCCCGACGGCAATTGCAGTTCGCTGATCACGCTGAAGCCGTGCGCATGCAGCAGCCGCGCAGCGCCGCGCGCGATGCGCAGCGCATTCTCCGACTGGCGGCCGTCCGGCGGCACCTGCAACGGCACAAGGTTCGGTTTGGCGGCGAAGCTCATGCCCGCACCTTCGCGGCCGATTCCGGCGAAACCTCGGCACGCTCGGGAAACGCCTGCGCCAGCGCCGGTCGGCTGGCGGCGATGACGCCACGCTCGGTGATCAGCCCGGTGACCAGCCGCGCCGGCGTGACGTCGAAGCCGTAATTGGCGACCGCCGAGCCATCCGGTATGACCTGCACCGTCTCGATGCGGCCGTCCGCCGTCTTGCCGCTGATCGTCGCCACTTCATCGCCGGAGCGTTGCTCGATCGGAATTTCGGCGACGCCATCGCTGACGGTGAAGTCGATGGTCGGCGACGGCAGCGCCACATAGAACGGCACGCCGTTGTCGCGCGCCGCCAGCGCCTTCAAGTAGGTCCCGATCTTGTTGCAGACGTCGCCCTGGGCGGTGACGCGGTCGGTGCCGACGATCACCAGGTCGACCATGCCGTGCTGCATCAGGTGGCCGCCGGTGTTGTCGGGAATGACCGTGTGCGGCACGCCGTGCCGCCCCAGTTCCCAGGCGGTGAGCGCGGCGCCCTGGTTGCGCGGCCGCGTCTCATCGGCGAACACATGCACCGCGATGCCCTTGTCATGCGCCATGTAGATCGGCGCGGTGGCAGTGCCCCAGTCCACTGTCGCCAGCCAGCCGGCGTTGCAGTGGGTCAGGACGTTGACGCGCCCGCCCTTCTTGCGCGCGGCAATTTCCTCGATTAGCGCCAGGCCGTGCCGGCCGATCGCCTGATTGATGGCGACGTCCTCGTCGCAGATGTCCGTAGCGCGCTGCAGCGCCACCGCGGCGCGCTCGGTCCGCGGGCGGTTGCGCACGGCGGCCAGCATTTCATCCAGCGCCCATTTCAGGTTAATCGCGGTCGGCCTTGTGTCGAGCAGCACCGCATAGGCGCGCTCGAGGTTTTCGTCGGAGGCATCCGTGCGCAGCGCCAGCCACAGGCCGTAAGCCGCCGTTGCGCCGATCAGGGGCGCGCCGCGTACCTGCATGGAGCGGATGGCATGGGCAGCGTCCTCCAGCGTGGCCAGCCGCAGGCTGCCGAAGCGATGCGGCAACAGCGTTTGGTCGATGACGCCGACCGATGCGCCGTCGCTCTCCAGCCAGATCGTGCGCCACGCCTTGCCGTCGATTTTCATGAGGCAATGAAATAGCGGAATTTTCATTTCGTGTCGCCCCCACGCGCGTTGCGGCGACGCCGACGGAGAGTGGCCTGTGCTGACGCTCAGCCAGAATAATAGGAGGAAGCGATCCATACCGTGAGGGCGATCGACGCCACCCAGACAAGTCCGATCACCCAAGCGGCGTTCCGGCTCACCGGCCTGTCGATGGCTGCCGCCGCAGCCGTCCGGCTATCGGTCATCACCTCCGCTGGGATCAATTTGACGACAGCAAGAATGCCGAGCGGGACGATTATCAGGTCATCCAGATAACCCAGGACCGGTATGAAATCGGGAATAAGGTCGATGGGGGACAGGGCGTAGCCTGCAATACAGATGGCCAACGCCTTTGCATACCAGGGCGTGCGGGAGTCGCGGGCAGCGAGGTATAGCGCGTGCACGTCGCGCTTTACGAACCGAGCCCACTCCTTGAGGCGGCTGCCCATCCCGAACCTTGCGAAGTTTACGCCAGGCATTACGCTGGACAATGAGCCGCGCGAACTTCGATTTTTACGGCCGCGCGGCAGAGGTCAGTTGCAATTTCTACCAGTAAAGACAAGGCGGGAACCGATGCCGGCGATCGACTATGAGAAAGAATACGACAATCGCGCCCGCGTGCCCGAGCACGTCGATATTTTCGCCCGCTGGCACAGCGAGGCGCAGGCCTATCGCGACGCGTCGCCGCACGCCCAGCTCGGCCTGCCGTATGGCCCGTCGCCGCGCCAGTTCATCGATTTCTTTCCCACCGTCCGGACCGATGCGCCGACGCCGCTGGCGCTGTTCATCCACGGCGGCTGGTGGCGCACACTGCACCCTTCCGAATTCAGCCAGATGGCGGCCGGCTTGAATGCTCACGGCATCGACGTCGCGATGGCCGGCTATGACCTCTGCCCGCAGGTGAGCATCTCCACCATCGTCGAACAGATCCGCAGCGCGTGCCTGATGCTGTGGCGCAAACACCGCAAGCGCATCTTCGTGTTCGGCCATTCGGCCGGCGGGCATCTGGCCGGCGCCATGCTGGCGCAGGACTGGAAGGCCTTCGACGCCAGCGCGCCGGCCGACCTGGTGCCGGCGGCTTATTCCATCTCCGGCGTGTTCGACCTGGCGCCGCTGGTGCATGTGTCGCAGAACGCCGATTTGCGGCTCGACGCCGACGAAGCGCGGCGCATGTCGCCGCTGCACTGGAAGGCCCCGGCCGGCCTCACCTTCGACGCCGTGGTCGGCGGCATCGAATCGGCCGAGTTTCTGCGCCAGAGCCGCGTCATCGCCGACGGCTGGGCCACTCAGGGCGTGACGACGCGCTATGAGGAAATCAACGGCGCCAACCATTTCACCGTGCTCGATCCGCTGACCGATCCGGACAGCGCCATGACCCGTCGCATTGCCGATCTGGCAAAGCAGGTGCAGGCGACGGCGCTCTAGAACCAGTACTGCCGGGCGAACGCGAGCGTGAGCGCCGCGCCGACGCCGACGACGAGCACCCGCACCACGTTGCGCGGAATGACGCGGGCGATGTGCGAACCGGCCAGTCCGCCGACCAAGGTGCCCGCCATCAGCGCCAGCGTCTGCGGCCACGGAATAGCGCCCTGCATGGCAAACACAACGCTCGCTGCAAAGCCATTGAGGCTGGAGACGAAATTCTTGGCGACATTGGCGGAGCGATAATCGCCGCCGGTCGCCAGCGAGAACACCGCCAGCACCAGAATGCCGACGCCGGCGCCGAAATAGCCGCCATAGAACGACACCGGCAGCAGCACCTTCAGGCTGCCCACGTTGAAGGCAATGTCGCGGCCGCGGCCGGCGGCGCGCGCCTGAAGATAGCGGCTGATGCGTTCCGAATAGGCGAACAGCAGCGTGGCGAAACCGAGCAGCACCGGCACGAACACCGCAAACAACCGCTCCGGCGTCAGCAGCAGCAGCGTGGCGCCGCAACCGGCGCCGAAGATCGACGCGAAGATCAGGCTGACGAAAGCGCGGTTGAACGGCGGCAGTTGCGAGCGGTCGGCCAGCGCCGCCAGCATCGTCGCCGGCATCAAGGCGGTGAGATTGGCGACCGCCGCAATTTGCGGCGAGATGCCAGTGAAGATCAGGGCCGGATAGACCACCACCGCGGCGCCGCCGACGATGGTGGCGATGACGCCGGCGACGACGCCGGTGCCGACCAGCAAGGCGATGATGAAGGGATCCATTGGGTAAATTACACCGGTGTCATGCCCGCGAAGGCGGGCATCCAGTAATCACGGCGCCGTCAGCAGGTACTGGATCCCCGTCTTCGCGGGGACGACAGCAGAGGGATGGCAACAGCAGCGAATCAGAAAAACGCCTGGATGCCCGTCTGCGCCCGGCCGAGGATCAGGGCATGGATGTCGTGCGTGCCCTCGTAGGTGTTGACGGTCTCGAGGTTCGCGGCGACGCGCATCACATGATATTCGCTGGAAATTCCGTTGCCGCCATGCATGTCGCGCGCCAGCCGTGCGATGTCGAGCGCCTTGCCGCAATTGTTGCGCTTCATCAACGAGATCGACGGCGGCGCGGCACGCCCCTGCTCGATCATGCGGCCAAGCCGCAGCGCGCCGGCCAGGCCAAGCGCGATTTCGGTCTGCATGTCGGCCAGCTTCTTCTGGATCAACTGGTTGGCGGCCAGCGGCCGGTTGAACTGCTTGCGGTCGAGCGTGTACTGCCGCGCCGCGTGCCAGCAGAATTCGGCCGCGCCCATGACGCCCCAGGCGATGCCGTAGCGCGCATTGTTGAGACAGCCGAACGGGCCGGCGAGGCCTTTCACGTTCGGCAGCAGGTTTTCTTCCGGGATTACGCAGTCTTCGAGAACGATTTCGCCGGTGGTCGAGGCGCGCAGTGACAGCTTGCCCTCGATCTTCGGCGTCGAGAAACCCTTGGTGCCGCGCTCGACCACGAAGCCGCGGATCTCGCCGTCGAGCTTGGCCCAGACCACCGCGATATCTGCAAAAGGCGCGTTCGAAATCCAGGTCTTGGCGCCGTTGAGCTTGAACCCACCGGTGACCTTTTCAGCGCGCGTCACCATCGAGCCGGGGTCGGAGCCGTGGTCGGGTTCGGTCAGGCCGAAGCAGCCGACCATCTCGCCGGTGGCGAGCTTGGGCAGATATTTGCGGCGCTGTTCTTCGGTGCCGTAAGCGTAAATGGGATACATCACCAGCGAGGACTGCACCGACATGGTCGAGCGGTAGCCGGAATCGACGCGCTCGATCTCACGGGCGATCAGGCCGTAGGCGACGTAGCCAAGACCGGCACCGCCGTACTCTTCCGGAATGGTGGGGCCGAGCAGACCGAGCTTGCCCATTTCCTTGAGATTGTCCGGGTCGTGCGTTTCGTTGAGGTAGGCCTCGGTAACGCGCGGCATCAGGTAGTCCTGCGCAAAGCCATGCGCGGTGTCGCGGACCATGCGCTCGTCTTCGGTAAGCTCGAATTCGATGCCGAGCGGATCCTCCCACTGGAAATCCCTGTCCTTCAACATCGCGGGCTTGTGATCGCGCTTTTCGGCTGTCTGGGACATGGAACTTCTCCTCGGTCGGCACCGGATGGTCATTATATCGGGATATGGGCATCGGCAAGAGTGGCCGCCAAAACAAAAACCCCGCCGGGAACGCCCGGCGGGGCTTTGGAAAAACCGTCCGGCGCTTTACGGCGTCAGATCGCTTCTTTCAGGTCCTTGGCGGCGCGGAAGGCGACCTTCTTCGACGCCTTGATCTTGATCGCTTCGCCGGTCGCCGGGTTGCGGCCCATGCGGGCGGCGCGCTTGCGGACCTGCAGGATGCCGAGGCCGGCGATCTTCACCCGCTCGCCCTTTTTCAGGTGCTTGGTGATCAGCGCGGCGAGGTCCTCCAGCATCTCCTGGCCCTGCTTCTTGGTGAGCTCGTGCTGCTCAGCCAGCGCATAGGCCAACTGCTTGGTGGATACCGGCTTGGCCGCCTTCGGTTTGGCCGCGGCTGCTTTTGCTGCCATTTGAAATAACTCCTAGAGCGCACCATGCGCCAATCCTGAGCACTAGGAGATTCGCATTTTAACGCAAGCATTTCGCGCGTTTTCGGCGGGTTTAACCACAGGAAGCTTGATTTTAGTGGCTTTGACGCACGCATATCCACCGTTGCCGCCTCAGCCGGTATCGTCTATTCAGGTCCGCACGCACCCGTAGCTCAGCTGGATAGAGCGTTGCCCTCCGAAGGCA
>JALHNV010000041.1 GCA_022843325.1 Pseudolabrys sp. | reverse complement strand
CGATGATGAACAAGGGTCTCGAACTGATCGAGGCCTACCATCTGTTCGCGCTGAAGGCCGACGAGATCGACATCCTGGTGCATCCCCAGTCGGTGGTGCACGGCTTGGTCGAATTCCGTGACGGTTCGGTGGTCGCCCAGCTTGGCGCGCCGGACATGCGGATTCCGATCGCGCATTGCCTGGCCTGGCCGCAGCGCATCGACGGCCCGGCCGCCCGGCTCGATCTGGCACGGGTCCGCGAACTGACCTTCGAGGCGCCGGATACCGCCCGCTTTCCGGCCCTGGCGCTGGCGCGGCGCGCTCTGGATACCGGCGGGGCGGCGCCGACGGTGCTGAATGCCGCCAATGAGGTCGCCGTTGGGGAATTCATCGCCGGCCGGATCGGTTTTCCGGCCATTGCCGCGCTGGTCGAGGCGACCCTGGAAGCCGCCGCCGCCCGCGGTCTGCTTGGCGAGCCGGCCGGGATCGACGAGGCGCTCGCCGTTGACCATGTTGCGCGAAGTTTAGCCCGCGACCTCTTGTCCGAAAATGCCGTAAAGGCATCTTAGGAAGCTTTCATTATTGAGTAAGCATTTGCTGAAGCTGCGAGCGCATGGCGCGGAAACGAGGATCTGATGGGTGACATTCTGGGGGGCTTGGGCTCATTCGGCGGCGGCGCGGTCGGCTACCTTGTGCCGTTTCTGTTCGTCCTGACGATTGTCGTTTTCTTTCATGAGCTTGGCCATTTCCTGGTGGCGCGCTGGTGTGGCGTCAAAGTGGTGACGTTTTCGGTCGGCTTCGGCCCTGAGATCGTCGGTTTCAACGACCGCCATGGCACCCGCTGGAAGCTCTCGGCTATTCCGCTCGGCGGCTATGTGAAATTCTTCGGCGACGAAAATGCCGCCAGCGTGCCCGACCACGAGGCGGCCCGCGGCATGAGCGAGGCCGAGCGGGGCGACAGTTTCATCCACAAATCGGTCGGCAAGCGCGCCGCCGTGGTTGCGGCCGGTCCGATCGCGAATTTCCTGCTGGCCATCATCATTTTTGCCGGCGTGTTCATGATCGCCGGCAAACAGATTACCACCGCCCGGGTCGACACCATCCAGCCCAACAGCGCTGCCGCAGCGGCCGGGTTCCAGCCGGGCGATCTGGTGGTCAGCATCAACGGGGTGCGGATCGACAGCTTTTCCGAGATGCAGCGGATCGTCAGCATCAGCGCCGGCGAACCCCTCAACGTCGAGGTCGAGCGCGGCGGGACGATGGTGACGCTGAAGGCGGTGCCGGAACGCCGCGAGATGAAGGACAACTTCGGTAACGTGCACCGGCTCGGCGTGTTGGGCATCAGCCGCTCGATGCAACCGGGCGATATCCGCACCGAGTCGGTCGGCCCGCTCCAGGCGGTGGGGATGGGGGCGCAGGAAACCTGGTTCGTGGTCGATCGCACCATGTCCTATATCGGCGGGATTTTCTCCGGCCGGGAGGCAGCAGATCAACTCGGCGGACCGATCCGAATCGCCCAGGTGTCGGGCCAGGTGGCCACCGCCGGCTTTGCGGCGCTGCTGCATCTGACGGCGGTGCTGTCGGTGTCGATCGGGCTGCTCAACCTCTTCCCGATTCCCCTGCTCGACGGCGGTCACCTTATGTTCTACGCAATCGAGGCCATACGCGGCCGCCCGATGTCGGAAAGGGCCCAGGAGTACGGGTTCCGCGTCGGACTCGCGCTGGTTCTGATGTTGATGATATTTGCAACCTTTAATGACATAAAAGGCATCTTCTTCGCCGGTGCTTCCTGAATCGTTGCCCTAGGGCAACTTTATGAGGGGAAAGGGAAACTTGGGTTGGTGGTTTCGTTTGCAGTGCGCTTAAAACGCGGTACAACGCATGCGAAGTCGACCCGGGAATCTGTGTTTGGCAGCGGGGGCGGCCGCAGGAATTAAGAGGGCGCGTTGCGCATGAGACTTTGTGTGCGGTTGGTTCGGGGGCTGGCGCTATCGTCTGTTGTCCTCGGTGGTCTCCTCATTGGCGCCGGGTCGCTGACGATTGCGTCGTCGGTGGTCGCGTCTGCCCAATCCGCCAGCTCGATCGTGGTCGAGGGCAACCGCCGTGTTGAGGCGGATACCGTCCGATCCTATTTCCGGCCTGGCCCGGGGGGGCGGCTGGGTGCCTTCGAAATCGATGAGGCGCTCAAGACTCTTTACGGCACCGGTCTGTTTTCCGACGTGCGCATTAACAACGTGGGCGGCCGGCTAGTCGTCTCCGTCGTCGAGAATCCGGTGATCAACCGGGTTGCCTTCGAAGGTAACAGCAAGGCCAAGGACGACCAGCTCAGGGTCGAAGTGCAGTCGAAGCCGCGCGGAACCTTGTCGCGCCCGACCGTGCAGGCCGACGTGCAGCGCATCATCGAGATCTATCAGCGTAGCGGCCGCTTCGACGTTCGCGTCGAGCCGAAGATCATCGACCTGCCGAACAACCGCGTCGATCTGGTGTTCGAGATCAGCGAAGGCAAAAAGACCGGCGTCAAGCTTATCCGCTTCCAGGGCGCGCGCGCGTTTTCGAACGGCCGCCTCAGGGACGTGATCAAAACCAACGAGAGCAACTGGCTCAGCTTCCTGCAGACCGGCGACATCTACGATCCGGATCGGGTCGAGGCCGACCGCGATCTGTTGCGCCGGTTCTACCTCAAGAACGGCTATGCCGACGTTCGCATCATCTCCGCGGTGGGTGAATACGATCCGGCCCAGGGCGGCTTTGTTGTGACCTTCACCATCGACGAGGGCAACCAGTACCGCGTCGGCAGCGTCGACGTCGTGTCCAACGTGCGCGCGATCGAGTCGGGCACGCTGCGGAGCAGCCTCAAGATCGGCGCCGGCAATGTTTATAATGCCGATCTGGTCGAGAAGAGCGTCGAGACGATGACGATCGAGGCCGCCAAGCGCGGCTACGCCTTCGCCACCGTCCGTCCCCGCGGCGACCGCAATTTCGAGAACCGCACGATCAATCTGGTGTTCGTGGTCGAGGAAGGCCCGCGCGCCTACATCGAGCGTATCAACGTGCGCGGCAACATCCGCACGCGCGAATACGTCATTCGCCGCGAGTTCGATATCAGCGAAGGCGACGCCTATAACCGGGCGCTGGTCGATCGCGCCGAGCGCCGGCTGAAGAACCTGAACTTCTTCAAGACCGTGAAGATTACCAACGAGCCCGGCTCCGCGCCCGACCGCGTCGTCGTTAACGTCGAAGTCGAGGAACAGGCCACCGGCGAATTCTCGATCTCCGGCGGCTATTCCACCGCCGACGGCTTCATCGGTGAGGTCAGCATCGCCGACCGCAACCTGATGGGCCGGGGCCAGTTCGCCAAGGCATCGGTTCAGATCGGTCAGCGTGTGCGCGGCTTCGAGTTGTCGTTCGTCGAGCCTTATCTGCTCGGCTACCGCATGGCCGGCGGCATCGACCTCTTCGCGAAGCAGAACCTTGCTTCGTCCTATGTGTCGTACGACACCAAGACCTACGGCACCAATTTGCGGCTCGGCTTTGCGCTGACCGAAGAGATTTCGTTCTCGCCGCGGTACTCGATCTATCGTCAGGAAATCACGCTGCCGACGCAGTACGATAACTGCCGCACTTCAGATGCAGCGCGCTTGTTCCAGCAGGGGATTGGCACTGGCGTTCAGCCAGGCAACGCCTGCTACTCGGATGGCGAAGCCTCTCTTGCCGTGCGGCGCGAACTGTCCGGCGGCCCGGTCACCGTGTCGCTGGTCGGCTACTCGCTGGCCTACAACACGGTCGACAACAACCGCATGCCGACCAGCGGCCTGCTGGCCGAACTCAAGCAGGACCTCGCCGGCGCCGGCGGCGACGTGAACTTCCTCCGCACCAGCGGCGAAATTCGCAACTACTACGAAGTGCTGCCTGACATCGTCAGCGTGCTCAAGGTGCAGGGCGGTCACATCGGCTCGTGGGGCGGCAAGGACCTGCGCATGCTGGACCACTTCCAGATGGGTCCGAATCTGGTTCGCGGCTTCGCCCCGAACGGCATCGGGCCGCGCGATATCACGCCGGGGTCCAACACCAACGACTCGCTTGGCGGCTCGATGTACTGGGGCGCCACCGCGGAAGTTCAGACGCCGCTGTATTTCCTGCCGAAGGAAATTGGCATCAAGGTCGCGGCTTTCGCGGATGCCGGCTCGGTCTGGAGTTACCAGGGGCCGACATCCTGGTCGGTGACCGGAGAGACGCTTCAGGTTGGTCTGAACGACGCGTCGATGATCCGCTCGTCGGTCGGTGTTGGCCTGATCTGGGATTCGCCGCTCGGTCCGCTGCGCTTCGACTTGGCCTATCCGCTGTCGAAGTACTGCGCCACCAACACCTCCGGTGCCGAAGTTTGCGACCGGACGCAGATCTTCCGCTTCAGCGGCGGAACCAAGTTCTAATCCTGGCCGCCAGCGGCGGCGGGATACCAGCGTTGAAGTCCTGAGGGCGGGAAGCGATTCCCGCCCTTGGATTGACGCCCGCAGCAGTTCTTGGGACTTATTGATTTCGTCCTAGCGGATCAGCCTCGACGCCATGAGCGAGCCGTTATTCCTACGTCACTCCCGCGGTCTCACCCTCGATGAGATCGCTGCGCTTGCCGGCGCCAGTCTGGTGACGCCGGCGCCGCATGCCCGCAGGATCGACAATATCGGTCCTCTCGATCGGGCCGGTCCGTCGGACCTCTGCTTTCTGGAGAGCAATTTCTTCGCCGATGCCGCTGCCAAGACGCATGCCGGTGCCTGTTTCACCACGGCCGCGCTCGCCAAGGCTGTTCCCGCGCATGTGGCGGTGCTGGTGGTCAAGGAACCGTACCGGGCCTTCGTCACGGTTGCGCGCGAGATGTTTCCGCATTCGCTGCGGCCTTCTTCGCTTTACGAGCAAAGCGAACGGGCCGGCGCCTATGTGCACCCGACTGCGCGTCTGGAGACCGGCGTTGTCATCGAGCCGGGCGCAGTGATCGGTCCGCAAGCCGAGATCGGCAGCGGCACCGTCATCGGCGCAAACGCGGTCATAGATGGCCATGTGAGAATCGGGCGTGACAGTGCGATCGGCGCCGGAACGACGGTTGCCAATGCGCTGATCGGCGACCGTGTCATCATTCATCCCGGTTGCCGGATCGGTCAGGACGGATTCGGTTATGTCATGAGCGCCAAGGGACACCTCAAGGTGCCGCAGGTCGGGCGCGTCATTATCCAGGACGACGTCGAGGTGGGGGCCGGCACAGCCATCGACCGCGGCGCGATCCGCGACACCACCATCGGCGAGGGCACCAAGATCGACAACCTGGTTCAGGTGGGTCACAATGTGCGCATCGGCCGGCACTGCGTGGTGGTTTCCCAGACAGGTCTTTCCGGTAGTTCGACGCTTGAAGATTTCGTGGTCATGGGTGCGCGCTCCGGTACCAACACCAACGTGACGATCGGCGAAGGGGCGCAACTGGCTGGAACCAGCATTGCCCACGGCGACGTTCCGGCCGGCGCGCGTTGGGGGGGAATGCCGGCCAAACCCTTGAAGCAATGGTTCCGCGAATTGGTAATGATAGAGCGCATGGCGCGCCCGCCGGGCGTCGCCAAGCCTGTTGCAGACGAGTGAGACGAAGCCATGGATAAACCGGTCAGCGATCTCAATGCGGCCGACATCGGAGCGGTGCTGAAGATGCTCCCGCATCGCTATCCGTTCCTGATGATCGACCGTGTGATCGATATTCAGGGCGACGATTACGGCGTCGGCATCAAGAACGTCACCATCAACGAGCCGCACTTCCAGGGCCATTTTCCCGGTAACCCGGTGTTTCCCGGCGTTCTGATGATCGAAGGCATGGCACAGACCGCAGGCGTGCTGTGCATCAAGTCGTTGGGGTGGGATCAGCCGAAGTCGGTGTTCTTCCTGACCATCGACAAGGCAAAATTCCGGAAGCCTGTGCTGCCCGGTGACACGGTCGAATACCACATGCGCAAGGTACGCCAGCGCAAGTCGATGTGGTGGTATTTGGGCGAAGCCAAGGTGGCGGGTCAGACGGTGGCCGAAGCCGAGGTCGGCGCCATGATTTCCGACTCATGAGCAAAGCCATGATCGATCCCACCGCGCGGATCGAAAGCGGCGCGGCGATCGGTCAAGACGTCACGATCGGCCCTTACTGCGTCATCGGCCCGCATGTCACGCTGGGCGATGGTTGCCGGCTGGTGGCGCATGTCAGTCTTGCCGGCCACACCACGATCGGCGCGCGCACGGTCATTTACCCGTTCGCCTCGCTTGGCACGCCGCCGCAGTCGGTCAAGTACAAAGGCGGTCCGACGCGGCTGGTGGTCGGCGCCGATTGCGACATTCGCGAACATGTCAGCATGAATACCGGCACCGAAGATGATGGCGGCCTGACGCAAGTCGGCGACCGCTGCTTCTTCATGGTTGGCTCGCACGTGGCGCACGATTGCCGCGTCGGCAACAACGTCACCTTCGCCAACAATGCCTTGCTCGGCGGCCACGTCAGTGTCGGCGACAATGTTGTGTTCGGCGGCGGCGCAGCGGTACGCCAGTTCGTGCGCATCGGCGAGGGCGCCATGATCGTCGGCCTGAGCGGCGTGCGCGCCGACGTCATCCCGTGGGGCACGGTGCAGGGCCCGCTGGCCAATCTGGTCGGTCTCAACGTGGTAGGCATGCGAAGGCGCGGCCTGACCAAGGCCGACATCCATCGCGTGCGCGCAGCCTACCGCGCGCTGTTCTTCGGTGCCGGCGAATTCCGTTCGCGTATCGATGGCGTTGCCGCCGAGTACGGCGCCGATGCCTATGTGGCGAAGATGATCGACTTCATCCGGGCCGCCAAGCGGCCGCTGACCATGGCGGCCCAAGACGCCGGCGCCGACGAGGACACATGAACGCCGCGCCCATCACCGGGCAGGGGCCGCTGGCGATGATCTGCGGTGGCGGCAGTCTGCCGCTGGCGGTGGCGGCGGCGGTGGCGGCGCGCGGCCGTGAGGTGGTGCTGTTTCCGTTGCGCGGCGCCGCCGAAGGCACCGCAGTCGAGCGCTTCACGCATCATTGGGTTCACATCGGGCAGATCGGCAAGTTCATGCGGGTCGCGCGCGCTGCCGGCTGCCGCGATGTCGTGTTCATCGGTGCGCTGGTACGGCCGTCGATCTGGCAGACGCGGCCGGATCTCGGCGGTCTGATGATGCTGCCGCGCGCGCTGAAGGCTTTTCGCGGCGGCGACAATCATCTGATCACCGGCATGGGCCGGTTGCTGGAGCAGGAAGGTTTCCGCCTGCTCGGCGCGCATGAAGTCGCCCCGGAGATACTGATCCCTGAAGGAACGCTGGGCCACGCGCAGCCGACTGAGCACGACCGCGCCGACATTGCGCTGGGCCTCGAATACCTGCACGCCGCCGGACCGTTCGACATCGGCCAGGCGGCGGTGGTGGCCGGCCGGCACATTCTTGCGGTCGAGGCGATCGAGGGCACCGACCAGATGCTGGAGCGGGTCGCGGCATTGCGCGCCAACGGGCGGCTGCGCGCGTCGGCCGGCACCGGGGTGCTGGTGAAAGCGCCCAAGCCCGGCCAAGACCGCCGCTTCGACCTCCCGACCATGGGACCGCAGACGGTCGAAAATGCCGCTCGTGCCGGTCTGGCTGGGATCGCGGTGGTGGCGGGGGCGACCATCATGGCCGAACCCGATCGCCTGGTTCAGGCTGCCGACAAAGCGAAGCTGTTCGTGATCGGCGTGGCGGACGCGACGGGGCCATGAGCCCGCATATTTTTCTGGTGGCCGGTGAAGAGTCCGGCGACCGGCTTGGCGCCGCTCTGATCGCGGCGCTGCGGCGGGCGACGGAGGGTGCTGTGCGCTTCTCCGGCATCGGCGGCGCCCATATGGCGGAGCAGGGCGTGGTGAGCCCGTTCCCGCTCGGCGATCTGGCGATCATGGGCTTCGCGGCCATTCCTGCCAGCCTGCCGAAGATCCTGCGTCGCATCCGCGAAACCGCCGATGCCGTCGTCGCGGCGCGGCCCGACGTCCTGGTGATGATCGACAGCCCCGAGTTCACCCACCGCGTCGCCCGGCGCGTGCGCGCCAGGGCTCCCGGAATACCGATCGTCGACTATGTCTGCCCCTCGGTCTGGGCCTGGCGGCCAGGCCGGGCCCGGGCCATGCGCGCCTATGTCGATCACGTGATGGCGCTGCTGCCGTTCGAGCCCAACGTGATGCAGCGCCTCGGCGGTCCGCCCTGCACCTATGTGGGCCATCCGCTGACCGAGCGGGCGGCCGAACTGCGGCCGAAGACTCCCGAGGAGGCAGAGCGGCGTCTGGCCGATCCGCCGCTGCTGCTGGTGTTGCCCGGCAGCCGGTCCGGGGAGATTCGTCGCATGGCTGGAGTATTCGGCGAAGCGGTGGCGCAGCTCACGCAGCAGGCCGGACCGCTTGAGGTGGTGGTGCCCGCGGTGCCGCGGCTAGCCGGCGCGGTTGGCGCGGCGGTGGCGGCCTGGCCGGTGCCGGCGCGGATCGTCACTGATGCCGCCGAAAAGGACGCCGCTTTCCGCACGGCCCGGGCGGCGCTGACAAAATCCGGCACCTCGACGCTGGAACTGGCGGTGGCAGGCATCCCGATGGCGGCCGCCTACAAGGTGCCCGTTCTGGAGGAGGTTGTCGGCCGTGTCCTGATTACTGCTACCAGCGCGATCCTGGCCAATCTGGTGTTGGGCGAGAACGTGGTGCCGGAATTTCTGCAGCGGGATTGCACCGCCGCGCGGCTGGCCAGCGCGATGCTGCCGCTATTGGCGGATACGCCGGAACGGCGCCGCCAGACCGCGGCCTTCAGGCGGCTGGACGGCATCATGGAGATCGGCCGGGCTGCCCCCAGCGACCGGGCGGCGACCATCGTGCTGGCGTCCGTCCGCCGGAATTAACCAGCGGGGGGCTGACCCGGTGGCGCCGGGGCGGCCTTCGGCGTAATTTGTGACAGTTCCGCCCGAACGGCTATAAGCCCATGGCCGACAACCGAGAATTTCACCTTTGACGACTCCCGCCCGCGCCGCGATTACCGCCGTCCACGGCTACGTGCCGCCGGACGTGCTGACCAATGCCGAACTCGCGGTGATGGTGGACACCAGCGACGCCTGGATCACCGAACGCACCGGTATCCGGGAACGGCATATCCTCAAGGGCGAGGGGCTCGGCACCTCGCACATGGCGGCGGAAGCGGTGCGCGGCCTGCTGCAGAAGACCGGCACGTCGCCCGGCGACATCGACCTTCTAATCTGCGCCACCACCACGCCGGACATGCAGTTCCCGTCGACCGCCAATCTGATCTGCGACATGGTCGGCATTCGCGACATCGGCTCGTTCGACGTGCAGGCGGCCTGTTCCGGCTTTCTCTATTCGCTGACCATCGCATCGCAGTTCATCGCCAACGGCACCGCGCGCAAGGTGATCGTCGTCGGCGCCGACAAGATGTCGTCGATCATCGACTACACCGACCGCGCCACCTGCGTGCTGTTCGGCGACGGCGCCGGGGCGGTGCTGCTGGAGCCGAGCGCCGATGGTACCGGCATCATGGATTCGCTTATCCGCTCGGACGGCGCCGGCTGGATCCATCTGCACCAGAAGGCAGGCGGTAGCCGCATGCCCGCCAGCGCCAAATCGGTCGACCAGCGCCTGCACTACGTTCACCAGGAAGGCGCGGCGGTCTACAAACATGCCATCGCGCGCATGGCCGAGGTCGCCGGCCAGATCATGACGCGGAACAATCTGCGCGGCAGCATGATCGACTGGCTGGTGCCGCATCAGGCCAACAAGCGCATCATCGAGTCGACGGCGGAACGCATGGGCCTGCCGATGGACCGCGTGATGGTGACCATCAACAAGTACGGCAATACCACCAACGCCACGATCCCGCTGTGCCTGTGGGACTACGAAGCGCAGCTCAAGCCTGGCAACAAGTTGCTGCTGGCCGCTTTCGGTGGCGGCTTCACCTGGGCCGGCGTCTATGTGCAGTGGGCCTATGACGGCGCCAAGGGCATGCACAACGCGACGAAGAAAAACGGCCACGGCGCCAACGGCGCCTAGCGCACATCTTTCCGTCACACGCCATTCGAATCAATTGAGCGCTGAAGTTCCGCTTCAGCGCGTGTGGTGTCGTCATGCTCCCGCGATCGCCGATCGCGCTGAATGCATCGATGCGCGTGCCTCTATCATTGGCAGCGTGAGGAACTAACGAGCATGTCGCCCGTTCTCTCGCACACACCAATGAGGAGCGATTCATGCGCACAGTACTGGCTATGTCTTTTGTTATAGCGACCACGCTTCCGCTGCTCGCGCAGAACGCGCCGCCGGCAAATCCGAATGCCAACACCCCGGCCGTGACCACGCCGAACAGCCCGCCGACCGCGACACCGCCGGTCGCCGGTGCCAACAGCTTCACCGAAGGTCAGGCCAAGTCGCGCATTGAAGGCAAGGGCTTCAGCAACGTGACCGGCCTCGCCAAGGATGACTCGGGCGTCTGGCGCGGCAAGGCGATGCAGGGCGGCAAGTCGGTGAGCGTCAGCGTCGACTTCCAGGGCAACGTCGTCGGCAAATAAGCGCGCGTCGGTTTCTATCTCATCCAACAGAACAGGTTTGACATCATGACAGTGACCATTTCCCGGCTCTACAACAGCCGTTCAGAAGCTCAGGCGGCCGTGCGCGATCTTGAAGCCGCGGGCGTGTCGCATGGCGACATCAGCATTCTCGTCAGCAATGCCGACAATGCCTATGACGAAAAGACCAACTCCTATCCCGACCGCGATCTCGATGGCACCGACGATCGCGCCGAAGGCGCGGCGGCGGGTGGTGGCATCGGCGCGGCGGCAGGCGGTACGGTTGGTCTGCTGACAGGTCTCGGCCTGATGGCCATCCCGGGCGTAGGCCCGGTTGTCGCGGCCGGCTGGCTCGTGGCCACGCTCGCCGGCGCTGCCGCCGGCGGTGCGACCGGCAGCATCATCGGTGCGTTGACGCAGCAGGGCGGACTGAGCAGCGAAGAAGCTGAAGTGTACGCCGAAGGCTTGCGCCGCGGCGGCGCAGTCGTCAGCGCCCGCGTCAAGGATGAAGATGGCGCGCGCCTGCAGGCCGTGATGGATCGCTCGGCGGTTGTCGTTGCCGACCGCGCAGAGGCCTATCGCAAGACCGGCTGGACCTCGTACAGCCCGGCGGCGAAGCCGTACTCGGCCGATGAAGTGACCAAGGAGCGGTCGCTGTATCGCTAAACGGCAGATCTAAAGGAAACGGGACCGTCCTGGTGGGCGGTCCCGTTTTCGTTTTCGGTCTAAATTTCCGGGCCTATTTCCGGCGCGAGATCGGCACGTAGTCGCGTGTCGGGGCGCCAATGTAGAGCTGACGCGGACGGCCGATCTTCTGCTTCGGATCCTCGATCATTTCCTTCCACTGCGCGATCCAGCCGACGGTGCGCGCGACGGCGAACAGCACGGTGAACATCGTGGTCGGGAAGCCCATCGCCTTCAGCGTGATGCCCGAATAGAAGTCGATGTTCGGGTACAGCTTCTTCTCGACGAAGTATTCGTCGTTGAGCGCGATCTTCTCCAGCTCCATGGCGATGTCGAGCAGCGGATCGTCCTTGATGCCGAGTTCTGTCAGCACCTCGTGGCAAGTCTTCTGCATGATCTTGGCGCGCGGATCGTAGTTCTTGTAGACGCGGTGACCGAAGCCCATCAGGCGGTAGGGATCGTTCTTGTCCTTCGCGCGCTTGATGAATTCCGGAATGCGGTCGACGCTGCCGATCTCGCTCAGCATGTTGAGCGCGGCCTCGTTGGCGCCGCCATGCGCCGGGCCCCACAGACAGGCGCAGCCGGCGGCGATGCAGGCGAACGGATTGGCGCCCGAGGAGCCGGCCAGACGCACCGTCGAGGTCGAGGCGTTCTGCTCGTGGTCGGCGTGCAGGATGAAGATGCGGTCCATGGCGCGGGCCAGCACCGGGTTCGGCTTGTAGTCTTCGGTCGGCACCGCGTAGCACATGCGCAGGAAGTTGGTGGAGTAGTCGAGGTCGTTCTTCGGATACACGAAGGGCTGACCGATCGAATACTTGTAGGCCATGGCGGCGAGCGTCGGCACCTTGGCGATCATGCGGATCGACGCGATCATGCGTTGCGTCGGGTCCGAGATGTCGGTGGAGTCGTGATAGAACGCCGACAGCGCGCCGATCGAGCCGGTCATGATCGCCATCGGATGGGCGTCGCGGCGGAAGCCCTGGAAGAACCGGCTCATCTGCTCATGCACCATGGTGTGGCGCGTGACGCGGTAGTCAAAGTCGGCCTTCTGCGTCGGCGTCGGCAGTTCGCCGTACAGCAGCAAGTAGCAGGTCTCGAGGAAGTCGCCGTGCTCGGCCAGCTGTTCGATCGGATAGCCGCGATAGAGCAGCACGCCTTCGTCGCCGTCGATGTAGGTGATCTTGGATTCGCAGCTCGCGGTCGACGTGAAGCCCGGATCGTAGGTGAAGGCGCCGCTCTGCGCGTAAAGCTTGCTGATATCGACCACGTCAGGGCCGATGGTGCCCTTGTAGATCGGGAAATCGTAGTTCTGATTGCCGATCGTCAGCGTGCCGGTCTTGGCGTTGTCGGTCTTGGCATCCATGGTCGAGCCCTCGAATTGGCAGCGAGGCGTGCGCTTGAAAAAACGTCTGGCCTGGAACTGGAAGTGACGCCGAGGCACAAGGCTCCGGCCGCGTTTGGGGTAGCTTATCCAAGTGTGCACCGCAAGAAGGCGTGCCGCAAGATTGATCGCACCCCGATGCCCGCAAAACGAGCATGCCGGGGGCGCTATTTCACAACGTAAAACCGCGTTGGATCAGGCCGGCACGCCCTGATCGCGCAGCCGGGCCAGGCTCTCGTCGCGGCCGAGCACCGCCAGCACGTCGAAGATCGGCGGTGACGTCGTGCGCCCGGTCAAGGCGGCCCGCAGCGGCTGCGCCACGGCGCCGAGCTTGTGACCGGTCTGTTCGGCAAAGGCGCGCACCACGGCTTCGGCACTGGCGGCCGACCAGTCGGTCACGGCCTCCAGCGCCGGCAGCAGTGCTGCGATCACGGCTCTGGCCTCCTGCGTCAGCACCACCTTCGCGGCGGCATTGATCTCGAGCGGCCGGCTCGCCCACAGGAACCGCGACGCCTCGAACAGTTCGATCAGGGTTTTGGCGCGCTCCTTCAGGCCCGGCATGGCGGCGAGCAATTTGCCGCGCAGCTCCGGTGTCAGCCGGTCGGCGAGTTCCTGACCGCCCGCGATGTGGGGCAGCAGTTGTTCCAGCGCGGCGATGAGGTCGGCGTCGGCGCTGGTGCGGATGTAGTGGCCGTTGAGACTTTCCAGCTTGGCGAAATCGAACCGTGCCGGTGAGCGGCCAATGGCGGACAGGTCGAAAGCGGCGATCATTTCCTCGGTCGAGAAGATTTCCTGGTCGCCATGGGCCCAGCCGAGCCGGACCAGATAGTTGCGCACCGCCGCGGGCAGATAGCCCATGGCCCGATAGGCATCGACGCCCAGGGCGCCGTGCCGTTTCGACAGCTTGGAGCCGTCGGGCCCGTGGATCAGCGGGATATGCGCCATCACCGGCACGGTCCAGCCGAGCGCCTCGTAGATGTGTTTCTGCCGCGCGCCGTTGGTCAGATGGTCGTCGCCGCGGATGATGTGGGTGACGCCCATGTCGTGGTCATCGACCACGACCGCCAGCATGTAAGTCGGGTTGCCATCGGAGCGCAGCAGCACCAGATCGTCGAGGTCGGCGTTTTGCCAGGCGACGCGGCCCTGCACCTGGTCGTCGATGGCGATCTCGCCGGTCACGGGCGCCTTCAGCCGGATCACCGGCTTGACGCCGGGAGGCGCCTCGGACGGATCGCGGTCGCGCCAGCGGCCATCGTAGAGTTTGGAGCGGCCTTCCTTGCGCGCCGCCTCGCGCATGGCGGTGAGTTCTTCCGGCGAGGCGTAGCAGCGATAGGCCTTGCCAGCCGCCAGCAGCTGCTCGGCGACCTCGCGATGCCGGTCGGCGCGGGTCGACTGGTAGACAATGTCGCTGTCCCAGGTCAGCCCCAGCCAGGACAGGCCGTCGATGATCGCGGCGATGGCGGGCTCGGTCGAGCGCTCGCGGTCGGTGTCCTCGATTCGCAGCAGCATCTTGCCGCCGCGGTTGCGGGCGTAGAGCCAGTTGAACAGCGCCGTACGGGCCCCGCCGATGTGGAGGAAGCCGGTGGGGGACGGGGCAAAACGGGTGACGACGGGTTCGCTCATCGGCGGCGCTGTACCACAGTTGCGGTTAAAATTGGCACTGCATTTGACATAGGGGCAGGCTGCGCGCCATCAGAGTGCCGCCATCTCCGGGGAAACGGAACAGACCGCCGGATGGCGGATCCGCAGTTGGACGCGAGACAGGAAAAAGCATGCTCCCGGGCGAAGGCGCAACAGGCGATACGGCGGCCAGCGAAACGGTCAACCGGGATTTCATCCGCGACATCGTCGCGGCCGATCTCGCGGCCGGGCGGACCAAGGCGGTCGTCACCCGCTTCCCGCCGGAGCCGAACGGCTATCTGCATATCGGTCACGCCAAGTCGATCTGCCTGAATTTCGGCATCGCCGAGGAATTCGGCGGCCAGTGCAACCTGCGCTTTGACGACACCAATCCGACCAAGGAAGAGCAGGAATACATCGACGCCATCCAGCGCGACGTGCGCTGGCTCGGCTTCGACTGGGGCAGCAACCTGTTCTTCGCCTCGGACTATTTCGAGCGCCTGTACGGCTGGGCCGAAGACCTGATCCGCGCCGGCAAGGCCTATGTCGATGACCAGAGCCAGGACGAGATCCGCCTCAACCGCGGCACGCTGACGGAGCCCGGCCGCAACAGCCCGTTCCGCGACCGCACGGTGGAGGAAAATCTCGACTTGTTCCGCCGCATGCGCGCCGGTGAATTTCCCAATGGCGCGCGGGTGCTGCGCGCCAAGATCGACATGGCGTCGGGCAACATCAACCTGCGCGATCCGGTGCTGTACCGCATCCTGCATGCGCACCATCCGCGCACCGGCACGGCATGGAAGATCTATCCGAGCTACGACTTCGCCCATGGCCAGTCGGATGCGATCGAAGGCGTCACCCATTCGATCTGCACGCTGGAATTCGAGGATCACCGGCCGCTCTATGACTGGTGCCTGGAAAACCTGAACGTGCCGTCGCGGCCGCGGCAGTATGAATTCGCCCGGCTCAATCTCACCTACACCCTGCTGTCGAAGCGGGTGCTGACCGAACTGGTGCGCGGCGGCCACGTCACCGGCTGGGACGATCCGCGCATGCCGACGATTGCCGGCCTGCGCCGCCGCGGCGTGCCCCCGGAAGCGATCCGCGATTTCGTCAAGCGCATCGGCGTCGCCAAGGCCAACAGCGTGGTCGACATGGGCATGCTCGACTTCGCGGTGCGCGAGGCGCTCAACAAGACCGCGCTGCGCCGCATGGCGGTGCTGAAGCCTCTGAAGATCACGATCGAAAATTATCCGGAAGGGCAGGTCGAGGAGCTCGAGGCCGTCAATCACCCGGACGATGCGGCGGCCGGATCGCGCAAGATCAAGTTCTCGCGCGAGCTGTTCATCGAGCAGGACGACTTCATGGAGAACCCGCCGAAGAAGTTCTTCCGGCTGTCGCCTGGCATGGAAGTGCGGCTGCGCTACGCCTATTTTGTCACCTGCCGCGATGTGGTGAAGAACGACGCCGGCGAGGTGGTCGAACTGCGCTGCACCTACGATCCGGCGACCAAAGGCGGCAACGCGCCGGACGGCCGCAAGGTCAAGGCGACCATTCACTGGGTGTCGGCGGCGCATTCCGTGGCGGCCGAAGTGCGCGTGCTCAATCCGCTGTTCGCCCGGCCCGATCCGGGCGGCGCCGAGAACTTTGCTGCCGATCTCAATCCGCAGTCGATCGAGGTGCTCCCTGACTCCCGGCTGGAGCCTTCGCTGCTCGACGCTGCGATCGAACAGCCGGTGCAGTTCGAGCGCCAGGGCTATTTCTGCCGCGACCGCGACTCTGCGCCGGACCGTCCGGTGTTCATCCGCACCATCGGCCTGCGCGATACCTTCGCCAAGGATGTCGCCAAGGACGCTGCGAAGGGCAAGGCGGGCGGTTAGGGTGCTAACTCGCGCAGCGACACCAACGTCGCCGCACTCTCTGCGTCATGCGCGGACTTGATCCGCGCATCCATGATTTTTTTCGTCGGGCCGCTGCCTGACGTAAGGCTTTCTATGCCGCGCGGCCTCATGGATGGCCGGGTCAAGCCCGGCCATGACGGCGGAGAAACCGTTCACAACCGTTCTCCTAGCCACAACCTGCGCTTGACGTAGCATGGCCGCTCGCGCGGGCGTTCAGGTGGCGTCGGGGGCGTGCGGTGGCGGAGGGCGGTCGGTCACGGGCCAGGACCTGGGCGGCGGAGCTGGACGCCGCGCGCCGTCGCGCCGGGCTGGCGTGGCCCTATGGTCTGGTCGCGCGCGCCAGCCGCCTGCGGGACCTCTTGTCGGCGTGGGCTTTGGCCGAGGTGGCGCCGGGGCGGCTGCTGCCCTGGCTGGCGGTGGCGTTCGGCTTCGGCATTGCCGTCTATTTTACGGCCGAGCGCGAGCCGGCTGTGTGGGCGCCGATGGCGCTGGCGGCCGCCAGTGTCGCGGTCGCCGTCCTGGCGCGGCGCCGTGCTGTTGGCTTTCCGCTGGCGCTGGGCTTTGCCGCCATCGCCTGCGGCTTTGCCGTCGCCACATTGCAGGCGACGCGCCTGTCTCACCCTGTGCTGTCACGGGTTGCCGCCAACGCGACGCTGTCGGGTTTTGTCGAGGCGCGCGAGCAGCGCGAGCGCAGCGACCGCATCGTCGTGCGCATTCACAGGTTCGAGGCACCCCGCATCACCGACAGGCTTGAGCGCGTCCGCGTGTCGGTGCGCAAGGGCACAGCGCCCGCGGTCGGCAGCTTTGTCGAACTGCGCGCCTATCTGTCGCCGCCGCTGCAGCCGTTGCGTCCGGGTGGTTACGACTTCGCCCGCGACATGTATTTCCAGGGTATCGGCGCCTCCGGCTATGCGCTCGGCGCCATCCGCACGGTGCCGGCGCCGGCCGCGGCCGTGCCGCCGTGGGACCTGAGCTACGATGCGGCCATCGACGGCTTTCGTGAAAGCGTCAACAGCCGCATCCGCGCCATTCTGCCGGGCGACCGCGGCGCCATCGCCTCGGCCCTGATCACCGGCAAGCGCGACGCGATTACCGCGGCGGTCAATGAGGCGATGTACATCTCCAGCCTCGGCCACGTGCTGTCGATCTCCGGCTATCACATGGCGGTGGTGGCGGGCATCGTGTTCTTCGTCATCCGCGCGCTGCTGGCGCTGTCGCCATCACTCGCGATCCGGCGTCCGATCAAGAAATGGGCCGCGGCCGGCGCGCTGGTGGCGGCCGCGTTCTATCTGGTGCTGTCGGGGGCGGCGGTGGCGACGCAGCGCTCGTTCATCATGACGGCCATCGTGCTGATCGGCGTGATGGCCGACCGGCCGGCGATCACGTTCCGCACGCTGACGCTGGCGGCGCTGGCGGTGCTGCTGATCGCGCCGCAGGCGCTGGTGCATCCGAGCTTCCAGATGTCGTTTGCCGCGACACTGGCGCTGGTCGCGGCCTATCAGCATGGCCTGCCGAAAAGCGTGTTCGGCGCGGCCGATCGCGACAGCTCGGTCGGCGCCCGCGCAGCGCTGTGGGGTGGCCGCGAGATCGCCGGGCTGGTGCTGGTCTCCGTGGTCGCGGGCTTCGCCACCACGCTCTACGCCGCCTATCACTTTCACCGGCTGGCGCCCTACGGCGTGATCGCCAATCTGCTGGCGATGCCGCTGGTATCGACGGTGGTGATGCCGATGGGCATTCTCGGCACGGTCACGATGCCCTTCGGCTTTGATGCGCCGTTCTGGCGGCTGATGGGCCTCGGCATCGACTGGATGATCGGCGTCGCCACCTGGGTGTCGAGCCTGCCGGGCGCGGTCGGCCGCATTCATGCGTTCGGCATCGGCCCGCTGCTGCTCGGGACCGCGGCGCTGCTGATGATCTGCCTGCTGCGGACGCGGCTGCGCTGGAGCGGGGTGGCGCTGGCGCTTGCCGCTTGTCTATGGGCGGCGGCAACGCCACGGCCGGATATTCTGGTATCCGCCGACGGCCAGACAGCGGCGCTGCGCGGTGCCGATGGCCGGCTCACCGTGCTGGCCAGCGGTCGCGACAGCTTCGCGGTCAAGGCCTGGCTGGCGGCCGACGGCGACGACCGCGGCGACAAGGATGTCAGCCTGAAAGGCGGTGTGCGCTGCGACCCCATCGGCTGCATCGGTACGCTCCGGGAAGGACGGCTGGCGTCCTACGTCCATGCAGTGGAAGCATTTGCCGAGGACTGCAGCCGCGCCGCGGTGGTGATAAGCCCGCGTCAGAGCCAAACGGCCTGCGCGGCGTTGCTGCTCGACCGAACCGAGCTGAACGGGCAGAGCGCGATCGCATTGCGATGGGCAGGCAACAGATTCGAACGGACCGATGCGCGGCCGCCCGGTTACGAGCGGCCCTGGGCGCGCCGCGTGCCGGACACCGCCGAAGCGGCGGTGACACCGGCGCGGCCGGTGTCGCGCGACGCCACGCCGCGCGAGGAAGACCGGGAGGCGGGCGACTGAGCAGTTGATGTCAAACTAGATCGGCCGCGGCAGTGCCAAACCGGTCGCTTTGTCGAGCGCACTCCAGATCACATTGACGATGGCGTTCCACAGTTTCTCGATAGTGACCATGGCCAGGCCACGGAGCGTGTTTATGAAATCCCGAATCATATCCTGCAGGCTTTGGAGAAACTCGTCGCGCAAGCCGGGTATGTTCTTGAACTCGCCGGCGATCTCTGCTTCGGCAATCCAAACGGCGAATTTTGCCAACTTGATTTGCTGGCTCTTTGCAAAACCGGTAATGGTCGTAACGTCTTTATTGAGGATTTTGCTCGCCGCGTCGTTGATGTCTTTTATCAACTCATCAATGGTTGGCAGGGTTGGCAGGGTTGGCAGGGTTGGCAAGGTTGGCATGTGCTGCTCCTAACGGTTCAGCGCTTTTTCATAGGTCAACGCCTGCTCCATCGAAATCTCGAAACGCAGTTTGTATCCCATGACCAGCATCGGGCTGAGACCATGCTGGCTGTCGACATTACGCATCGAAGTCATCGTTTGAATGAGGCGATCGAGCGAGCCGAGGCTGGGTACTGCGGGGAGCGCAGGCTGTGCGCTGGTTTCACTGGCGGGCACCGCCGCGGTGCGTTTCAGGATTTCTGCCATTAACGCGGGGGACTCGGGGGCAACGCGCGAGCCGATCTGCACGCGCACCGCATCGAGTTTTCCGATCACGCCATCGTAGCTGGCCTGCCGCCGGGAGAAGTTATCTTTCTTCACGCCGCTGGCGACCGATGAAAACAAGGTCATCGCTTCTTCGTTGGCCTTGGCGAGGCCATCGAAGATTGCCTTGTCATATTCCGGCGCGAGCTTTACGGCGCAGCCAGATAGCGGCAGTGCCGCGACAATCAGCACCAAAGCTGCGATGACGAACCGGTTCGAAAACTCAAGAGTTCGCGAAACTGGCAAAAGGAGAAACGCCGAAAATGCTACACGCATGACGTGCCCCCAAACCACAAGACAATCTTAGGGGGGTGTCATGCGATTAGCAATAGCTGCCAGCGTGGATCTGAAACTTTTTGGAAGCGTTAGTAACGCCGGAACAGCCCGGCCAGCTTGCCCTGGATGCGCACGCGGTTGGGCGGCAGGATGCGGACTTCGTAGGACTGGTTGGCCGGCTCCAGCGCGATCGAGGCGCCGCGGCGGCGGAAGCGCTTGAGGGTGGCTTCCTCGTCGTCGATCAGCGCCACCACGATGTCGCCGGTGTCGGCGGCGTCCGATTTGCGAATGAGCGCGATGTCGCCGTCGAGAATGCCGGCCTCGATCATCGAATCGCCGCGCACTTCGAGCGCGAAGTGTTCGCCGGCGGAGAGCAGGTCTGCGGGCATGTTGATGGTGTGGCTCCGGGTCTGGATCGCCTCGATCGGTGTGCCGGCCGCAATGCGGCCCATCACCGGGATGGCGATCGGGCGGCCGCCGCTGTCGTCATCGGACGCACCGGCACTGACGCTGGCGCCATTGTTGTTGGCGCGGACGCGGCCGAGATCGCCCTCGATCACACTTGGGGTGAAGCCACGCGCGCGGCCCCCGCCGCTGATGCCGTGCGCGACCGAGTCAGGCAGCTTGATGACTTCGATGGCGCGGGCGCGGTTCGGCAGGCGGCGGATGAAGCCGCGCTCTTCCAGCGCCGTGATCAGCCGGTGGATGCCCGATTTGGAACGCAGGTCGAGCGCATCCTTCATCTCGTCGAAGGAGGGCGGTACGCCGGCTTCCGTCAGCCGCTCGTGGATGAAACGCAGGAGCTCGAACTGCTTGCGGGTCAACATCGCTCTATTCCCCTTGGTCGTCCCTTTGGGTCGCTCGCAGGTGTCGTGGCGACCCGGCGGCTTCCGTGCGCGAGTTCCGACGGGGTAGCGCAAAAGCACAACCTGTCAGAAACAAATCATGAACGGACACTATCTGTTCGATATGTGTTCCGCAACCCTTTAATTTGGAGTGAAAAAGTCGAAAAGCCGCTATAGCGCGAGCTTAAGGATGACGCAGGGTGAACCGGCCGGAGCCGCCGGTGCGTCCGGATCGCGAATCAACAGGCAGTCGGCGCGGGCCAAGGCGGCCATCAGAGAACTGTCCTGCACCGGCACCGGCGTCGCCACCGGGCCATCGGGGCCGTCGGTCAGGGTCGCCCTCAGGTAGTCCGCTCGTTCGTCATTGGCGGGCAGATCGCGGCCGAGGCGGGCGGTCTGCGGCACGGGCTCGACGTCGCTGCGGCCGGCCAGCCGGCGGATCAGCGGCGCCAGGAACAGGAAAGCGCAGACATAGGACGAGACCGGATTGCCCGGCACGCCCAGCACCTGCATTGAACCAGAATCTTTGCGCGAAAGCCGCCCGTGCATCATCGGCCGGCCAGGGCGCAGCGCCACCCGCCAGAACGACAGATCCAGCCCCTCGGCGGCCAGCGCCTTCTGCACCAGATCGTGGTCGCCGACCGAAGCGCCGCCGCTGGTGACCAGAATGTCGGCGTCCCAATCCCGCGCCCGGCGCACCGCGGCGGCAATATCCTCGATGCGGTCTTTGGCAATGCCGAAGTCGCTGGCCTCGGCGCCTTCGTTGCGCGCCAGCGCCAGCAGCGCAAAACCGTTGGAATAGACGATCTCGCCGGGCTTCGGCGTGACGCCGGGCAGCACCAACTCATCGCCGGTGCCGAGGATGGCGACCTTCGGCCGGCGGTGCACGGTCAGCGCCGGGTGATTCATGGCGGCGGCCAGCATGACGTCGCGGTCGGTGAGGCGGCGGCCCTGGCGCAGCAGCACATCGCCTTGCGTGAAGTCGATGCCCTTGGCGCGGACGTTGCGGGCCGGCGTCGTGGGCTTCTGTACCGTGACGGTGGCGCCATCGCGCGCGGTGTGTTCCTGGATGACGACGGTGTCGGCGCCGGCGGGCATCACCCCGCCGGTGAAGATGCGCGCCGCCTCATGGGGGCCGACCGACCCTGCGAAGGGATGGCCGGCGGCCACCTCGCCGATGACCGTCAGCGTGACCGGTGCGGTCGCCACATCGGCGGCGCGGACGGCGTAGCCGTCCATGGCCGACACCGCGTCGGGCGGCTGGGTGCGCAGCGCCGCGACATCGCCCGCCAGCACGCGGCCGAGCGCCTCGCCGATCGCCACGGATTCCGTTTCCAGCGGCGCGGCATCGGCCAAGACGCGCCGCAACGCCTCGGCGACCGGCATCAAGGGGGCCACGCTTCAATCCTCCGCGCGGTAGTCGCCGGACTTGCCGCCGCGCTTCTCGAGCAGGCGGATGCCGTCGATCTGCATGCCTTTTTCGACCGCCTTGACCATGTCGTAGATGGTCAGACAGGCGATCGAGACGGCCACCAGCGCTTCCATCTCGACACCGGTCTGGCCGGTGACCTTGACCGTGGCCTGCACCAGAAAGCCGGGCAGGGCATGCTCGGGATTGATGTCGACCTCGACCTTGGTGATCGGCAGCGGATGGCACAGCGGGATCAGGCCGTGGGTGCGCTTGGCTGCCATGATGCCGGCGAGGCGTGCGGCGCCGAGCACGTCGCCCTTCAGCGCATTGCCGGCGATCACCAGATCCAGCGTCTCCTTCCGCATGATCACCTTGCCCTCGGCGACGGCGATCCGTTCGGTGAGGCTCTTGCCGGAGACGTCGACCATGCGGGCTTCGCCGCGGTGATCGATATGGGTGAGTTCGCTGTCGCTGATGGTCTTGTCTTTCGGCTTGGCTGCGGCTTTGGCGGGAGGCGCAGCGGTCTGTTTGCCCTGCGCCATGGTGCTACTCCGCCGCCGCCGTGCGCGGCGTCCGCGCCAGCAAAGCGCGGGTGGCGGCGGTGACGTCGGCCTGCCGCATCAGGCTCTCGCCGACCAGGAAGGTCGAGATGCCGATGGCGGCGAGGCGGGCGAGGTCGGCAGGGGTATTCAGCCCGCTTTCGCCGACGATGAGGCGGTCGGCGGGCACCAGCGGCGCCAGCCGCTCGCTGACCGCGAGGGAGGTCTGGAAGCTGCGCAGGTCGCGGTTGTTGATGCCGATCATGCGCGACTTCAGCCGCAGCGCGCGTTCAAGCTCATCTTCCTGATGAACCTCAATCAGGACGTCCATCCCATTGGATATAGATGCATTTTCAATCTCGGCGGCGGCCGTATCGTCGAGCGCCGCCATGATGATCAAAATGCAGTCGGCGCCCAGCGCCCGCGATTCGACGACCTGATAGGGCTCGTAGACGAAGTCCTTGCGCAGCGCCGGGAGCGCCGTCACATCGCGCGCCTGGGCGAGGAACTCCGGCCGGCCTTGGAAAGACGGCGCATCGGTCAGCACCGACAGGCAGGCCGCGCCGCCGGCCTCATAGGCCTTGGCCAGCGACGGCGGATCGAAATCGGCCCGGATCAGGCCCTTCGACGGGCTCGCCTTCTTGATCTCGGCGATGAGCGCATAGTCGCCCGCGGCCACGCGCCGTTCGATGGCGCGCAGAAAGCCGCGCGGCGGCGCAGCCGCCTTGGCCGCTTGTTCGAGTTCGGCGAGCGGCCGGGCGCGCTTGGCCGCGGCGATTTCCTCGCGCTTGTAGGCCTCGATCTTTTTCAGAATATCGCTGCTCATGACGCTTTTCCGCGCATGACCCGGTCTGAAAACCGGTGTCCACTTTTCGGGGTCATGCGCTCGTTTCCATCGCGCAGGACACCGCAATCAGGCGGCCGAGTCTACCTTCGGCTTCGCCGGTGCCGATCGATTTGGCGGCCAGTGCCGCGCCGTGCTTGAGATCGCGGGCCTTGCCGGCGATGACCAGAGCGGCGGCGGCGTTGAGGATCGCGACGTCGCGAAACGCGCCTTCCTCACCCTTGAGCACGTTCAGCAGCGCCGTGGCGTTCTCGGTGGCATCGCCGCCTTTGAGCGCGCCGGGCTGGCTGCGCTTGAGGCCTGCGTCTTCCGGCGTGATCTCGAAGGTGCGCACCTGGCCGTTCTCCAGCGCCGCGACGCTGGTCGGGCCTGTCGTGGTGATCTCGTCAAGGCCGTCGGAGCCGTGCACCACCCAGATGCTGTCGGAGCCGAGATTTTTCAGCACTTCGGCCATCGGCACGATCCAGTGCTTGGAGAAGGTACCGATCATCTGCCGTTTGACGCCGGCCGGGTTCGACAATGGCCCGAGCAGGTTGAAGATGGTCCGGGTGCCGAGCTCGACCCGGGTGGGGCCGACGTTCTTCATCGCCGGATGGTGCGCCGGCGCGAACATGAAGCCGATGCCGGCGTCCGCGATGCAGCGGCCGACCTGGTCCGGCGTCAGATCGATTTTGACGCCGAGCGCGGCCAGCACGTCGGCGGCGCCGGAACGCGACGACAGCGCGCGGTTGCCGTGCTTGGCCACCGGCACGTCGCAGCCGGCGACGATAAAGGCGGCGCAGGTCGAGATATTGTAGGAGCCGGAGGCGTCGCCGCCGGTGCCCACCACGTCGACCGCATCGGCCGGCGCCGCGACGCGCAGCATCTTGGCGCGCATGGTGGTGACCGCGCCGGTGATCTCGTCGACCGTCTCGCCGCGCACCCGCAGCCCCATCAGCAGCGCGCCCATCTGCGACGGCGTCGCTTCGCCCGACATCACGCGGTCGAAGGCGCTGGCCGCTTCGTCGCGCGTCAGGCTGGCGCCGGTGGCGACCTTGGCGAGCAGTGATTTGAAATCGTCGGCCATGGCGTCCTCAGACCGCCGCGCGCATGGCGGCGGATTCGCGCTGCGGCGCCGTACTCGGCCTTCGGCCGCGCAAGGCGTTCCAGTCGGCGGCGAGGTCGAGGAAATTCCGCAGCATCAGGTGGCCGTGCTCTGAGGCGATGCTCTCGGGATGAAACTGCACGCCATGCAGCGGCAGGCTTTCGTGCATCATCCCCATGATCAACCGGTCGCCGGTTTCCGCATTGAAGATGAGTTCGCGCGGCGCGCTGTCGCGCTCCACCACCAGCGAGTGGTAGCGGGTCGCCTTGAAGGCGCCGTTGATGCCGTGAAACACACCGCTGTTGGTATGGCTGATCTCCGACAGCTTGCCGTGCACCGGCACCGGCGCCCGCACCACCTTGCCGCCCAGTGCCTGGCCGATCGCCTGGTGGCCGAGGCAGACGCCGAGCAGGGGAATGGCCTCGGCCGCCTTGCCGATCAGATCGAGACAGATGCCGGCCTCGGTCGGCGTGCAGGGGCCGGGCGACAGCACGATCGCATCCGGGTCCAGCGCCATGACCTCGGTGGCCGAAATCTTGTCATTGCGATGCACCACGACGTCCGCCCCCAGCCCGCCCAGGTAATGGACCAGGTTGAAGGTGAAACTGTCGTAATTATCGATCAGAACAATCATGTCGCGGGCCTCCTCAGGGTCTTAAGACGCGCCCTGAGGAGGGTCAAGGCAGCCAGAATTTAACGGGGGCGCAGACCAAAACACCGTTCATTCCCGCGTAAGCGGGAATCCAGATTCTTGGCCCTGGGTCCCCGCTTTCGCGGGGACGAACGGAGCAATCACGCCTTGTGGATCGGATCGACCCAAGCCACGTTCTCGACCTTTTCCGCCGGCTCGATGTCGAGATTGACCACCACCGCCTCGTTGTCGGAGCGCACCAGCACGCATTCCAGCACCTCGTCGGGGCTGGCGTTGATTTCCTGATGCGGCACGTAAGGCGGAATGAAGATGAAGTCGCCCGGGCCGGCCTCGGCGGTGAACTCGAGATGTTCGCCCCAGCGCATGCGGGCGCGGCCGCGCACGACATAAATCACGCTTTCAAGCGCGCCGTGATGATGCGCGCCGGTCTTGGCGTTGGGATGGATGGCGACGGTGCCGGCCCAGATCTTCTGCGCGCCGACGCGGGCAGCGTTGATCGCCGCCTTGCGGTCCATGCCCGGGGTCTGCGCGGTGTTGGGATCGAGCGAATTGCCCGGGATCACGCGCACGCCGTCGTGCTTCCACTTCGGCTCGTGGGAGTGATCGTGATGAGAGTGATCGTGGCCCATAGAATTCTCCATTCCCGTCGTCCGCTCACCCCCGCGAAAGCGGGGGTCCAGTTCTTTCTATTAGTTCTGGATTCCCGCTTTCGCGGGAATGAGCGGAGTATATCCAAACCGCTCCGTTATTGCCCGCGTTTGGCGGCACTGGCAAACCGGCGCGCTTCCTCGGCGGCGCGGAACAAGGCCTTCGCCTTGTTGACGCATTCCTGCTGTTCGCTGTCGGGGTTGGAATCGGCGACGATGCCGGCGCCGGCCTGCACATACATCTTGCCGTCCTTCACCAGCGCGGTGCGCAGCACGATGCAGGTGTCCATCTCGCCTGCGGCGGAAAAGTAGCCGACGCAGCCGGCATAGAGGCCGCGCTTTTCCTTCTCCAGCTCGTCGATGATCTCCATGGCCCGCACCTTCGGCGCGCCCGACGTGGTGCCGGCGGGAAAGCCGGCGGCCAGCGCATCGAGCGCGTCGTATTTCGGGTCGAGCGTGCCCTCGACATTGGACACGATGTGCATCACCTGGCTGTAGCGCTCGATGAAGAACTGGTCGGTGACCTTGACGCTGCCGATGGTGGCGACGCGGCCGACATCGTTGCGGCCGAGATCGAGCAGCATCAGATGCTCGGCGCGCTCCTTCGGATCGGCCAGCAGTTCCTCTTCCAGCCGCTTGTCCTCGTGGGGCGTGTCGCCGCGCGGCCGCGTGCCCGCGAGCGGCCGGATGCTGACGGTGTCGCCACGCACCCGCACCAGAATTTCCGGGCTCGAGCCGGCCACGGCGAAATCGCCGTAGTCGAGGAAAAACAGAAACGGCGCCGGATTGGTCCGCCGCAGCGCCCGATAAAGCGCGAACGGCGGCAATGAAAACGGCGCCTCGAAACGCTGCGCCAGCACGATCTGAAACGCATCGCCGGCGGCAATGTATTCCTTCGCCTTGGCGACCATCGCCTTGTACTCGGCCGCGCTGGTGTTCGACTGCGGCGGTACGTCGAGCGGGCCGGCGTCGAATTCGGTCAGCGCCTTGTCGAGCGGACGGTCGAGGCTTTCCACCACCGCCGACAGCCGCTCAATGGCGCGTGCCAGCGCCGCCTTCGCATCGACCGAAGCGTCGGGCCGCACCGGCGTCACCACAGTGATGGCGTCCTTGACGGCATCGAACACGACGATGACCGTCGGCCGCACCAGCACCGCGTCGGGAATACCGATCGGATCAGGATTGGCCGCCGGCAACTGCTCCATCAGCCGCACCATGTCGTAGCCGAGATAGCCGAACACGCCGGCCGCCATCGGCGGCAGCGCGTCCGGCAGGTCAATGCGACTTTCCGCGATCAGCGAGCGCAGCGCGTCGAGCGGCGGATTGGGGCAGGGTGCGAAGGCATCGGGCTTGGTGCGGGCGTTGCGGTTGATCTCGGCGTGGCTGCCATTGGTGCGCCAGATCAGATCCGGTTCCAGCCCGATGATCGAATAGCGGCCGCGCACCGCGCCGCCTTCTACCGACTCAAGCAGGAAGCTCATCGGCCTGCCGCCGCCGAGCTTGAGGAACGCCGACACCGGCGTTTCCAGATCGGCCACCAGCGTGGTCCACACCACTTGCGCCTCGCCGCGGCCGTAGCGTTCGGCGAAGGCGGCTTCCGACGGCTCGATCTGCATTGTGCTACTTCGCGTCTACTGGCCGGTGCCGCCGCCGATGACCTGGTTCAACGCCTGCTGGTTGATGCTGACGCCGTAGTCGGCCTGCAGCCGCGCGATATATTGGCTGATGATGTCATCGGCGTAGGCATTCTGCAGCGTTGTCGTCAGTTGCTGGGCATCCGGCGATGCCGGATCGAGCTTGGGTACGGTGATGTCGGTCACACGGAACACATAGCGCTCGGTCCGCTGGTCACCCTCGGCAATGCCGGCTTCATCCTTTGCCACGTTGAAGGCGGCCTCGATCAGCTTGGCCGGTACGAAACCGGAAGGACGTCGCCTTTGCAGATCGGCGCCGGTCTGGACCTGAAGGTTGGCTTCCTCGGCCACCTGCGCCAGCGTGGTGCCGGCTTTGAGTTTGCCGAGCATCTCTTCCGCCTTGGCCTGCAATATCCTGCCGACTTCGTCCTCGCGCCAGCGCGTGGCAACCTGGTCCTTCACTTCGTCGAGCGTGCGCTCTCTCGCCGGCGTGATGCCGGTGACGTCGTGCCAGATATAACCGCCGCCCGGGAGCTGCTGGGGTTCTGAATCGACGCCGATATCGCTGGCAAAGATCGGCGTGATGACATCCGGCTGCTTCGGCAAGCCGGCAACGAGGGTGCCATCCGGCGCGCGGCCGGAGCGGTCGACCGCTTCGATAACCTGCGCCGTGAGCCCGAGCTTGGCCGCGGTCTCGGCCAGGGTCGCGCCGCCGGCGCGCTCGTCGTCGATCTTGTCACGCAGTCCGTTGATCTCGCTTCTGGCGCGGATTTCGGCAAGCTGGCGCTTGATCTCGGGTGCGACCTCCGCAAAGGGTTTCTGCGCGCCCGGTTCGATCTTGCCGACCTGCACGATGATCGTGCCGAACGTGCCTTTGACCGGCGCGCTGACCTCACCTTCCTTCAGCGCGAAGGCGGCCTCGGCCACGGCCGGATCGATGATCTCCGACTGGGTCACCTGTCCGACGAGGGTGTCGGCTTCGGACAGTTCGCGCTCCTTGGCCAGATCGGCGAAGCTCAGCCCCTTGGTGAGCCGGTCGTGCGCCGCCGCGGCTTCCTCCGGATTGGCGAAGACGATCTGGCGTACTTCGCGGCGCTCCGGCGAGCCGAAATTGCCGGTGTTCTGGTCGTAGTAGGTCTTGGCTTCGGCATCGGACACCGAATCCGGCTTGGCGATATCGGCCGGCGCCAGCGACAGCAACGTGACCCGGCGGTATTCAGGCGCGCGGAACAGAATCTTGCGCTCTTCGAAATAGGCGGCGAGCGCCTCCGGCGTTGGCGCCGGAATATCGCCGGCCTGGGCCGCCGTCAGCGTCACATACTGGATGGTGCGGCGTTCGTTCTGGAAGTTGTTGATGGCCTGAAGCGTCACGGCCGGCACCTTCAGGTCGCCGCTGACGCTCTGCGCGATCTGCCGGCGCAGGGTGACACGTCGCTGCTCGGCGACGAAGCGGGGCTCGGTATAGCCGGCCTGGCGAATGATGTATTCAAAGCGGGCGTGGTCGAACTGGCCGTTGGCGCCCTGAAAGCTCGGATCCGTGGTGATGCGCTGGGCGATGTCGGCGTCGGTGATGCCGAGGCGGAGCTTGGCCGCCTGTTCATCGAGCGTGGTCTCCGCCACCATCTGGCCGAGCACCTGCCGGTCAAAGCCGAGCGCGCGCGCCTGATCGGGCGTGACCGGACGGCCGATCTGGCGGCTGATCTGCTGAAGGCGGTCGGTATAGAACTGCCGGAACTGCTCGACCGAGATTTCGGTATTGCCGATTTTGGCGACCGAGTTCTGGCCGAAGCCGCGGAATATGTCGCCAATGCCCCAGACCGCGAAGCTGATGACCAGGAAGCTGATGACGACCAACAGGATCGATTTGCCGATCCAGTTCGAGGAGGCATTCTTGATACCGCGGAGCATGCGTGCCTTGCTTCTTGGCCGAATTGATCTGAATGGAGGGTGGTGGCGTTCTTATAGGGAGCGGGTCAACTCGTTGCAACTCAAGTAGGATCGCTTGTATCCGGGGGCGCACTGGCGTTGCCGGGTCCGCTCTGGTAACCGCACCCGGAAAAGGACGGCAAGATGGCGGAAAAGCTTCGCCCGCTGGTGGCGGGAAACTGGAAAATGAACGGGCTGGCCGCCTCGGCGGCGGAGTTCGGCAAGGTTGTCGCAGGCGCCGCGCCGCTGGCCGGCAAGGCCGATCTGATGATCTGCCCGCCGGCGACGCTGATCCCGGCTTTCGCAGCCTCGGCGCGCGGTTCGGCCGTGACCGTCGGCGGCCAGGACTGCCACGCCAAGGCGTCGGGCGCCCATACCGGCGATCTGGCCGCTGAAATGCTGGCCGATGCCGGCGCTGTGGCGGTCATCGTCGGTCACTCGGAGCGGCGCGCGGATCACGGCGAGACCGACGCGCAGGTGCGCGACAAGGCACAGGCAGCGCACCGGGCAGGGCTGACCGCCATCGTCTGCGTCGGCGAGCAGCGCAGCGAGCGCGAGGCCCGCGAGACACTGGCGGTGATCGGCCGCCAGCTCGAAGGTTCCCTGCCGGATGCCGCCACCGGCGCCAATCTGGTGGTGGCCTATGAACCGGTCTGGGCGATCGGCACCGGTCTGACCCCGACGCCGGCCGATGTCGGTGAGGTCCATGCCTTTATTCGCCAGCATCTGAGGCAGCGCTATGGGGCCGAAGGCGGGCGTGTCCGTATCCTCTATGGCGGATCGGTCAAGCCGGCGAATGCCGGGGAACTTCTGACCATTGCCGACGTCAATGGCGCGCTGGTCGGCGGCGCCAGCCTCAAAGCGGATGATTTCCTTGGAATTGCCGCGGTTTACGGCTAAGTCCCCGGCTTGTGGAAATGCGTGGGAAGTTGGTGTAGAGACCGCGGCGGATTCCGGGCGCAGGAACGGTCATCGGCAAACACCGTCCCACTCCCTATATGACCGATGCAGCCACGCCGGGCCTTGCCGGTGGCCGATTTGAATGGATTTTAGTCCGATGCAGCATGTGATCATTGTCATTCATCTGATGTTGGTGCTGTCGTTGATCGTCGTGGTGCTGTTGCAGCGCTCCGAAGGCGGCGGTCTTGGCATTGGTGGCGGTGGCGGTGGTGGCGGCGGTTTCATGACCAGCCGCGGCTCCGCCAACCTGCTGACCCGCGCCACGGCCATTCTGGCCGCGCTGTTCTTTTGCACCAGCCTCGTTCTGTCGATCATCGCCAGCGCCAACCGTACGCCAACCTCGATCCTGCAGGGCGGCGCCACCCAGGGCGTACCCGGCGCGCCGGCCCCGCTCGGTGGCGGCGAGGGCGGGCTGCTGCGGCAACTCGAAGGCGCACCAGCGGCGCCAGCCGCCCCCGCAGGGCCACAGGTCCCGCAGTCGCAATAAGCGCAACGAAGGGCCGGGAAACCGGCCCTTCAGCGTTTAGGGCCCCGGCCGCCGGGCGGGGCTCGTTGAATACATGAATATAACGGCGTAACAGGCTGCACTTATGATCGAATTGCGAGCTACACACAGGCGCAAAGCAGCTCTTCGGCTTTCGCTCTCGTCGAATCGATTCGCGCCCACTACAGGTTAGGCCCCATGGCGCGGTATATTTTCATCACCGGCGGCGTGGTCTCCTCGCTGGGTAAAGGTCTCGCATCGGCGGCGCTTGGCGCCGTGCTTCAGGCGCGCGGCTACAAAGTCCGGCTGCGCAAGCTCGACCCCTACCTCAACGTCGATCCCGGCACGATGTCGCCGTACCAGCACGGCGAGGTCTTCGTCACCGACGACGGCGCCGAAACCGACCTCGACCTCGGCCACTATGAGCGCTTCACCGGCCGTCCGGCGACCCGCCAGGACAACATCACCACCGGCCGCATCTACCAGGATATTCTCACCAAAGAGCGGCGCGGCGATTATCTCGGCGCCACCATCCAGGTGATCCCGCACGTCACCAACGCCATCAAGGACTTCGTCCGTGACGGCAATGACGGATTTGACTTCGTGCTGGTCGAGGTCGGCGGCACCGTCGGCGACATCGAGGGCCTGCCGTTCTTCGAGGCGATCCGGCAGCTCGGCAACGACCTGCCGCGCCAGCACGCGGTCTACGTTCACCTGACCCTACTGCCGTTCATCCCGAGCGCCGGCGAACTCAAGACCAAGCCGACCCAGCACTCGGTCAAGGAACTGCGGTCGATCGGCATCCAGCCCGATATCCTGTTGTGCCGCACCGACCGGCCGATCCCGCAGGGCGAGCGGCGCAAGCTGGCGCTGTTCTGCAACGTCCGCGAAAGCGCGGTGATCGAGGCGCGCGATGTCGACAACATCTACGCGGTGCCGGAATCCTATTCGGCCGAGGGGCTCGATGCCGAGGTGCTGGCCGCCTTCGGCATGGAGCCGCAGAAAGCGCCGGACCTCGAGCGCTGGCAGGTGATCAACGAGCGGGTGCGCAATCCGGAAGGCGACGTCACCATCGCCATTGTCGGCAAGTACACCGGCATGAAGGACGCCTACAAATCGCTGACCGAGGCGCTGTCGCACGGTGGCATCGCCAACAAGGTCAAGGTCAAGCTCGACTGGATCGAGTCGGAGGTGTTCGAGAACGAAGACCCGACGCCGCTCCTTGAGCACGTCAACGGCATCCTGGTGCCCGGCGGCTTCGGCCAGCGCGGCGCCGAAGGCAAGATCAGGGCGGCGCGGTTCGCGCGCGAACGCAACGTGCCGTATTTCGGCATCTGCTTCGGCATGCAGATGGCGTGCATCGAGGCGGCGCGAAACCTGTGCGGCATCGTTGATGCCAATTCGACGGAGTTCGGGACGACCGGCGAGCCGGTGGTCGGTCTGATGACCGAATGGCTGCGCGGCAACGAGCGCGAAAAGCGCAGCGCCGAAGGCGATCTCGGCGGCACCATGCGGTTGGGCGCCTATCAGGCGGCGCTGACGCGCGGCAGCCGTGTTGCGGAGATTTATGGCGCCACCGAAATCTCCGAACGGCACCGCCATCGTTATGAAGTGAATACGGCCTACAAAGGCCGTCTTGAGCAGCACGGCCTGCGTTTCTCCGGCATGTCCCCGGACGGCATTCTGCCGGAGATCGTCGA
>JALHNV010000040.1 GCA_022843325.1 Pseudolabrys sp. | reverse complement strand
TGGCGCACCAATGTTCCCACGACTGATGCGACGACTTTTCCTGCGATCGATACCGCGATGCGATGAACGGCATTCGCCCCGGGCCGGTACGGCAACAAAGATAACGGCGGGTTAAACGGGTGCCACGATGAGTTTGAGAACGCGTCTTCTGCTGCTCGTCGCTTTGGCGACGCTGGTGCCGGCTATCCTGTTGGGGATTCGCTTTTACCAGACCCGCGCGGCAGCCATCGAGACGGCTCTCGCCGACCTGACACGCCAGGCCACCAAGGTCGCGTACGATCTGGATCAGAAGGTTCAGGGTGCGGCTCAACTCAATTTTGGTTTGTCCCAAGCCGTTGCATTAGGGAGTTCGGACAGGGCCGAGTGCTCGGCTTTTCTGGCCGAGGTCCTCGAACAGTATCCGCAATATACCGGGCTGATCACCATCAACCCCGATGGAAATCTCTTCTGCGACTCGCTCAGCACCCGTCGCGACCTCAATTTGCTCCATCGGCGCTATTTCCAGGACGCCCAGGCGATCAAGAACGATGTGACTCTGCAGCCCACGTTCGGCGGGCTCACCGGACGGTCGGTTCTCCAGATCGCTTATCCGGCGCGAAAGAATACGGGCGAGCTGCGTTTCATCTTGCTGGCCTCGCTCGACCTGCAACGGTTTGTTCGTTCGCTTCGGTCGGAGGTGGATATCTTGCTGGTGGACCGCAACGGTATCGTTCTGGTGCCGCCCGAGAGCGCGACTTGGCGGGGGCGGACTGCCACCTCTATTGCGGACACCGATCTGTTCCGGTTCGCCTCCAGCCCGGTCTCGGGCACGCCGCGCGAGGTCGCGGGCATCGACGGCCAGAAACAGTACTGGGTCGCGGTCGATACGCCCGGCGGCCGCGATGCCGGAATCTACGTGCTGGCGGGAACGTCACGGCAAGGGCTGGTCGCTGCTATCGACAGGCGGCTTTATCAGGAACTGACGATCGTCGGTATCGTCGCGCTGCTGTTGTTTGCCGGCGTTCTGGCACTGGCGGAAATGGGCGTTCGGCGTCAGGTCGCCCGTATTGCGGCCATGGCCAAGCAACTCGGCAAGGGCGACTTGAGCATGCGCATCCCGCCGCCGTATCCGCCGGGGGAACTGGGCGGCCTGATGCACGAGCTCAATGCCGCGGCCGAATCGTTGCAGCGCCAGCATGCCGCCATCGACGATCTGAACCGCAAGCTGTACCGGTCGCGGCAGACCGAGGCCGATACCAAGGCCTTCCTCGATACCGTCATCGAGAACATCCCCAGCGCCATTTCGGTGAAGGTGGCGCCGGAGGGGAACGAGTATGCCGGTGCGTGGCAACTCGCGCGGGTCAACAAAGCCTATGAAGCGATGTCAGGGTATTCGCGCGACGAATTGATCGGCAAGACGGTGGGCGAGCTGTACCACCCCGAGGCCGCCGAAATCATCGCCGAGTCCGATCAGCGGGCCCTGGAATCGGATACACCGATTTCTGTGCGGGAATTTCCGCTGGTGTCCGACGAAACCGGCTCGCGCTTTGTCGCATCGCAGCGCGTTGCCATCCGCGACGATGACGGCAAGCCGCAGTATCTGCTCACGGTGCTGGAAGACGTCACCGAAAAGCGCCGCGTCGAACAGCGCATCGCCCATATGGCGCACCACGACGCGCTGACCAATTTGCCCAACCGCGCGGCCTTCAACGCCTATTTGTCGGCGATCTTCGACAGGGCGGCGGCGGAAAAATCCCAGTTCACCCTGCTGTGCATCGATCTGGACCGCTTCAAGGAAACGAACGACGTCTACGGCCATGCCGCAGGCGACGCGCTTCTGCAGGCCGCAGCGCGCCGGCTGCAAGGCGCCGCCAGCGGCGCCTTCATTGCCCGCATTGGCGGTGACGAGTTCGTCCTGATCGTGAGCGACGGTCCGCAGCCGGCTGCGGCTGCCATTATCGCCGACTGTCTGCTCGCCGCTTTCGTCGACGACTTCGTGATCGAGGGCAAGCGCCTCCAGATCGGCCTGAGCATCGGTGGTGCGGTCTACCCGGCCGACGGCGCGGATGCCAAAACACTGATGGCGCACGCCGACGCCGCGCTTTACCGGGCCAAAGTGGAGCCGCGGCCGTCAGTGCTGTTCTTCAAGGAGGAGATGGGCGCGCAGCAGCAGGAGCGGCACGACCTGCAACAGGATCTGCGGCTCGCCATCGAGCAGGGCGAGATGTTCCTGCACTACCAGCCGCAATTTCGGACCGCCGGCGGCATTGTCGGTTTCGAGGCGCTGGCGCGATGGCATTCGCCAACCCGCGGCCTGGTGCCCCCGGCCACCTTCATTCCGATTGCCGAGGAATACAGTCTGATCATCCCGATGGGCGAGTGGGCGCTGCGCGAAGCCTGCCGCGAGGCGGCGACCTGGCCGCGGCCGCTGACGATTGCGGTCAACGTGTCGCCGATCCAGTTCCACCACGGCGATCTCGTCAGCATGGTGCACTCGGTCCTCATCGAAACCGGTCTGCCGCCGGCGCGGCTGGTGCTGGAGATCACCGAGGGCGTGCTGATCAACGACTTCTCGCGCGCGGTGTCGATCCTGTGCCAGCTCAAGGCCCTCGGCGTGCAAATCGCGCTGGACGACTTCGGCAAAGGCTACTCGTCGCTGTCCTATCTGCACTCCTTCGCGTTCGACAAGATCAAGATCGACCGCGCCTTTGTGTCTGACCTGCCGCAGAATCGCCATTCGATGGCGATCGTGCGCGCGGTGATCGGGCTCGGCCAGAGCCTCCAGGTGCCGGTGCTCGCCGAAGGCGTCGAAACCGACTCGCAGCGGACCTTCCTGCTGCGCGAAGGCTGCGACGAGGTGCAGGGCTATCTGACCGGCCGGCCGCAGCCGATCGCCCAATATGCCGATCTCATCAGCGGCGATGACGCCAAACGAAGCGAAAAACCGCTGGACCTTGCGGGCTAGAGATCGGCGGCAGGTTTTATGGTTCGGGAGGAGCGCGCCAGCCCCGTATCGGGCTTGGCAGGAAGTGGCTCCCTGGGCTGGGGTCGAACCAGCGACATTTCGATTAACAGTCGAACGCTCTACCGCTGAGCTACCAGGGAACAGGCCGGTATTCCGGCAACGCGCCTATAACAAAGCCGAACTGCTTTGCAAAGCGCGAATGACCGGCAGTTTTGAGTGGAGGCCACGCCCGGAATCGAACCGGGGTGCAAGGATTTGCAGTCCTCTGCGTAACCACTCCGCCACGTGGCCTTTTAAACGGCGCATCCGGCCCGCAGGGACCGGAAGCGCCGTTCGAACGCCTAGCCTATATAGGAGCGAAAGCCAGCCGACAACTCGCTGGTTCTCTTGCCTTTTGGGTAGCGGTGCCGCACAAAAAGCCGCATATCCACCCCCATTTTCCAGAGGCCCGTGATGACCGACTTTGCCGCCGCTCGCCGCAATATGGTGGATGGCCAGGTCCGCACCGCCGATGTCACCGATCAGGCGCTGCTTTCGGCGCTGCTCGCGGTTCCGCGCGAGCGTTATGTGCCCCCGGGCTCCACGTCGCTCGCCTATCTCGACCTCGATCTGCCGGCCGGCGAGGGACCGGACGGCGCACGACGCCTGCTCAAGCCGATGGTGCTGGCGAAAATGCTCCAGGCCGCCGAGATCGGTCCCAACGACCGGGTTCTCTGCATCGGTTGCGGCTACGGCTACGCCGCGGCTGTCGTTGCGCGGCTGGCCCGCGAGGTCGTGGCGCTTGAGCAGGACGCCGGTCTGGCAGCCGCCGCGCGGGATGCGCTGGCGCCGCTGGCAAACGTCAGCGTGGTTTTGGGCCCGCTGACTGCCGGATGGCCGGCGCGGGCGCCTTACGACGCGATTCTGATCGAAGGAGCCACCGAATTGGAACCGCGCAGCTTCCATGCCCAGCTCACCGACGGCGGACGGCTGGTCTGCGTCCTGGGTGCAGGTCCCGGCGCCAAGGCGACGCTGTATCGTCGCAGCGGCGATGACATAGGCGGCCGGCCGATTTTCGACGCCGCCGCTTCGGTCCTGCCGGGCTTCGTCAAGCCGCCGGCTTTCGCCTTCTAGACACCGCTTCCGCCGCCGACGTGGCGCAAAATCCTCATGCTCTGTCCATTCTGTGGGTGGCAAGGGTGAGGGGGTTTTAACCCTCTGCCGGGACGCTTATGGTTCCCAGTCGGCTGTTGCGGCGCGGTTACCTCAGACTGCGTCTGTGTGTTGCTGTGGGTGGCGTTAGGGTTCCGAATGGCGCTTGGTGATGGCAGAGGCTGGCTCGGCGGACTTGCAGTCGGAGCCATCGCTTGCGCGGCGGTTCCGCTGGCGGCCGTTCAGGCGCAAGGCGAGACGCTGGAATCGGCCTTGGTGCAGGCCTATCAGAGCAACCCGACGCTCAATGCGCAACGCGCCGCGGTGCGCGCCATCGATGAGAATGTGCCGCAGGCCCTGTCGGGTTACCGGCCGCGGGTCGCGATCACCGCCTCCGGCGGGCAGGCCTCGTTATCGACCACGACGCGGACCACCACGGTGCCGTCGAATACGGTGACCCAGAGCGGCTACAATACAAGCCTGGCGACCGGCGTGACCGCGACGCAGACGTTGTTCAACGGCTTCCAGACCTCCAACCGTACCCGCCAGGCCGAAGCGCAGGTCCTGTCGGCGCGCGAAGTGCTGCGCCAGAGCGAGCAGTCCGCGCTGTTCAACGCCGCCAGCGCCTACATGAACGTGCTGCGCGACCGCGCGCTGCTCAATGTGCAGCGGCGCAACGTCGAGGTGCTCGAGGAGACGCTGCGCTACACCCGCGACAAATTCAACGTCGGCGAGGTAACCGTTACCGACGTGTCGCAAGGCGAATCGCGGCTGGCGGGCGGCCGTTCGGCCGTGCTGAGTGCCGAGGCGACGGCCAAGGCGTCGGCCGCGACCTATCGCCAGATCATCGGCAGCGAGCCGGGCCAGCTCACCTCCGGCACGCCGGTCGACCGGTTTTCGCCGCGCACGCTGGCGGAAGCGGTAGCGGTCGCCATCGCCAACCACCCCCAGGTCACGGCGGCGCAGTACAATGTCGATATCGCGCAGTTGCAGGTGAAAGTGGCGGAGGGGGCGCTGTTTCCGACGCTGTCGGTGCAGGGAAGCTTCCAGAAGAATTTCAACAGCCCGTCCAACCTCAACCTGGCAGAGAGCTATTCCGGTTCCGTGCTCGGTACGCTGAGCGTGCCGATCTATCAGGGCGGCGCGGAATATTCCTTGATCCGGCAGGCCAAGGAAACGCTCGGGCAGCGCCGTATCGAACTCGATACCGCCCGTGAGACCGTGCGCCAGGGAGTTGTCGCGGCATGGGGGCAGCTCGAGGCGGCCAAAGGCCAGATTCAGGCGACGCAGGCCCAGGTGAGAGCCTCCGATCTTGCGCTCAAGGGCGTGACCGAGGAGGCCCGCGTCGGCCAGCGCACCACGCTCGACGTGCTCAACGCCCAGCAGGATCTTCTGAACGGCCAGGTCTCCATGGTGACCGCGCAGCGCGACCGGGTGGTCGCCTCGTATTCGCTGCTGTCCGCGGTTGGCCGGCTGGCGCCGCGCGTGCTTGGGCTGCGGGTTCAGCTCTACGATGCCACCGTGCATTACGAGCAAGTGCGTGACAGCTGGGCCGGCGTCCGGACCCCCGACGGACGCTGACGGCAGACGAGCCAGCGTGTCCACAGGTCATTGCGGTTTCATGATTTTCCGACTGCATCGGGGTGTCCCGCTGGCGTATAAATGGAGCGGTGACGATTCGTTTTGCCCGCGCGCGGTTCCAGGGGGCGCGCGGACGTTCGCGCCGCCGATGATGTTGCGGGACCCCATGCGTCAGGAAGTTGTGCAATGAGCCAGACGGCAAAGGCCCAAGAGCCCTCGATGGAGGAAATCTTGGCCTCCATCCGGCGGATCATCGCGGATGATGACTCCGGCAAGGCCAAATCGGCCGAGGCGTCCGCTGCCAAGCCGGCAGCGCCCGCCCTTGCCAGCCGTCCGGTTGCCGCGCCGCCACCGCCGCCGCCTATGTCTCCGCCCATGCCGCGTCCGGTGCCGGTTGTCGCCAACAAGCAGGAGGATGTCGACGCCATGCTGGCCGATCTCGACTCCGCGCCTATGGCTGCCGTCAAACCGGCGCCGGCTCCCGTGGCGCCGCCCAAGCCGGTTGAAACGACGGCCGCACCGCCGCCACCCGCGCCCGACGTGCTCGATCTGACCGAAGCAATGGCCGCTCAGGCGCCGTCGCCGGATTTCCGCACCATCGATGGCGCTTCCGACGTGGTCTTTGCCGAGCGGTCCGTGGATCAGATGCCGCCTGTAGCGGAGACACGCGTTGCCGCCCCGGAGCAGCGCCGGCCGGTCGCGCAAAGCGTCATCCCCGACCACAGCCTGATTTCGTCCGCCACCATGACCGCGGTCGACAGCGCGTTCAATTCGCTGGCCCACACCGTCCTCGGCAACAATGCCCGGACGCTGGAGGATCTGGTCAAGGAGATGCTGCGGCCGATGCTGAAGTCCTGGCTCGACGACAATCTGCCGGGGCTGGTCGAGCGCATCGTCCGCGCCGAGATCGAACGCGTGTCGCGCGGCCGGCCTTAGAGCCCTACGCCGCGCGCGCCTTGAGTTCGCGCGAAAACCACAGACCCAGCGCCAGCAGGATCGCAGCCGCGCCGAGAAACACCGGCACCGCGGTGAAGCGGTCGAAGATCAGACCGTTCAAGGCGACGCCGATGGTCTGGCCGAAATACAGTGCCGCCGAGAATAGGCCAAGCGCGGTACCGCGGGCCTCCGGCGTCATCTGCGTGGCGTTGGTCTGCAAGGTGTTGTGCAGCATGTAGAAGCCGAGGCCGATCACGGTAATGGCCAGCGGCGCGGCGTAAACGGTCGGCCCCACAGCCAGCAGCACATAGGCCACGGCCAGGAGGATGCCGCCAATGGCAGCCAGCCCGACCGGTCCGAACCGGGTCACCAGCGCGCGCACCGACAGGCTGTAGATCAATCCGCCGATGGCGAAGGCGCCGACGAACAGGCCGACCAGCGTGAAACTGATGCCGAAACGCAGATGCAGGTCGGCGCCGACATAGGTGAAGGCGCCGAACATCGCCGCGCTCTCGATGAACGCCATCAGGATCATGGTGCGGGCCCAGCGCGAGCGCAGCACGGCCGCATAATCGGCAGCATAGCCGCGCGACGTGCGCGGCGGCGCGCTGCTGGCCCGCGTCAGCGGGTTGCGCCACAGCTCGATGAACAGGCCGATGGTGGCGACGGCGAGCAGGCCGGCGAGGATGAAGAACACATTGCGCCAGCCGAACAGGTCGCCGAGCACGCCGCCAGCGGCCTGGCCGAACAACTGGCCGAGGATCTGCCCGGACAGGAAGCTGCCGATCACCTGCTGGCGGCGCTCGTAGGGGATGACGTCGCCGACAAAAGCCAGCGCAAAGGGCACGATCCAGCCGGTGGCGAGACCGCTGGCCAGCCGCGCCGCCACCAGCACTGGCAGCGACCACGCCAGCCCGCAGGCAAAGACCGCCAGCGCCGAGAAACCGGTGGCGATGGCGATGCAACCGAATTTGCCGAACCGGTCGCCGATCGGCCCCATGAAAAGTTGCACCGAGCCGTGCGCCAGCAAATACACGGTGACCACGATCGAGGCGGCGCCGACCGTGGTCGACAGGTCGACGGCGATCTGCGGCAGCAGCGAATCGGTCGAGCGCACCATCGCCTGGGCGGCGAAGGAGGCGAGCGCCAGCAGCGTGATGGCGCTGGTGGCGCTGCCGCTCGGTTTGGCGGGATTTGACGGCAAAATTTGACTCTCGGTGGCGTGGTGGGCTTTCTACCCCGCCACTCGGACCAGACAAAACACCATGATCGACAAGACCTATCAGCCCGCGGAAGTCGAGGGCCGCATTTACCGGACCTGGGAACAGGCGGGCGCCTTTACGGCCGGCCGGCCCGAGCGGGCGCAGGCTGAAGCCTATTCTATCGTCATTCCGCCGCCCAACGTCACGGGCTCGCTGCATATGGGCCATGCGCTGAACAACACGCTGCAGGACGTGCTGTGCCGGTTCGAGCGGATGCGCGGCAAGGACGTGCTGTGGCAGCCGGGCACCGATCATGCCGGCATTGCCACCCAGATGGTGGTTGAGCGGCAGTTGATGGAGCAACAGCTGCCGGGCCGCCGCGACATGGGGCGCGAGGCCTTCCTCAAGCGCGTGTGGGAATGGAAGGCGGAGTCGGGCGGCACCATCATCAACCAGCTCAAGCGGCTGGGGGCCTCGTGCGACTGGTCGCGCGAGCGCTTCACCATGGACGAGGGTCTGTCCGGGGCCGTCATCAAGGTGTTCGTCGAACTGTACCGCGAGGGCCTGATCTACAAGGACAAGCGGCTGGTCAACTGGGACCCCAAGCTGCTCACGGCCATCTCCGATCTCGAAGTGGTGCAGGTGGAGTGTCGGGGATCCTTCAAATGGGCTAGCGATGATGGCGAGCCACTGAGCATGATTGCGCTTGCCAAAGTATTACAAAAAAACCCGAACGGGCACCTCTACTACCTGCGCTATCCGCTCGCCGGCAAGGTATTTAACGTTGCAGATTCTTCAACGTTTGTCAGAGTGGCGACTACTCGTCCCGAGACCATGCTGGGAGACTCGGCTGTTGCTATCCATCCGCAAAATGAAAGCCTGAAAGAGTTAATTGGGCAGGATGTTGTTTTGCCCATTGTCCAACGGAAAATTCCTATTATTGGCGATGAGTACGCCGATCCCGAAAAAGGGACGGGCGCGGTCAAAATTACTCCTGCGCATGATTTTAATGATTTCGAGGTTGGCCGACGCCATCAGCTGGAAATGCGCAGTTTGTTCACGCGTGATGGCAAATTAAAAGCCCGCGATGCGGACGATTTTGCATTTGGCCATCGCGGAATTGATCCTCGCTTTCCCGAAGTTACATCGGCCGATGAAGAACTCATTGGCGATTCTGCGTTAGACTTAATCCCTGGAGTCCTTCGTGGGCTCGATCGCTTTACGGCAAGGTGGCAAATTATTGAAATGCTGCATGCGGAAGGCGCGCTCGAAAAGATCGAACCGCATACTCACGCGGTTCCTTATGGTGATCGCTCCAATGTCGTCATCGAGCCCTTCCTGACAGATCAGTGGTACGTCAATGCACATGAACTGGCCAAGCCAGCGATTGTCGCCGTGCGTGAGAATAAAACCAATTTCATACCCAAGAACTGGGAGACGACCTACTTCAACTGGATGGAAAATATCCAGCCGTGGTGCATCTCGCGCCAACTCTGGTGGGGGCACCAGATTCCGGCGTGGTATGGGCCGGACGGCAAAGTATTCGTCGCCGAAACTAGAGATGGTGCATACGAGCAGGCTCGCATACATTACATATCAACCGGCTTTATTTCGGAAGATGATTATAGCGATTTGACGAAGCAGCCGATATTCGACCAGTGGCTCGAGCGCGACGAGGACGTCCTCGACACCTGGTTCTCGTCGGCGCTGTGGCCGTTCTCAACGCTCGGCTGGCCGGAGGATACGGCGGAGGTCAAGCGCTTCTATCCGACCTCGGTCTTGGTCACCGGCTTCGACATCATCTTCTTCTGGGTCGCCCGCATGATGATGATGGGCCTGCACTTCAAGCAGGAGATTCCGTTCCACGACATCTACATCCACCGGCTGGTGCGCGATGCGTCCGGCGCCAAGATGTCGAAGTCGAAGGGCAACGTGGTCGATCCGCTCGGCGTTATCGACGAATTCGGCGCCGACGCGCTGCGCTTTACGCTGATGCGCAACGTCGCGCCGAGCCACGACATCCGGCTCGGGCCGCAGGACGTCGAAAACAACCGCAACTTCGCGACCAAGCTCTGGAACGCGGCGCGCTTTGTCGAATTCAACGGCGCGCAGCGCGTCGCGGGCTTCGATCCGAAGTCGGCGAAAGAACCGCTCAACCGCTGGATCGCGCACGAGACCGCCAAGGCGTCGGCCGACATCACGCAGGCGCTGACGACCTATGCCTTCAGCGAGGCCGCCGGCAGCGCCTACCGCTTCGTCTGGAACGTCTACTGTGACTGGTATGTCGAGCTGTCGAAGCCGCTGCTGACCGGACCCGACGGCGCCGCCAAGGACGAGACCCGGGCCATGGCCGCCTGGGCGCTCGACGAAATCCTCAAGCTGCTGCACCCGTTCATGCCGTTCATCACCGAGGAGCTGTGGGCGGTGACGGCCGAGCAGGGGCCAAAGCGCGCGGCGCTGCTGGCGCTCTCGGACTGGCCCGATCTGGCAGGCCTTCAGGACGATGCCGCCGAAGCCGAGATCGGCTGGGTCATCGACCTGATCACCGCGGTGCGCTCGCTCAAGTCGGAAATGAACATCACGGCCGTCATCCCGGTTGTGCTGGCGGGTGTTTCACGTGAAACGCAGGCCAGGGCGCAGCGCTGGGCGGAATTCATCAAGCGGCTGGCGCGGGTGTCGGAAATTTCCGCGGCCGATGCGGCGCCGGCCGGTTCGGTGCAGTTGCTGGTGCGCGGCGAGGTGGCGGCGCTGCCGCTGGTCGGCGTCATCGACATCGCCGCCGAGCGCGCCCGGCTGGCCAAGGAGCTGACCAAGGCCGAGGCCGACATCGCGCGCGTCGACGCCAAGCTGAAGAACGAGAAGTTCGTCGCCAACGCGCCGGAAGAGATCATCGAGGGCGAGAAGGAAAAGCGCGCCGAGGCCGAAGGCCGCAAGACCAAGATCGCTCAGGCGCTGGAGAGCCTGAAGGGGGCGTAATCTTGTCGTCACCGGGCTCGTCCCGGTGACCCCGCTTAGGACGGCACTGCGCCCCCAAGCGGGATGGCCGGGACAAGCCCGGCCATGACACCTCAGCGAAACCCCCTGCTCAAAAACCGCGAGCCCTTCAGCCCGTAGCGCCAGGGCTCATCTACCGCCTTGCTGATGCCGATGCGGGGGCCGACGACAATGTCAGGCTCGGCGGTGCGGGCGCGCAGCTCGAACGGCGCACGATCGAGCGGCAGGCCGTTGTGCCGGATCGTGACCCCCAGCGCCGCGCAGAGCTTGCCGGGGCCCGAGCAGAGCGCCCGCACATCGTCGAGGCCGCGCCGCCGCCGCATCGCCGCCAGACCCTCGACCGGCTCCAGCGCCCGGATCAGCACGGCGCTGGCCGAGCCTTCCGCTTCGCAGACGACATTCAGGCACCAGTGGATGCCGTAGGAACGGTACACATAGGCCATGCCGGGCGGGCCGAACATCACGGCGTTGCGCGGCGTCTCACCCCGGTAACTGTGCGCCGCCGGGTCGGTGTGGTGATAGGCCTCGACCTCGACAATGACGCCGCCGGCGCCGCCGACCATCAGCGTCGCGCCGATCAGGTCGGGCGCCACCGCGTGCACCGATCGGTCGAAAAAGGCGCGGCGCAGGCGAGGCGGCATCAGCGGCTTTCGTGTTGCTGTGCGTCATGCATGGCGAAGCCCGGCGGGGGGCGCCAGCCCGTTTTTGACAGGGTCACATTCTGTGTCCGGCTTGCCACACCTTAGGAACATTTAAAGTTTGCCCCGCCATGATCCCCGCCGCGCCGCGATTTGGCCATACCCTTCCATGAAATCGAGGGCGGTCCAGCGGTGGCGAGAAACCGTTGCGGGACTTCCGGTTATTCACCGGAAAGCCCTTCGGAAAAGGCCGTACGGGCAGTCCGTCGGCAGTCACAAGGGCAGGGGGCGTAGACTAACGTTATGGACGCGAAAACATCCAATCTGAAAGCCAGACTTCCAAGCCGGCATGCCACTGAGGGGGCGGAGCGGGCGCCGCATCGCGCCTTCTATTACGCGATGGGCCTGACCACCGAGCAGATTCACGCCCCCTTCGTCGGCGTCGCGTCGTGCTGGAACGAGGCCGCGCCCTGCAATATCGCGCTGATGCGCCAGGCCCAGGCCGTCAAAAAGGGCGTCGCCTCGATGGGCGGCACGCCGCGCGAATTCTGCACCATCACCGTGACCGACGGCATCGCCATGGGCCATGCCGGCATGCGCGCGTCGCTGCCGTCGCGCGAGGTGATCGCGGATTCGGTCGAACTGACCATGCGCGGCCACGCCTATGACGCGCTGGTCGGCGTCGCCGGCTGCGACAAGTCGCAGCCCGGCATGATGATGGCGATGGTCCGCCTCAACGTGCCGTCGATCTTCATCTATGGCGGCTCGATCCTGCCCGGCACCTTCAAGGGCAAGGAAGTCACCGTGCAGGACGTCTACGAGGCGGTCGGCAAGCACTCGGTCGGCGAGATGTCGGACGAGGATCTGCAGACGCTGGAAGAAAATGCCTGTCCGTCGGCCGGTGCCTGCGGCGCGCAGTTCACCGCCAACACCATGGCGACGGTGTCGGAAGCCATCGGCCTGGCGCTGCCTTATTCGGCCGGCGCACCCGCGCCCTACGAGATGCGCGACAAGTTCTGCACGCTGGCGGGCGAGATGATCATGGACCTGATCGTCAAGAACATCCGCCCGCGCGACATCGTCACCCGCAAGGCGCTGGAAAATGCCGCTGCCGTGGTTGCGGCCACCGGCGGTTCCACCAATGCTGCGCTGCACCTGCCGGCCATCGCGCACGAATGCGGGATCGACTTCACGCTGTTCGATGTCGCCGAAATCTTCAAAAAGACACCTTATATCGCGGATTTGAAACCGGGCGGCCGTTATGTCGCCAAGGACATGTTCGAAGCTGGCGGCGTGCCAAATCTGATGAAGACGCTGCTCGATCACGGCTACCTGCACGGTGACTGCATGACCGTGACCGGCCGCACGATCGCCGAGAACCTCAAGAGCGTGAAGTGGAATCCGGACCAGGACGTGGTGCGCGCGGCGGACAAGCCGCTGCTCGCAACGGGTGGCGTGGTCGGCCTCAAGGGCAACCTCGCCCCGGAAGGCGCCATCGTGAAGGTGGCCGGCATGCACACGCTGAAGTTCACCGGACCGGCGCGCTGCTTCGACGGTGAGGAAGCCTGTTTCGAGGCCGTCAAGAAGCGCACCTATAAGGCCGGCGAAGTGCTGGTCATCCGTTACGAGGGACCGCGCGGCGGCCCCGGTATGCGCGAGATGCTGTCGACCACCGCGGCGCTGTACGGCCAGGGTCAGGGCGAGAAGGTGGCGCTTATCACCGACGGCCGGTTCTCCGGCGCGACCCGCGGCTTCTGCATTGGCCATGTCGGTCCGGAAGCGGCGTTCGGCGGACCGATCGGCCTGATCCAGGATGGCGACATCATCGAGATCGATGCCGAGGCCGGCACGCTCAACGTCAAGCTGACGGACGCCGAGCTGGCGGCCCGCAAGAAGACGTGGAAGCCGCGCGAGAGCGACGCGACCTCGGGTTATTTGTGGAAGTACGCCCAGCAGGTGGGACCGGCCGTCAATGGCGCGGTCACCCATCCCGGCGGGGCGGCTGAGAAAGAGTGCTATGCGGACATTTGAGTCCCTGTTGTGCGCAGTGGTGTTCGGCGCCGGCCTGATGGCCGCGCCGGCGCTCGCGCTCGACGGCAGTAAATCCAGTGACGTCCTGGCGGCGGCGCCGCCAATGACGGCGATGGAGGCGTTCCGCTCCGGCGCCAACTCACTGAAGGCGGGTGACGCCGCCAAGGCGGTCAACGCACTCGAATATGCGGCCGAAAACGGCCACCCGCTGGCGCAGTGGAAGCTCGGCCGCATGTATGCCGAAGGCGAGGGCGTCAAGCGCGACGACCTCAAGGCGTTCGAATATTTCCGCCGCATCGCCGACAGCCACGCCGACGACAATCCGAACACCGCGCAATCGCGCTTCGTCGCCAACGCCTTCGTGGCGCTCGGCCATTATTATCTCGATGGCATCCCGCAATCGAATATCCGGCCCGATCCACACCGGGCCCGCGAAATGTTCGCCTATGCGGCGTCGTATTTCCGCGATCCCGACGCGCAGTATTTCCTCGCCCGGCTTTACCTCGACGGCAACGGCGCGCCGCAGGACCCGCGCACGGCGGCGCGCTGGTTCGGCCTGTCGGCGCAGAAGGGCCAGAGCCAGGCGCAGGCGATGCTTGGCGCCATGCTGTTTGCCGGCGAGCATGTGCCGCGCCAGGCGGCACGCGGGCTGATGTGGCTGACGCTGGCCAAGGACAGCGCGCGTCCCGATCAGACCTGGATCAACAAGCTGTATGACAGCGCCTACCAGCAGTCGACCGAAGACGAACGCGCGGTCGCGCTGGTCTATCTCAAGCGCTGGCTGCAGACGCGGCGCGACTAGCGCGGGCTAAGCCGGCCGCCTGTTAACAGGGTCAGCGTTCCGGCAATCCGATTGCGACCAGCGTCCGGACAATCTCCTCACCAACGGCGAGCGCCACCGGGCTGACATTTTTCGTCGGCGTGCGGATATTCACCGCGTTGGTGCCGGGCCGCAGCGCGTTGCCTTTGGCCAGGGCCGCCTTGGCTTCATCGGGCCGGCCCGACAGTTGATACGCGGCGGCGAGGAGATAGTGGCTGCGCCCGGTGGCCGGTGTGATGGCGATCGAGCGCTCGATCCATGGCACGGCATCGGCGCCGCGGTTCAGCATCAGGTTGGCCCAGCCGGCGCCCAGCAGCCAGGTCCAGCGCGATACCTGCGGCGTGTCATGGCGATCGGCTTCCTTGAAGGTCTCCAGCGCTTCCTCGAAGCGTCCGAGCTGAATTTTGGCGAGCCCGATGTGGTACAGCGCCAGCCCGTTCCAGGGATCGAAGCTCAGCGCCCGCGCACAGGCGACCAGGCTTTCGACGAAATGATTGGTGGCATTCAGGAAGCGGCAGTAGGCCTCCAGCACCGGGATGTGATTGGGCCGCGCCTTCAGGGCGCGCTCCAGCGCGGCCTTGGCCGTGCTCTCGGCCGCCGCGCTTTCGGCCGGGCTGTACCAGACCATCTGGATACCGCGCAGCTTGAGCGCGGCCAGCGCGACCGCAATATCGATGCTGTCGGGCTCGGCCGCCAGCGCCTGCTCGAGCATCGTCTGCGACGCCGCGAAGCGCTCGCGCGTGGTTTGGTTGATCGAGGCGGTGGCCTGCTCGATAGCCGCCTTGGCGCCGCTCAACGAGCCATTGGTGCCGTTGGCGGGCGGCCGGGCGCCGGCTTCCAGGAGCGCGTTGAGGCGCACCGCGAGCGGGTGGCCGACGCCGGCCACCAGCCGCGACCTTTGAAACGACACGTCCAGATCCGGCGTGGGGACGGTATGCGAGATCGCCTGCACGACCTCGCCGTCGGGCCGGATCAGGCGTGTCTGCAGCGTCCAGGACGTCCCCGCTTTGCCGAGTTCGCCCTGCACGACGAAGTCGGCGCCTTCGGGCCGTGCCGCCACCTGGGCCGGTGCGGCCGACTTGGGCTGCGTCACCACCCGGATGTTTTCGATTTTGGCGAGACCTTCGATCAGGCCATCGGTGACGGCGGCCGCCATGCCGGCGCCATGCTGATCGCCGCTGGCGTCGGTGAATGGCCTGACGATCACGGTGGGAGCGCGTTTGGCTATCAGTCCCGGCCCGAAGATCGGGGCGGCAACCGCCAGTCCGACGATGGTGCCGAGCACGGCGACGATCGCCAGCGCCGCCGGCGCGCGCAATCCGTGCAGCAACCAATGCTTCTCCGGCGCGGGAATGGCCGGCGCGGGTGGATCGGCGGCTGGCGGGCCGGCGGGCAGGGTCACGCCATCGCGTTCGCCCGTGACCTCGGTATCGAACAGATAGCCGCGGCCGGATATGACCTTGAGCAGTTGCCGTTTGTCGTCGCCCAGCGCGGTGCGGATTTCCCGGATGCACTGAAACAGGCTGTCCTCGCCGACGTGGACGTTCGGCCAGATGGCTTCCAGCAGTTCCTGCTTGCTGACCACGCGGCCGGCATTGGCGGCGAACAGCCGCAGCATTTCGAAGGTTTTCGGCCGCAGCTTGACGACGCCGCCATCCGGCCCGCGCAACTCGGCGCGCCTCAGGTCGAGTTCAAACCCGGCAAAGCGAAACACCATGCACCCGCGATTTCCAGACCCGTGTGTGGGGCGGCAAGCAGGCCGCTCACGCCAAGGTATCAGAAGAATTTAAGAAATTCAGCAATGCCGGACGTCGCAGGCGGGGTGCGATGCGCCTTGATTATTGCCGCCTCGTCACCGCCCCTCGACGGCCAGATCGATCCAGACCGGCACGTGGTCGGACGGCTTGTCCCAGGCGCGCACGTGCTTGTCGATGCCGCTGCTGGCCAGCCGGTCGGCGGCCTGCGGCGACAGCAGCAAATGGTCGATGCGGATGCCGTCGTTCTTTTGCCACGAGCCGGCCTGGTAGTCCCAGAACGTATAAAGGTCGTTGGCGTCGCTGCTGGCGCGGGTGGCGTCGGTGAAGCCGAGATTGAGCAGCGTGCGAAAGCGCTCCCGGGTTGGCGGCAGGAAGAGCGCGTCGTTGACCCATTTGTCCGGGTGGCGCGCGTCTGCCGGCGTCGGGATGACGTTGTAATCGCCGGCCAGCACAAACGGCTCCTCAAGCTTCAGCCGTTCGCGTGAGAAGGCAATAAGTCTGTCCATCCATTTGAGTTTATACGAATATTTATCCGGGCCGCCGTTGCCGTTCGGCAGATAGAGGCTGACCACCCGGACCACCCCCTCGGGCGTCGAGACCAGCGCCTCGAGGAAACGCGCCTGCATGTCGCTGTCGTCGCCGATCAGGCCGGGCGCCACTTCGTCGAACGGCAGCTTGGACAGCAGCGCGACCCCGTTGAAGCCCTTCTGCCCGTGGACGGCGACGTTATAGCCGAGCGCTTCCAGCGGCTCGCGCGGGAAGGCGTCGTCGACGCATTTGATTTCCTGCAGGCAAACGATGTCGGGCTGCCGCTCGGTGAGCCAGGCGACCAGGCTGTCCATGCGCTGGCGGACGGAATTGACGTTCCAGGTGGCGATGCGCATGGCGGGCGGTTTCCGGGGGCTTGGCCGGGCTGTTTACCAGAGACGCGCCGGAATGTGCACCGCCGATCGAATGGCGCTGTGCATGGCGGCCGGAGTGGGGCGGACGCTACAGCGTGAAGCTGGTGCCGCAGCCGCAGGAAGCGGTGGCCTTCGGGTTTTTGATCTTGAAGGAGGCGCCGATGAGGTCCTCGACGAAGTCGATCTCGGAGCCGGCCATATAATTCACCGACACCGGGTCGATCAGGACCACGGCGCCGTCGCGGGCGATGACGATGTCGTCGCTGCCTTTGGCCCGTTCCATGTCGAACTTGTACTGGAAGCCGGAGCAGCCGCCGCCCTCGACGCTGACGCGCAGCATGGTGCCGTCGGGCTCGCCTTTGAGAATCTCGCCGATCCGGCGAACGGCGCGGTCGCTGACAGTGACGCTTTCGGTCATTCGGGCCATCCTCGGCCGCAATGCTATTGGCATCGGGCTTATCCGATAGTTAAGTGCGCCCGCTGGCAAGGTCAATGCGGCGACATGGGACTGAGATGGCGATCGAAACCGGGCGCGAACGGGCAATTTATGCCGCCGATCCAGCCCGCAGCCGCGGCCGGCGCTGCGCCGAGCCGGAAAGCCCGACCCGCAATCCGTTCCGCCGCGACTGCGACCGCATCATCCATTCGGCCGCGTTCCGGCGCCTCGCCCACAAAACCCAGGTCTTTGTCTATCACGAGGGCGACCACTACCGGACCCGGCTTACCCATACGCTGGAAGTGGTGCAGATCGCCCGGTCGCTGGCCCGCGCACTGGGGCTGGACGAGGACCTCGCGGAGGGGTTGGCGCTGGCCCACGATCTTGGCCACACGCCGTTCGGCCATGCCGGGGAGCGCGCGCTGGACGCGGCGCTGGGACGCTTCGGCGGCTTCGATCACAACGCCCAGGCGCTGCGCATCGTGACCGATCTGGAGCGGCGTTATGCCGGCTTCGACGGTCTCAATCTGACCTGGGAGACCCTGGAGGGGCTGGTCAAGCACAATGGCCCGCTGACCGCGCGCGACGGCAAGGCGGTCGGCCGCTATGCCGCGCGTGGTGTCCCGGCTGCGATCCTGGCCTATTCGCAGGTGCAGGATCTCGAACTGTGGTCGCAGCCGAGCGCCGAGGCGCAAATCGCTGCGGTGTCCGACGACATCGCCTATGACGCGCACGACATCGATGACGGCCTGCGCGCCGACCTGTTTTCGCTGGAGGACATCGCCGCGGTGCCGATCATCGGCGATATTGTCGCCGAGATCGATCGCGCGCGGCCCGGTCTCGATGCGGCGCGGCGGGTGCACGAAACCGGCCGGCGCCTGATCACGCGCATGATCGAGGACGTCATCGCCGAGACCGGACGGCGTGTCGCCTTGCTCAATCCGGGATCGGCCGCCGATGTGCGCCACGCGGCGATGCCGCTGGTCGCATTCTCACCGGCGATGGCTGCGGCCGACGCGGCGATCAAGGGCTTTCTTTATCCGCGCATGTATCGCCACGCGCGCGTCGCCGCGATCATGAATGACGCCGAACGCGTGGTGCGTGAACTGTTCGCGCATTTCATCACGTCGCCCGCCGATCTGCCGGTGGAGTGGGCGGAGGGTATCGGCTTTGCCGGAGAGAGCGGTCGCGCTCGCCGCGTCGCCGATTACATTGCCGGCATGACCGACCGTTATGCGCTGATCGAACACGCGCGGCATTTCAAGTCGACGCCGGAACTCAGCTAGTCGGGACACGCTTTCCGATTGCATAAATTCGGCAGCGCGCTCTTCGCGATTGCTTAACGGTAAAGAAACCGGCGCCGTTATATCGGTCGGAGGTCGCTTGCGCGTTGGAAGGTTCCGATGTTCGAAGTTTTCACGTGCCTCGCCACCGAGCACGACTTGCGTCTGGTAGTTTTGGCAGGCGCTGTGTGCGTCCTCGCCAGCGTCACCGGCATGACGCTCTACGGCCACGCGCGCGAATCCGCAGGCCGCTCGCGTCTGCTTTGGGTCGCAGGCGCCGGCACGGCCACCGGCTGCGGAATCTGGGCGACGCATTTCATCGCCATGCTGGCCTACCAGCCCGTTGTTCCAGTCGCTTACGATCTCTCGCTGACGCTGCTGTCGCTGGCGGCGGCTGCGGTCATCACCGGAATCGGTTTTGCGCTCGGCATCTATGCCCCGCGCCGGTATCGGGCGCCGGCTGCCGGCATCATGATCGGCGCCGGCGTCGGCACCATGCACTTTCTCGGCATGTCGGCACTGGAAATGCCGGGCTACGTCGTCTGGGCGCAAGGTCACGTCATCGCGTCAGTGGTGCTCGGCGTGGCGTTTGGCACCGCGGCGATGTATTCGTTGGAGCGGCGTGGACGTCGCCCGCTGCTTGTCGCAGCCCTGCTGCTGACGCTCGGTATCGTCGCGCTGCATTTCACCGCGATGGGTGCGGTTGCCATCGTCCCCGATCCGGCGCGTGTATTCGGAGGACTTTCGGTATCGCCCGGTTCGCTGGCAGGCACCATCGCCAGCCTCACCGCCTGCCTGCTCGGCCTGTGTCTCGTCGGGGCCTTCGCCGACCGGACGTCCAAGGAAAAGCTGGTGCTGCTCAACGATGCGCTCGACACCATGTCCCAGGGCCTGGTCATGTTCGACAATAACCGGCGTGTCGTCCTGTGGAATCGGCGTTACGCCGAGATGTACGGACTGGAAGGGCGCATATCTGTCGGCAATACGCTGAGGGAACTGATACAGCAGCGGCTCGAGGTCGGATCTCTGACCGAATATCCGGAAGATTTTGTGCGGCGCGCCGAGGCTGCCGCCAGCGCCCGCGAGGGCTTGCGTCATATTTTCGAACTGCCAAGCGGCCGCAAGGTCGTGGTGTCAAACATGCCGCGGCCGGGCGGCGGGTGGGTCTCGACCCACGAAGACATGACCGAACGTGAACTGGTGGAGCAGGAGCGGGCGGCGATTCAGCGCGAGCGGAGTCGCCGGACCGAGATCGATCAGGCCATTGCGGAGTTCCGCCGTCACGCCGCTGATACGCTGGGCAGCGTGACGGAATGCGTTGGCGACACACGCGCGGCCGCGCGCTCGCTGCTGGGCAATTCGCAGCGCACGACCGAGCGGGCGAGCGGCGCCGTCACCGCCTACGAGGAAGCATCAGCCAACATCCGGGCCGTTGCCGTCGCCGCCAACCAACTGTCGACGTCGATTGCGGAAATCAGCGATCGTCTTGCGCATACGACCCGGATCGTGGAGGTCGCGGTGCTGGAAGCGGAAAGGACCGATGAGGAAATCGCTGGCCTGTCATCGGGTGCCGATAAGATAGGTGAAGTCGTCGGCCTCATCCGCAGGATTGCGTCGCAGACCAATTTGCTGGCGCTGAACGCCACGATCGAGGCGGCGCGCGCGGGCGAGGCGGGCCGCGGGTTCGCAGTGGTTGCCTCCGAAGTCAAATCGCTGGCGGTACAGACCGCCAAGGCGACCGAAGATATCGCCGGGCATATTCACGCGGTGCAGAATTCGACCGGCAACGCGATCGACACATTGCGCCGGATCGCCGGCCGCATGAAGGAGATCGATGAGGCCTCGACTGCGGCGGTCAACGCGGTGGCGCAGCAGAGCATGGCGACCGGTGAAATCTCGGCCAACATCGTCGCTGCCGCCGAAGGGACCGAGGTGATTTCGTCCGTGCTTTACGACGTCGCGGGAGCCACATCCAAGGCCCAGGATTCCGCGGAGATTGTGCTGCAAGCGTCGGAGACGGTCGAAAGTTCGGTCGCAAACCTGCAGGCCCGCGTCGAGCGCTTCCTGGCCAAAGTGGCTGCTTAACCCGCGCCGCGATGTCAGGCCGATTTGGCGCGTAGCGGCGCATAGGCCGCGATCACGCCGTGCACCATCGCCAGCGGCTGCGGCCGGCTGATGTAATAGCCTTGCACTTCATCGCAGCAGAGCAGACGGACGTGATCGAACTGTTCGGCGGTCTCGACGCCTTCCGCGGTGGTGATCATGCCGAGACTCCTCGCCATGTCGGTTACGGCCCGCACGATCGCGCGCGACGCATCGTTCGACAGGTCGTTGATGAAACAGCGGTCGATCTTGAGCTTGTCGAAGGCGAACAGGCGCAGATAACTCAACGCCGAATAACCGGTGCCGAAGTCGTCCATCGATATCTTCACGCCCAGATGCCGCAACTGGTGCAACGCCGCCAGCGTTGCTTCGGTGTTCTGGATCATCACCGACTCGGTGATCTCGAGCTCCAGCCGGCAGGCGGGCAGGCCGGCGGCGGCGAGTGCGCCGATCACCGTCGGCACCAGGTTGGCGCTACCCATCTGTATCGGTGACAGGTTGACCGCGACTTTGATTTGGCTTGGCCAGCTTGCCGCGTCGGCGCATGCCTTGCGCAGCACCCATTCGCCCAACGCCACGATCAACCCGATCTCCTCGGCCACGGGAATGAAGTCGGCTGGCGGGATCAAGCCGCGCTCCGGATGCTGCCAGCGCACCAGCGCCTCACAGCAGGTGATGGCGTTGTTTTCGACGTTCAGGATCGGCTGGTAGTGCAGAACGAATTGGCCTTCGATCAGGGCCTGACGCAGTTCGCTTTCCAGCGCGCGGCGCGCTTTGAGGCGGGCGTCCATGCTGGGCTCGAAGAATCGATAGGAACCGCGGCCGTCAGCCTTGGCGCGATAGAGCGCCAGGTCGGCATTCTTGAGCAGTTCGTCCGGTTCAACGCCATGGTCGGGCGCAAGGGCGATGCCGATGCTGCTGTCGATCAGGATGGGGTGGCCGGCCAGTTCGATCGGCGTGCGCACCGCTTCACAGACGCGCTGCGCCAGATCGGCGCAGTCGGCGTCATGAACCAGGTCCGGCAGGATCAGCGAGAATTCATCGCCGCCGACGCGCGCCACCGTGACGCCCGGGCCGACACAGGCGCGCAGCCGGTCAGCCACGTATTTGAGCAGCCCGTCGCCGAACTGGTGTCCGAGTGTGTCGTTGACGGTCTTGAAATTGTCGAGGTCGATACAGAACACCGCCGCGCGCTTGCGTTTGCCAATGCCGGCGATCGTGTCGGCCAGCCGTTCGCGGAGCAGCAGGCGGTTCGGCAAATCGGTGAGGGCGTCGTGATGCGCCATGTGCGCGATTTTTTTCTCGGCGCGCCGGCGCTCGGAAATGTCTTCGTGGGTCGCGACCCAACCGCCGTCCGGCCGGGGGCGGTTGGTGACGGCGATGGTGCGATCGCCGGCCAGTTCGAACTCCACCGTTCTGGTCTCGCCGCGCGCGACTGCGGCCAGCAATTGCCTGATGTACTGTTCCGGATCGCCCGAGAACGTCCCAATCGCGGTGCGATAACGCAAAAGCTCGATCAGCGGCTGGCCCGGCTGAACCTGATCCTGCCGTAGCCCGGACATTTCCAGATATCGCTTGTTGCAGATGACGACGCGGGCGTCGGCGTCGAACATCACCAGTCCCTGAGGCATGTTGTTGATGGCGGTGTCGATCAGCATGTTCTGGCCGGCGAGCCGCGCCTCGCGATCGCGCAAAGCCGCGGTGCGTTCCTCGACAACGCGTTCCAGCCCGCGGTTGAGCTGTTCGAGTTCTTCCGCCATCAGCGCCGTCGAGCGGTCGATCAGACGGCGATCGCGTTCGGCCTGCGCATAGGCGGCCACCACCAATTCCTCCAGGACGGCGAGGTCGATCTCGCCATCGGCGCGAGTCGCTCTCGTCAGTTGTTGGGCAAAGAGCTTGTCCATGACTAAAGGTCCGTCTCACTGATGACGGTGACTGTCATGGTCTGATTGTGCAGTTGGCATTCGCCCATGGCGCGGTGCGGGGCAATCTCTCCATACGAATAGAACCCGAGGCGCGGCATCCCCCGGCCGAGTTCGGCACCCGCGGCTTCGACTTCCTCGGTGACGCGTTGCCCCATCAGGAGTCGGCGACCGATGCAACTCACCAGAATGGCGACGCCGTCGCGTCCCCCGATATCGGCCGCGGCCTGCCGGGCGGCGTCGGCGGCGCCGATAGCGATGCGGTCAAGATTGCCGCGCATGAGCTGGGCCACCCAACCTTCCGGCATGTCGCCAGCAAAGGTCATGGAGCGTGCGTCGTGATCGACCGCCAGAACCGTGCGCACGACCTCGTTGTCCGGATATTCCGGATCGCAGATGCGCAGCGGGAACAGCAGCGCGGTTCCGGGCAGGCCGTCGGCCTCGTCGCCCAGATAGCGCTTGTACAGATCGAGCGCCGGCTTGCCGTCGAGTTCGTAGAGCACGTTGCCTTGTGCACGGGTAATGCGGCGACGCGGTCCAAACTCATCCCAGCCGCCGGCGCTGCCGTGAGCGATGCGCACCGCATTGCCGTAGAATCCAACCGCAGCCACCTGATGAGTGCGCGGCGGACCGTCGCCGCCGACCAGCGTCTCCTGAAACAGGGCGCCGTCGCCGGCCATCCCTCCGGTCAGAGCCACGCCGTTGCCGACCACCGCGGTGATGCCGGCGACCAGTTCGCTGCCATTGACGCTGAGGCCGTCAGACAGCACGAAAATGGCTGAGAGTTCGTCATCGTTGGTTTGCGCCAATGTCCGGCCGATCGTCTCGCCGCAGGCGCGCGAACCGAGGGGGCCAGCGACCGTGGCCGTGGCAAGCCGCAGCCCGGTGCGATCGAAGCGCAGCGCCAGTCCGGCGATGTCATCGTCCGTGACGTCGTCGTTGCGGATCTGGCCGCCGGTGCTGCAGCCGAGCAGGCGCGCGCCGGGGTATTTCGACCGCAGTTCGCGATAGCGCGCGCCGGAGGCCAAGGCCTGACGCGTGCCGAAATAGAAAACGAGGTTGGCCAAACCGACATCGCCGCTACGGGATATCCAGCCCGAGCCTTCATTCCAGGAGATTTGTTCCGACCGCACACGGCCCCCTGATGTCGTGACCTCGGCCCGACGTTAGGAGGGACGTGCGAAGATACAGTTATCGGACTGCCGCAAACCCTTCGCACCCGCTAAACCATGTTAATGGCCCGCCAGCGCAAGGGTCTTGATTTCCGGGGCCTTTTGCTGCCGGCGGAACCTGCGCCCCGGTTGCGGCAACCGCGATTTAACCATAGCGGCGAAGCAGCGGTGCCGCGACGTCTTGAACGGCGCAGTGCCGCTCCGCAGGATTAGGGGAGGAGTGACGGGAGCTTTCCGGTCGTGCGAGCGCTGGGCAAGCGATCCGCGCACCCCATTTTGACTTAGGGCCCAAAATCCCTTACCCGCAGCCCATCATGACGAGCCCAGCCCCGCCGCAACATCTGTTCGCCGACGTTCTTGCGCGCGTGCGCGCCGCCTGTGCCGCACAGCTCGGAAACGACGCGGACCTGGCGCGCGTTGTGGTCGAGCCACCGCGCGATGCCAGCCATGGCGATATGGCGACCAACGCCGCCATGGTTCTGGCCAAAGAAGCGGGCAAAAAGCCGCGTGACCTCGCCGAGGCCATTGCCGCCGCGCTGCGCGACGACCCGGTCATCGCCAAGGTAGATGTCGCCGGACCGGGATTTATCAATCTCACGCTCGTCCCCCAGGTCTGGGGCGAGGCGTTGCGCGCGGTGCTGGCGGCCGGCCTCGATTACGGCCGCAGCCAGATTGGCGCCGCCGAGAAGGTCAACGTCGAATACGTCTCCGCCAACCCGACCGGGCCGATGCATGTCGGCCATGGCCGCGGCGCCGTGTTCGGCGATGCGCTGGCCAATTTGCTGGCCTTTGCCGGCTATGACGTGACCCGCGAATATTACATCAACGATGCCGGCGCGCAGGTCGACGTGCTGGCCCGATCGGCCTTCCTGCGGTACCGCGAGGCGCTCGGTGAGAATGTCGGCGCGATCCCCGACGGGCTTTACCCCGGCGACTATCTGGTGCCGGTCGGCGCGGCGCTGGCGGCTGAGCAGGGCACCAAACTGACCACGATGCCGGAGAGCGAATGGCTGCCGATCGTGCGGGCCAAGGCCATCGCCATGATGATGGACATGATCCGCGACGATCTGGCCGCGCTCGATGTGCGCCACGACGTGTTCTTTTCCGAACGCTCGCTGATCGAAGGCGGCGACAAAGTCGGCGCCACCATCGCGTCGCTGCGCGACAGCGGTCAAGTCTATGAAGGCCGCCTGGAGCCGCCGAAGGGGGGCAATCTCGAGGACTGGGAAGACCGCGAGCAGACGCTGTTCCGCTCGACCGCTTTCGGCGACGACGTCGACCGGCCGCTGCTCAAGTCGGACGGCAGCTACACTTATTTCGCGTCCGACATCGCCTATCACAAGTCCAAGGTCGATCGCGGCTTCGGCAACATGATCGATGTCTGGGGTGCCGATCACGGCGGCTACATCAAGCGCATGCAGGCGGCGGTGAAGGCGGTCAGCGGCGGCAAGGCCGAACTGGACGTGAAGCTCGTGCAACTTGTGCGTTTGCTGCGCGCCGGTGAGCCGGTGAAGATGTCGAAACGCTCCGGCGAGTTCGTCACGCTGCGCGAGGTGGTTGACGAGGTCGGCCGCTCGGCGGTGCGCTTCGACATGCTCTATCGCAAGAACGACGCGGTGCTCGACTTCGACCTCGCCAAGGTGATCGAGGCCAGCCGCGACAACCCGGTGTTCTACGTCCAGTACGGCCACGCCCGCGGCCAGTCGGTGTTCCGCAATGCCCGGACCGAGATGCCGGACCTGCCGGAGACCGCGGCGGGGCGGGCGGAACTGTTCGGCGCGGCCCGGCTGGAGCGGCTGGACGACGCCGGCGAACTGGCCATCCTGAAGCGGCTCGCCCTCTACCCGCGCCTGATCGAGGCGGCCGCCAGCGCCCATGAGCCGCACAGGGTAGCTTTCTACCTTTATGATCTCGCGAGTGAATTCCATTCGCACTGGACACGCGGAAAAGACGCGCCTCATTTACGCTTCATTATCCAGAATGATCGAGAACTAACGGTGGCTCGGCTCGCGCTGGTGCAGGGGATTGTTACCGTTCTCGCATCCGGGCTGGCGCTGCTGGGGGTCGAAGCGCCCGACGAGATGCGATAGGCTGTGCGTGGGGGAAGAAGTCCCGCAGCGGACGAGCCAATGATCGGCAACTATCGGGGACCGAATGGCCGAAGACCAAAGCCAACGACCTTTTCGTTCCAACCCGGCGCGCTCGGACGCCGCGGCGTCGGGCAGTGACCCGCTTGCCGAACTCGCCCGTTTGATCGGGCAGACCGATCCGTTCTCCGAATTGGGTCGCCACAATGCGCGCCAGTCGGCGTCGCCGCAGCCCGCGCCGATTGAGTACGCGCCGCGCCCGGCCGAAACCGTGGCAAGAGAGCCGCGCGCGCTGAGCGACCGCGATTATTACGCGGCGCGGGATGCCGAACCGCAATTGCCGCTGCCGGAGGTCCCACCTTATGCATCGGCCGGCTATGGCCGTCAGACTTACGGCAGCGCACCGCTCGCCACCGGCAACGACCTGTATCAGGTCGAAAACGAAACGCCGGCCTATCAGGATGCCGCCGATGGCGGCTATGGCAACGATCCGTATCAGCGGGATAACCAGCAAGACGCCTATGACGACGTGCCGCCCTCGGGGCGCCGCACCGGCATCGTCGTCATTGCCGGCATTTTCGCGCTGGCCGTGGTCGGCACCGCCGGTGCGTTCGGTTATCGCGCGATCTTCGGCTCGTCGGGGTCGAGCGGGCCGCCGCCGGTGATCAAGGCCGAGACTGCGCCGAGCAAGATTGTGCCGGCGGCCGTTGCGAACAAGGATCCGAACAAGCTGATCACCGACCGCGTCAACGACGGCGGGGGCGGCGAGCGCCTGGTGTCGCGCCAGGAGGCGCCGGTCGACGTCAACCGGACCGCCGGCAACGCCTTCCCGCCGCCGCAGGCGCCATTGCAGGGCGCATCGCAGCCGGTGCTCGGCAGTGGCGTGGTCGGCTCCGAGCCGAAGCGGGTACGCACAATTTCCATTCTGCCCGACCAGGTCGGCGCCGCGCCGGCCAATGCGATGCCGACGCCCGGCGCGCCGCCGAACACGGCATCGGCGCCGCCCCGAGTGGTCAACATCACGCCGGCCCGGCCCAATTCGCAGCCGGCGGCTGACGTCGATATCGCGCGCCCGCAGGCCGCGCCGCGCCAGGCTCCCCAGCAAGCGCCGCCGGTGCAGCAGCAAACCGCGGCCGCGCCGAGCAATGCCAATGCGCCGCTGTCATTGACCCCGAACGTCGCCGCGCCGCGCGCCCCGGCGCCGCCGGCCCGCACCGCATCGGCACCGACCCAGCTTGCGCCGGCAGCAAGCGCCGCGACGGGGGGCTTTGCCGTGCAGTTGTCCTCGCAGCGCAGCGAAGCCGAGGCACAATCGGCGTTCCGAGCCCTGCAGAGCCGTTTTCCCGAACAGCTTGGCAATCAGCAGGTGCTGGTCCGCCGGGTCGATCTGGGTGACAAGGGCGTCTACTACCGCGCCATGGTCGGCCCCTTCGCCAATGGTTCGGATGCCACCGGACTGTGCTCCAGCCTCAGGGCGGCCGGCGGGCAGTGCATCGTCCAGAAGAATTAACAGGCTGATTTGACCCTTGGCGCGCCAAGGGGCTAATCCGTGCCGATGGCGGCACGCGCATTCATTACCGGCCTTTCCGGTCTCACGATCACCGCCACCGAGCGTGCTTTTTTGCGCGAGTCCCAGCCGTGGGGACTGATTTTATTCGCGCGAAACATTAGCGATCCTGCACAAGTAGCTGACCTGACGCAGTCTTTTCGGGAAATTCTTGGCCGCGAGGCACCGGTCCTGGTGGATCAGGAAGGCGGCCGCGTCCAGCGGCTGCGTCCGCCGCACTGGCCTGCCTATCCGCCCGGCGCCCGCTACGGCGCGCTCTACGACCGTAACCCGGCGATGGGCCTGTCGACCGCGCGGCTGGCGGGGCACCTGATTGCCGCCGATCTGAAGGCGCTCGGCATCGACGTCGACTGCCTGCCGATCGCCGACGTGCCGGTGCCAGGCGGCGACCCGGTCATCGGCGACCGCGCTTACGGCACGGAACCGGGCAAGGTCGCGGCCATTGCCGGGGCCGTCGCGGAGGGGTTGCTGGCCGGCGGCGTTTTGCCGGTCCTCAAGCACCTGCCGGGACATGGCCGCGCCGGCGCCGACAGCCATCACGCGCTGCCGGTGGTCGATACCGACCGGGCGACGCTGGAGGCCACCGATTTCGCCGCCTTCAAGCCGCTGGCGCATTTACCGCTCGGGATGACGGCACATGTTGTGTTTAGCGCCATCGACCCCATCGCGCCGGCCACCACTTCGGTCACAATGGTGGGCCAAGTGATTCGCGGCTTTATCGGCTTCCAGGGACTGTTGATGGGCGATGACGTTTCCATGAATGCGCTGTCCGGCAGCATCGCCGAGCGCAGCCGTGCCTCGCTCAAGGCCGGCTGCGACGTCGTGCTGCACTGTAACGGCCAGCTCGATGAGATGATCGCGGTCGCAGGCGAAGCGCCGGAGCTGTCCGGCGTGGCCGCGCAACGCGCCGATGCCGCACTGGCCGCCCGCCGCACGCCGCAGGACTTCGACATCGCCGCCGCGCGCGAAACCTTCGCCGGCATGACCGGGATAACAGCCACATGAAAGCCGCCGAATTCGACGCCAAGCTGGCCGCGACGCTGGCAACCGATCGCGCCGACAACGAGCCGGCGATGATCGTCGACGTCGAGGGCTTCGAAGGGCCGCTCGATCTGCTGCTCGCCTTGGCGCGGCAGCAGAAGGTCGATCTCGCCAAGATTTCGATATTGGCGCTGGCCGACCAGTATCTTGTGTTCGTCGAGGCGGCGCGCAAACTGCGCCTTGAACTGGCCGCCGACTATTTGGTGATGGCGGCGTGGCTCGCCTACCTGAAATCACGCCTGCTGCTGCCCGAGGCGGCGCCGGGCGAGGGACCGAGCGCCGAGGACATGGCGCTGGCTCTGGCCAACCGGCTGCGCCGGCTGGAGGCGCTGCGCGACTTCGCCACCAAGCTGATGGAGCGGCCGCAGCTCAACCGCGATGTGTTCGCGCGCGGTCTGCCGGAGCCGATCGCCGAGGTGAAGACGCCGGAATATACCGCGACTTTGTACGACCTGCTCAGCGCCTATGCCAGCCAGCGCCAGCGCACTGTGCTGTCGCGCGTCAGCTTCAAGAAGCGCACGGTCTGGTCGCTGGCCGAAGCGCGGGGCGCGCTGGAGCGCCTCATCGGCCAGACCTCCGACTGGTCGCGCGTCGACCAGTTCCTGCTCAGCTATGTGGTGGAGCCGGCTTTCGCGGCGACGGTGTTCGCGTCGTCCTTTGCCTCGGCGCTGGAGCTGGTGCGGGACGGGCGGGCCGAAATCCACCAGAAGGAAGCCTTCTCGCCGATCTATATGCGCAAGCGTATCGGCGGGAACGGAAACGCATCGTCGCATGACGCCCAAGAAAACGCATAAGGAGTCCGAGACCATGCCGAGCGCGGCCAAAAAACTGGTGATTGTGCCGAACGACCAGCCGGCGGCGGATACGCCGGAGGCGATCGAGGTGGTTGAGGTGTCCGAAGCCGAAGTGGTGGTCGAGGCGGTGACACACGAGGCGCCGGGTGAACCGGCCGCGCGGCCGGACGAATTGCGTCTGCTGGAAGCGTTGCTGTTTGCGGCTGGCGAACCGCTCGACGAAGCGACTCTGTCGCGGCCGTTGCCGGTCGGCGTCAACCTCAAGGAGGCGCTGGCGGCCCTGCAGGCCGAGTATGCGACCCGTGGCGTCAACCTGGTGAAGATCGGCCGCAAGTGGACCTTCCGCACCGCCGGCGACCTGTCCTGGCTCCTGACAAAGAACACCGTCGAGACCCGCAAGCTGTCGCGCGCCGCGATCGAGACCCTGGCGATCATCGCCTATCACCAGCCGGTGACCCGCGCCGAGATCGAGGAAGTCCGTGGCGTGCAGGCCGCGGCCGGTACTCTCGACGTGCTGCTCAAGACCGGCTGGATCAGGCCGCGCGGCCGCCGCAAGGCGCCGGGCCGGCCGATCACTTACGGCACAACGGAAGTGTTCCTGTCGCATTTCGGGCTGGAAGAGGTGGCGGACCTGCCGGGCCTCGACGAACTCAAGGGCGCGGGCCTGCTCGATGGCAATCTGCCGTCCGGCTTCGGCGTGCCGATCCCCTCCGACGACTCCACCTTGCGCGACGACGAGGACCCGCTGGAACCCGGCGATCTCGATCTTGGCCTCGCCCCCGCGCCGGAAGCGCAGGTGGAGGGTGACGTCGTGGCGGCTGAGGCCGCGCCGGCCGCGGCGGAGCCGGAAGAGAAGTAGGGCCGGCGGCCAGCCGCTGCGGCGCAAGAGGCTCCGCTCGTCCCCGCGAAAGCGGGGATCCGGCCCTTAAGGCTGCAAGCAAGAACTGGATTCCCGCTTGCGCGGGAATGAGCGGTCCCGGTCGCCCCCAAAATTAAGCAACTTCCGCCCCTTAGCGCGACATTGCGCCGTCCCGGCGCGGCCGAATGGGCCGCCGGTAGTCCTTGTTTTTGCCGCTTCCGGGGCCTAGTTTCTCTGTCAAATCATAGGCGGGACGCGCGCTGAACAGGCCCGTCGCCGTGGAGGGTGAGTCGATGGGTACCTTTAGTCTGTGGCACTGGTTGATCGTTCTTCTGGTCGTGATGGTGCTGTTTGGCGGCCGCGGCAAGATTTCCGGGCTGATGGGCGACTTCGCCCAAGGCATCAAGGCCTTCAAGAAGGGCATGACGGAAGACGAGAAGACCGCCGAGACCCCGCCCGAGCCGGCCAAGTCGATCGAGGCGACCGCGACCAAGACGGAAGCCGAGCGGCGCGCCGAAAGCGTGCGCTCCTAACGCGTCGTCTTCGCCGAACGGCCGCCGCGCGGGATTCGCGACGCGGGTGGACCGGGAGTTGATCCAGCTATGTTCAATTTTGCCTGGGGCGAGATCGTCGTTATCGGCATCGTCGCGCTGATTGCCATCGGACCCAAGGAGCTGCCGACCGTCCTGCGCTCGATCGGCCAGTTCATGGGCAAGATCCGGCGCATGGCCAACGAATTCCAGGGCCAGTTCCAGGAAGCGCTGCGCGAGGCCGAACTGTCCGACCTGCAGAAGCAGGCCAGCGACTTCAAGAATTCCATCACCAATTACGATCCGCTCGCCGATACGCAGAAGGATATCGAGCGCTTCACCAACCACGATCCGCTGGCCACCACCGCGGAGGTCAAGCCGCTGACCACCGGCGAGCCGCCGGAGATCCACACCGCGCCGCCGCCGAGCGCGCTGCCGACGCCGGACGGCCACGCGCCGATGATCGACGTGCCGCTGCCCGACGCGCCGCCGCCGGTGACCAATGCCGACTTCGCGCCGGCTGAGCCTGCGCCGCCGGTCGAGCCCGCGTCGGCGTCGTCCGATGTGCCGCCCGCCAAACAAGCCGGGGGCAGCGCGTGAGCACGGAAGACATCGAAGCCACCAAGGCGCCCTTGATGGACCACCTGGTCGAGCTGCGTTCGCGGCTGATCAAGGCGGTGATCGCGTTCGGCGTGATGTTCGCGTTCTGCTTCTTCTTCGCCAAGGACATCTACAACATCCTGGTCTGGCCCTTCGTCTGGATCGCCGGGGCGGAAAACTCGAAATTCATCTACACCGCGCTGCTCGAATATTTCATCACCCAGCTGAAGCTGGCGATGTTCGGTGCCGCCTTCCTGTCGTTCCCGGTGGTGGCCGGGCAGATCTACATGTTCGTTGCGCCGGGCCTCTACAAGCACGAGCGCAACGCCTTCCTGCCGTATCTGGTGGCGACGCCGTTCTTTTTCGCGCTCGGTTCGGCGGTGGTCTATTTCCTGGTCATGCCGATGCTGGTGCGGTTCTCGCTCGGCATGCAGCAGATGGGCGGAGGCGAAGAAGCCAGCATCGCGCTGCTGCCCAAGGTCGGCGAATATCTGTCGCTGATGATGACGCTGGTGTTCGCCTTCGGCGTCGCCTTCCAGTTGCCGGTGATCCTGACGCTGCTCGGCCGCATCGGCGTCCTGACCTCGCAGCAGCTCAAGGAGAAGCGGCGCTATTTCATCGTCGGCGCCTTTGTGCTGGCGGCGGTGCTGACGCCGCCGGACGTGATCAGCCAGTTGTCTTTGGCGATCCCGCTGATGATCCTCTACGAGTGCTCGATCTGGTCGGTGCGCATGGTCGAGAAGAAGGCGGCGGCCGCCGACGCTGCGGCGACCGCCGAGGCCGATGCGGCCGACACGCCCGCGAAGCCGGCGGAGTAGGGGAGCTCTTATCCCTCCCTTTACTGGCGTGTCATCACCGGGCTTGTCCCGGTGATCCCGCTTAGGTAGGCACGGCTTTACCAATATTATCGGGATGGCCGGGACATAGGCGGAGCGAAGCGACGCCGTCCTTCGGACGGCTATGCCCGGCCATGCCAACACTGTAAAAGCCACGCCATGCACGACATCAAATGGATTCGCGAAAACGCCGCTGCCTTCGACGCCGGCCTTGCCCGCCGCGGGCTGGAGCCGCTGGCGGAGAAGCTGATCGCGCTCGACGAGAAGCGCCGCGCCGCGATCCTGGCGTCGGAGCAGGCGCAGGCGCGCCGCAACGCGGCCTCGAAGGAAATCGGCGCCGCCAAGGCGAAGAAGGACGACGCCACGGCGCAGGCGCTGATGGCGGAAGTGGCGGCGCTGAAGGAGACGATGCCGGCGCTGGACGCTGAGGCGAAGTCGCTGGGCGAGGCGCTGGATAAAGAACTGGCGCAGATTCCGAACCTGCCGGCCGCCGATGTGCCGGACGGCAAGGATGAGCATGACAACAAACTGAAATCGGAGTTCGGCCAGAAGCGCGACTACGCGTTCAAGCCGAAAGAGCATTTCGATCTCGGCGCCGGGCTCGGGATGATGG
>JALHNV010000039.1 GCA_022843325.1 Pseudolabrys sp. | reverse complement strand
GTGGAAACGCGGGGAATCTCGCAATTCCGGTTGTTTCGTGGAGCAGTAGGCTGCAATTTCATAGCGCTCCAGCGGAAACGTAGTTATCAGTTTCATCCACGCTGGGGCGCCATTTTTCAGTATTCACGCCAGACTGAACCGCCCGCTTGACCGCGACGCGCTGTCGCGCCGCCAAGGCCTAAACGCGGCCATCAGCGGTTTACGGAGCGCTGTCGTCGGCCGGCGGCTGCGAGGCCCGGCCCAAGGCCGACACAAAGCTCTCCGCATCGACCGGACGGCTGAAAAGATAGCCCTGGGCGATCGAACAGCCCATGCCGGCCAGCAGCGTGCGCTGGCCCTCGGTCTCCACCCCCTCCGCCACGACGGCCAGCCCGAGAGCACGTCCGAGTTCGATAATCGCCCGGACGATGACCATCTTCGACGGGCTTGCCGCCAGTTCGCCGATAAAGCTGCGGTCGATCTTGATCTCGGTCACCGGAAACGTCTCAAGCAGGCGGAGGCTGGAGTAGCCTGTGCCGAAATCGTCAATGGCGAGGCCGACACCGAGATCGCGCAGCCGGCGGAAGGCCCCCAGCACGCCCGGCGTGTCGTTGAGGAACAGGCTTTCGGTGATCTCCAGCGTCAGCCAGGCGGGGTCGGCGCCGGTCTCCCGCAGCACCCGATCGAGCAACTCCGCCATGTCCCGGTGCAGGAATTCGGTCGCGGATACATTGACCGAGAAGCGCAACGGTCGCTCGCGCTGCGCGTTGATGCGACGGGCGAACGCCGCGACGGCGGTCAGACCGCGTTCGCCGAGCTCGAGCAGCAGACCGGTGCGCTCGGCCGCCTCGATGAAACGGCCCGGCGGCTGGCACCCGAACAGCGGATGGTTCCACCGGATCAAGGCCTCCGCCCCGACCCAGTCGCCAGTCGTGAGATCGATTTGCGGTTGGAAGTGATAGAGGAACTCGTCGTTCGCGATAGCGGTCTTCAACTCGCCCGTCATGCGGACGCGGTGACGCGCCTCTTCCTGATCCGCGCGCCGAAACTTTCGCGGACCGCTCAGCGGGTCCGTTTTGGCGGCCTGCAGCGCGGTACCGGCGTTGCGGACCAGGGAGATCGTACTGCCGCCAGGTTCGCCAATCGCATAGCCGATAGCAAAACGCAGGGCGACGTTCGCGCCCGGGATCACGAAGTCGTCGGTCAGCGCGGCCGACACGAGATTGACCATGAATTGCGCGCCGGCTTCATCCGCAAGCTCGAAGGCCAAGGCGAACTCGTTCGCGCCCATCCGGGCGACCAGCGCTGCTCCCGTTGCCTGCAAGCGGCGGCCGGTCTCGCGCAGCAAGGCGTCGCCGATGTCGAAACCGTAGCCGGCGTTGATATCGTGGAAGCCGATGATGTCGAGCTTCACGATCAGTGCGGGCCCTGTATGCGCAATCAGGCGCCGCTCAAAATTGACGATGAATGACTGGCGATTGAGACATCCCGTCGCGGTGTCGAAATGCGCCGTGCGGTCCAGTGCGATTTCAGTCTGCCGCACGGCCGACACGTCGCGAAGAATACCGAGGTAGAACGGCTCCCCGTCGATCGCGATGGGTCTGAGGCTGAGACTGTTCCAGAAAGGCGACCCGTCCTTGCGATAGTTTCGCAGCGTGACATCCAGCGGTTCACCGGCCTTGAAGGCCGCGCGGATGCGGGCGACCTCCGGCTGATCGCGTTCATCGCCTTGCAGGTAGCGGCAATCTTGTCCAAGCGCCTCGTGCCGCCCGTACCCGGTGAGCCGTTCGAAGGCTTTGTTGACATACAGCAGAGGTGCGTCCTCGGCCGAAACGCGGGCAATGGCGATGCCGTCGGTCAACTCCTCGACAAGTTTCGGCACAACCAACCGAAGGACGGCGTCGGAACCGGGATCCGCGTCGTTGCCGGCTGGCCCCTCGGGGCTGGTGGTATCCGGCGATGGGGGGCTGCTGAAGTCGTCCATGACCCGAGAAGTGGCGAGTCCGGGCAGCGCCACAATCCACGGGTACGGCCGTTTGGAGACAACCGTCAGCCGATTCCGGACAAACTAAGCCTTGCACCGTCGCCGGCGGTCCGGAAGCGCTCGCGATAGTCGGAAGGCATCGCTCCGATATGTTTCAGAAAGGCGCGGCGCATGGCCCGCGCGGAGCCGAAACCGCTCTTCGCTGCGATCGCATCCACCGACAACCGGCTGCCCTCAAGGAGGTATCGTGCGACGTCGATCCGCGTCAGGTCGACATAGTCGGATGGCGAAAGTCCGACTTCCTGCTTGAAGACCCGCGCGAAGTTGCGTTCGCTCATCGCGGCGATCTTCGCCAGGGTGCTGACCGACAAATCCTCGGCGGGATGATTCAGGATGTACTGCTGGACGTCGTACAGCCGGCTGCGGTCGACGGCCTGCGCCGCCAGATGGACGCTGAACTGCGACTGGTCGCCCGGCCGTTTCAGGAACACGACCAGGCGGCGGGCGACGTAGAGCGCTATGTCGCGGCCGAGATCTTCTTCAACCAGCGACAGGCCGAGATCGATCGCCGCACTCGATCCCGCCGAGCTGACCAAGGCACCGTCCCGGACAAACACGCGATCGCCGTCTACCTTGGCTTCGGGAAAGCGTTCGGCCAGCAGCGCCGCGTACTGCCAGTGCGTCGCCACGCGGCGGCCGCGAAGAAGGCCGGCTTCGCCAAGCAGAAAGGCCCCCGTGCAGACCGAGCCGTGGCGCCGTGCCTGCGGCGCCATCCGGCTCAGCCAGTCGAGCACGCCTTGCCCCGGAGACCGGGGAACGCCGACACTGCCGGCGACGAGAAGTGTATCCGGGCCGTTGACGATGGCGGGGTAAGCCAGATCTGGCAGCATTTTGAGCCCCGAACCGCTGAGGATCGGCCGGTCGTCTTCGGCGACGATCGTGACCTCGTAAACTTGCTTCGCGGCGCGCGCATTGGCTTCGGCGAACACGTCGGTGAGGCCGGCGATTTCGAGCGCGTGGACGTTGATGGGTGCGAAGATGACGACGCGCATGCGGTATCTCCCTCACCAAAGTCACAGGCTGGCAGGTCCTCCCGGCCGACGCCAGCCCGCGCCGACCGATATATTTGTCCACTCACGCATGGGCCGGCGTTGAACCTGAACGGTCAGCCGCCAGCCGTGGCCCGGCCCGGCGCAGTCTGCTCCGAAAACGGATCGCGCGGCGCACCAATTTGGCCTCATGACGGCGGCAAGCGATGTCGCCGAGACGATGTGGCCCGCGGCGACTGACCCCGTCGGGACACGTGCGCTTTCCCGCCTGGGCCGACGCCGTGGCGCTGGCGCGCGCCGCGTGACATAAGCCGGCGATAGCCTGCGGGCCGTCCGGCCCGCCGGCTCTCGGCTGGGAGGCGGCATGCGCAACGTCGATTTCAGTTCCTGGGACAGTATCCTGGCGACCCTGATCGGGCTGGCGCTGATCACGCTGATCGGCGTCGGCATCCGGCTGATCGTGATGGTGACCCTCCAGCAGCGCCAGCAGCGCCTCAACCGCCAGATCAACGAACGCCTGCGCACGCTGATCGCCGCTTACAAGGTACTGGGCGGTTCCTTCACCGGTACCCTCACCGTCGATCCCAAACACAAGCGCGATTTTCACGTGGCGGTCGATGCCGATCGCGAATCCCCGGCGGCGCCCGCCGAGGCCAGCGACCAAGGTTCGGATCGCCGCCGGCGCATCCGCGACGCGGTCGAGGCGGCGCTGTCGGATATCATCCTGCTGGGCACCGAAGAGCACGTCCGCCTCGCCGAGCGCGCCGCGCGCAGCCTGCTGGCCGGTCAGCCCGTCCCGACCGACGAACTGGTCGTGTCTCTGCGCGATTTCATCCGCAAGGCGCTCGATCTGGAGCCGATTCCGGCCGATCTCGCGATCCCGCTGCAGGGGCCGACGCGGCCCTCGGCCGCGGGTGGACGCGGCGGCCGCGGTGGCGCGGAAGGCGGCGGACGTGGTGGTGGTGGTGGTGGTGGTGGTGGTGGTGGCGGAATGGGCGGCGGTCCCGGCATGGGCCTCGGTGGCCTAAGCGGCACCGAGACGCCGCCGCCGCGATAACCCCCTAGCCCGTCTGCACCATCCCGGCGCGCTCCAGCGTGGCCGCAAGATTGCGGATGTCTTTCGCAAGCTGTGCCGGCGGCACGTCGGGGAAAGCCGCAGCGAAGACCGCGCCGACCTCGTCGAGCGTCTGCGGCTGCTCCAGCAAGCGCCAGAACGCGGTCGCCAGCGGATCGAGCAGGTAGATCTCATTCGCCGACCCGCCGGCGAGGAAAATATTGCCGTCGGCCTCCCGCACCTCGACATCGCCGCAGCGGCGATAGCGCGCGCCTTGTCGCTCAGCACCGGCCATGACTGCCCTCTTCTCCGCACTGCCGCTCGATGAGGTCCGCCGCCTCGCGCAGGTCGCTGTAAAACAGCCGATGGCAATGCGCGGCTGCGACGACGGTGTGAAGTTTGGCCAAAGCGACGCGCGTATCGGCGCGGCTGCCGAAATTCCGTAGGATCAGTTCGCGCAACGTGTCCGAGACGGTCACCGGCACCAGCCGAGCCTTTTCGCCCTCCTTGCGCTCCAGCAGGACAATGTGACGAACCGGCGCGCGGCTGCCGAACGGCGCGATGCGGCCTTCCTCCACCGCCAGATAGGCTCGGTTACGGCTGCGCGGGCCGAGCCGCGATGCGGCAAAGGCTGCGATCCGCGCGCGCGGCGTGGCGGGAGCTGGAAGACGCAACACCGGGGCAATGCCCAATCCCATTCCCTCGTACGTCTGCGGATCGATTGGCAAGACGTCGTCGCAATACAGTTGATGACCGGCGGCGAGCAATTCGCCGCACAGCGTGCTCTTGCCGGCGCGGGTCTGCCCGATCAGGCACACCAGGCCATCGCCGATCCGGACGGCGCCGGCATGCAGACACGGCGTGTCAGACCGGGATTGCAGATACCAGTCGAACAGCACGTCGTGGACGTCGGCCACCACCTCCATGGCCGTGCGCGGCGCGCGCTCCCGCCACAGGAACGGCTTGGGAAGCGCGGTCGATCGCCAGGAATAGCCGCGTGCCGTCTTCCATATCCGCACATCGGCCACCACACCTGCGGGCCTGCTGACCGATAGCTGCCAGCCGTGCAGGATGGTTTGCAGGCCGGCCACCACCATCCCGCCATCCGAAAGGTCGATGGTCCAGCCCTCGCCACCGAACGTCAGCACGTTACGACGCAGAAGACGGCGCCGCTTTCGGGGCGCCGTCTTCTTGAGAGGCGATAGAGTCGGCACAGCCGGCTTATCGGGCGCGGCTGCGGCTACGGGTTCTGCTCCGATTGCGGCTGCGGTTCCGGCTACGCGCCATCGAGCGGTTGCGCGAGCGGTTCGACTTGGCGTCCTTTTTGCGGCCGCGAGAGCGGCTGCGGCTGCGGGTTCGACTGCGAGCCTTTGCCTCCGACAGATTCAGAGCCATCGGCGCAGCATAGCCCGTCAACGCCGTTAGACCGAGCAACCCCAGTGCCTTGCGTCGCGACAGCGACGGTCGTTCTTCGTCCGACATTGCAATCTCCCGTGAATGTCGGGCTCAACACGCTTCGCCACATCACAGTTCCCGCCGCAGACGGGCTGGCGACGTGCCATAGTGCCGCGGGCGGCCCCGTAATGGCAGCCATGCGAACAAAGCGTCGCAAAACGGTCTGAAAATGCCTTACAACGTTGGCAGCCGAATGTGAGTCTCAAGGGCACGTGTTCCGTACCGCCCAAGCTCTTCTCGGGAGCACCAGGCATGATGACAAACAAGAATGTGGTAGCGGCGCTGCGGCGCGATGTGGTGTTTGTCGGCAACGCCGTGATCGCGGTGGTATTCGTTTGCTTTGCCAGCCTCGCAGTCAGCGCAACCGTGATCGACCTGATGGCGATGGCGCACTAGCCGCCGGCCGGCGGCGGATAGACGTGCCGGACACCTTTGAAATCCTCAACCACCTGTCCCCCGCCTGGCGCATCTTGAACATAGCTCGGTCCGATCGGCGACTTGCCGTGGCCGCCGGGGATGTCGAGCACATAGCTCGGCTGGCATAAGCCCGACACCCGGCCGCGCAGCCCGCGCATCAGCACCTGCCCGGTCTCAAGATCGGTGCGCAAATGGCTTGTGCCCGGCGCCAGATCGCCGTGATGCAGATAATAAGGCTTGATGCGGCACTCCACCAAAGCCCGCATCAGATCGGCCATGGCTTCAGGCGTATCGTTGACGCCCTTCAGCAGAACCGACTGCGCCAGCAGCGGCATCCCCGCATCGGCCATCCGCGCGACGGCGTTGCGCGCCATGGCGCTGAGTTCACGCGCGTGGTTGACGTGGACGGCAACGTATGTCGGCTTGCCCTTGATCTTCATCGCCCGCACCAGTTCCGGCGTAACGCGCGCCGGATCGGCAACCGGAATGCGCGTATGAATGCGCACCACCTTGACGTGGTCGATCGCGCCTAGCGCCTGCATCACGGCGCGCAACCGGCGCGGCGACAGCACCAGCGGATCGCCGCCGGTCAGGATCACCTCCCAGATATTCTTGTCGCCGCGGATGTAATCGAGCGCCGTCGCCAGCGCCTTGGCCGACAGCGCGTTCGGCTTATCGGGCCCCACCATCTCGCGGCGGAAGCAGAAGCGGCAATAGACCGCGCAGACATGCGTCACCTTGAGCAGCACGCGGTCCGGATAGCGATGCACGATGCCCTCGACCGGACTGTGCGCGTCATCGCCGATCGGGTCGGCCAATTCGTCAGCGCGCGCGTCGAGTTCGGCGACGTCGGGCACCACCTGCCGGGCGATCGGATCCGCCGGATCGGCATGGTCGATCAACGCCGCCAGATGCGCCGGCACGGCGACCGCATAACGCGCGGCAACGGCATCGAGACCGACGCGGCTCTCGGCTGGCGCCAGGCCGCGCTCGACGATCTGGGCTGCTGTTCGCAGTGTCGGCATGACGCACTCCCTGTCAGTCATCAATGTCCACCATCGGCGTCCATATCACCTGGTCGATGCGTTGTGCACCCGTTGCCAGCATCACCAGCCGGTCGAAGCCGAGCGCGATACCGCAGGCCTGCGGCATTTCTGCGAGCGCAGCGAGGAAATCCTCATCGACCGGATAGCGCTCGCCGTGAATGCGCTCTTTCTCGTCCATCGCCGCCGCAAAGCGGGCGCGTTGCTCGTTGACGTCGGTCAGTTCGCCGAAGGCGTTGCCGAGCTCCACGCCGCAGGCATAAAGCTCGAACCGCTCGGCGACCTGATCACTGCCGGGCTTGGCCCGCGCCAGCGCCGCCAGCGGCAGCGGATATTCGGAGAGGATGGTGGCGCGGCCGATGCCGAGATGCGGGTCGACGCGTTCGGCCAGAATGCGGCTGAAGATGTCGCCCCAGGTGTCGTCAACGGCAATGACAACACCGGCAGCAGTCGCCGCTGCCGCCAGTGCGTCGCGATCACCCTCGCCGTCCCTCACCGTCGCCAGCAGATCGACGCCGGCGTAGCGCGCGAACGCTTCCGCGACGGTGACGCGTGCCGGCGCGGCAAAAGGATCGATGCTCTTGCCGCGGAAGGTGAATTGCGTCGTGTTTGCCGCCTGCGCCGCGACACGCAGCAGCGTCGCACAATCGTCCATCAGCATCTCATAGGGCGCGCCGGTTCGGTACCATTCCAGCATCGTGAACTCGGGATGATGCAGCGCGCCGCGTTCGCGGTTGCGGAACACGCGGGCGAAATCGAAAATGCGCGTCTCGCCGGCCGTCAGCAGTTTCTTGCAGGCGAATTCCGGCGAGGTGCGCAAGTAGAGCGTTCGCCGCTCGCCGCCCGGCCCGATCAGGTCGGTGGCGAAGGCGTGCAGATGGGTCTCGTTGCCAGGCGACACCTGCACGGTAGCGGTCTCGACCTCGACAAAATCCTGCCCCGCGAACCAGCCCCGCACCGCCGCGGCGATGCGGTTCCGCGCCAGCAGATAAGGCCGCCGGGCGGCATGCAGTCCGGGCAGCCAAAAGGGCGTGGTTTCGCGCACAAAGACCTCAAATTACGGCTTGAATTACTTAACGGAGCCTTGGGGAGAAAGACTGGTATCGGCCGAGAAGATCGGTATGGTGCGGCCCGAAACCCGCCATCAAGCTAAGGATACCCGTCGTGAAGGTCATCGCCAGCCAGCTCCGCAAGGGCAATATCGTCGATCTCGAAGGCAAGCTCTACGTGGTGCTGAACGCGGAAAGCTTTCATCCCGGCAAGGGCACCCCGACGACCCAGATCGATATGCGCCGGATTTCCGACGGCGTGAAGACCCAGATGCGTTACAAGACCACCGATCAGGTCGAGCGCGCCCATGTCGAAGAGGTTGAATATTCCTACCTCTACCAGGACGCCGACGGCTTCCACTTCATGAACGACCAGACCTACGACCAGGTGGCGCTGCAGACTGACATTGTCGGCGACATGGCCGCCTACCTGCAGGAAGGCATGAAGGTTCAGCTTTCGATGCACGAAGGCAACGCGATATCGATCGAAATTCCGCAGAAGGTCACGCTGGAAATCACCGAGACCGAACCGGCGATGAAAGGCCAGACCGCATCCGGCTCGTTCAAGCCGGCGATTTTGTCGAACGGCGTCCGCACCATGGTGCCGACCCACATCACTGTCGGCACCCGCGTGGTGGTGATGACCGCGGACGGCGCTTATGTCGAGCGCGCCAAGGATTGATTCGCGGATCGAGCCAGGATTGCCGGCGCCCGGCCAAGGCCTGTTGCAGGGTCGCAGCGGCCTTGTACGGCGCCATGCAATGGCCTTAACTCCCGCGCGACCGGGCCGCAGCGAGGGAAGAGTGTGTTGATACGTGCCGTTGTGTTGGGCTTGGCGCTCATTGCCGCCAGCCCCGCCGCCGCCCAGGACTTCAAAGCGCCGCAACTGGCGATTGCCAACATCGACTGGAATGCAGCCGCGGCGATCCTCGACGGCCCGCTCGGCGGACCGCCGGACGACCCGTTCGGGCCACTGAACGCCGCCTCCGGCAACCGCTTCAGCGGCATCGCCACCAGCGCGGTGCCGGTGCTGTTGCCATTCGATGCGGCGGCATTCGCCAAGGAACTGGCGGCGACGAAAGAGCCCTCGGCGAACGAGATCGGCGCTCTGGCCAGCCGCGCCATGCAGGGCGATTTTCGCGTCTCCGATTTCTTCATGGCCGGGCCGGCCGGCTATGATGCCGTGTTTGCGCTGCGTCTTGCCGACGTCAAGGAGTTCTCCGACATCCGTTACGCCGAGCCGGTGTATGTGATGTTTTCCGGTTTTCGCATGACCTACACACTCGACGGCAAACCGTTGCCGGAGGGCGTCGAGGTGAAGGCGCTGGAAGCAGATTTCCCCGGCATCCGCCGCTATCTGCACGAATCCTATGTTCGCTACAGCTTCGAGCGCTTCGGCGTCACCTATGTGGCAGCGATTTTCTGCCTTGACCGCCGGCCCGCTTCGCGAATCCTGACCTGCCGGCAGGCTGACCGGATCGCCGAGCGCTTCCTGAGCAGCCTCAAGCTTGCCGGCGGCATGCCGGCACCGGTTGGGCAAACGATCGATGCCACCATGCTGCCGCGCCCTGAAGCGGTCTCGCCGAACTTCAGCTATTTCAGCCCCGGCTTCATCATTCCGGGCACCGGCCGCAGCAAGGAATTGGGCGGCGTCGCCGATTACACGGTGTATGCAAATCTGCGTTTCCCGCTGAAAGATGCACCGGCCTTCGTCAATTCGCAGTCTTTCAACAATTGGGGCAATTGCAATTTCACCGGACGCTCCGTGCGCACGCTGCGCAAGAAAGGCACGCCCTATTCCTGCAGCGTCAACGGACTGCCCCTGGTATTCGATGAGTCCGCCGGCGCCAATTTTTCCTATCCGTGGCGCGATAATTTCTGCGAACACCGCAACTTTTTTGTCGGTCAGTGCCCCGGTGGCGAAGGCCATCAGGGCCAGGATATCCGGCCCGGCGAGTGCAATCTTCTCAACGAAGGTGCGGACCGCTGTCAGCCCTACCACCACGACATCGTGGCGGCACTCGACGGCACGATCCTGCGGGCGCCGAAGCAGCAGGCAATTTTTCTGTTCGCCAATACGGCCAGCGCGCATCTGCGCGTGCGCTACATTCACATGAACCCGAACCGGCTTGATGCCGACGGAATTCTCAGCGGAAAATCCGTGAAGGCCGGCGATGTGATTGGCAAGGCCGCTACGTTCAACAAGACGGAGCGCGGCACCAGTTATCATCTGCACTTCGACATGCAGGTGCCGACCAGGATCGGCTTCGTTTTCGTCAATCCCTATGCGAGTCTGATCGCGGCCTACGAACAGTTGGTCGGCGAGCGCGGCAACGAAATAAAACCGGGCGACACGGTACCGCCGCTGGCGCCGGTGCCGCCGGTTATTCTCAATCCGGCGCCCGCACCCGCGGTGGCCGAACCCAAGGAAGCCGAGCCGAACGAAGCCGAGCCAAAGGAAGCCGGGCCGGTAGATGCCGAACAGAGCGCCGCCGAGCCGGCAAAGCCAGCCCCCGTGGCGGTCCCGCCGCCGCGGGTCAAGGACAAGCCTGCGGTCCGCGCAACGCCGCCGCGGAAGCGCCCGGTGCGCAAGAAGCAACGGCGCCGGTCGCCTGCGGCGGTGGAACAGGCTTTGCCTGAATTCGACAGGAACTGAACGGCGGTCCGCGTCGTTGGAGAGGTGCAGCGCCGCGGTCCCCGTGTCCTGCGACCGCACGTTTCGCGGTTTCCCAACTTGCCGGAGGAACTCCCATGAAGAATGTTAAAACGGTCCTGCTCGCCGGTGCCTTCGCTGTCGCCAGCAGCGTGGCCATGGCTCAGGTCGGCGTCGGTGCCGGTAGTACGACATCCGGCGGCGCAGCCGTCGGAACCGGTTCCGCCGGAACCAGCGGTTCGACCAATCTGAACACCGGCACGGGCGCTAATGTCCGCGCTGGCGATACCAAAGCCGGGGCTGGCGTGAACGCCAATACGTCCGGCGCCGTCAAGAAGAATGGCAGCAAGACCACCGGCAGCGGCGCCGCCGGCGTCGGCGGTCAGGTCAACACGCGCTAACGATACCTGGACATACGCCCGCCGCGGTCCTGCGCTGCGGCGGGTGATGTTCATCATTACCGCAAGTGATCCGTGCGGCGCGTTTGTCTCGCCGCAATTGCCGCCTACAATGCGTCATGACGCGAATCTCCCCCCGCCCGTCGCCGCTGACTCTTCTGAGCCGGCGCGTGTTCATGTCCGCCCTCCTCGGCGGCGCCGCAACGGCCTTCGGCTCACCGGCTATCGCGCAATCGGCCGCGTTCGAGCGCTGGGTCGCGACCTTCCGGACCCGGGCTTTGGCGCGCGGCATCTCCGGCGCCACCTATGACCGCGTCATGAACGGGCTGAAGCCGGACACCAGCGTTTATGCGCTGCAGCGGGCGCAGCCGGAGTTTACCGAACAGCTTTGGCAATACATCAACCGCCGCTGCTCCGACTGGCGTGTCACCACCGGCAAGCAGCGCGCCCGCGAGCATGCGCCGCTCTTGGCGCGGCTGGAGAGGGATTTCGGCGTCGACCGCTATGTGCTGCTCGGCCTGTGGGGCATGGAGTCGTCGTTCGGCGACGTCATGGACAATCCGAAATACATGCGGCCCGTCATTCCCGCACTGGCCGCATTGGCTTATGGCGAACCACGCCGGCGCAAATACTGGGAAACCGAACTGCTCAATGCGCTGACCATCGTCGAGCGCGGCTGGGCGCAGCCCGACGGCATGATTGGCTCCTGGGCTGGCGCCATGGGGCATACCCAGTGGATGCCGGAGGTGTGGCTCAACATCGGCTTTGACTATGACCGCGACGGCCGCGCCAATCCGTTCGGCAAGCCCGACGATGCGCTGGCCGGCAGCGCGCAGTATTTGCTCAAGCGCGGGCGCTACCGGCCCGGCGAGGCTTGGGGCACCGAAGTCAGGGTCCCCGCCGGCCGGGCACGGCTGGCCGACAACAAGACCATGCGATCCTACGCGCAGTGGCAGGAACTTGGCGTTCGGCGCGCTGATGGCGCCGCCTTCCCGCGGCCGGGCGATCAGGTGCGGCTGTGGGTGCCGGTCGCGGGCGGCCCGGCTTTCCTGCTCGGGCAGAATTTCCGTGCCATCTACTCTTACAATCCGTCGACCAGCTACGCGCTGTCGCTGCTGCATCTCGGCGACCTGATCCGCGGCAACGGTTCGTTCCACCAGCAATTCCCCGGCGGCGAGCGCATCCCCACCGTCGACGAGATCAAGGAAATACAGCGCCGCCTGACCGAGCGCGGTTTTCCCACCGATGGCATCGACGGTCGCTCCGGCATCGGCACGATCAAGGCGATCGCCGCCTTCCAGAAGTCGGTCGGCATGGAGCCGGCCGATGGCTATGCCGGGCTCAAAGTGCTGGCCAGGCTGCGTCAGGGCGCCTAACCAACGTCAGCCGGCACCTGCTGGGCCGCGGCCATGCGCGGCTTTGCGCGAAAATCCTGTGCCGCCATCCAGTCCTTCAGGAAATCGATAAAGGCCTGCACCTTGGGCGGCGTTACCGGCGCCTGCGGATAGACCGCCAGCAACGGCCGCGATCCGGCGCGATAGCGCGGCAGCACCGCGACCAGCGCGCCCGATGCGAGTTCACCCGCCACGGCATAGTAAGGCACCATTGTAATGCCGAGGCCCGCGACCGCGGCCTTCCGCAAGGTCAGCGCCGCGTTGGAAAAGAAAGCGCCCCGAACCTTGACGGTCACCGGTCCTCTCGGCCCCTCGAAGCGCCAGATGCTGTCATTGGGCGCGACGTCGACATGCACCAGACAGGCATGACCGCCGAGTTCGGCAGGGGTCTGCGGCCGCCCGGCGTGCGCGAGATAATCCGGCGAAGCACACACGACCCATTCAACCTTGCCGACCACCTGCTCCTGCACCGATGAGCCCCGCACGGTCGAAAACCCCAGCACCAGATCGAGATCGCGCTCGGCGAAATCATACGAACCGCGATACGGCGTGTTCTCCAGCATCAGCGAGACCTTCAACCGCGGCTGCGCTTTGGCGAAGGCGATGACCGCGTCGGACAGATGCATCGCGCCGAACGATTTGGGCGCCAGCAGCTTCAAGGTGCCCGCCGGCTCCAGCCGCGTACGGAGGATCGCGCGCTCGCTGTTCTCGATGTCGAGGAACACTTTCTCGCAGAACTCGAGATAGACGGTGCCTTCCTCGGTCAGGCTGACGGAGCGGGTCGAACGGTTCAGCAGGCGGACGCCGAGGCGTCGTTCCAGTCCGCTGACATGGCGCGACACAAGCGCACGGGACAGCCCGAGTTGCCCGGCGGCAATGGTGAAGGAACCGGCCCGCACCACCCGCACGAAGCTTTCCATGGTGCGGAAACGGTCCATCGATCCTGTATCCGCCCTGGGATCACCGGTGTGCGTTATTGTTGTGTATTCGGCAACAATGGTTTGCGAATTTATCGACTTCTATGCGCTAATGTCAAAGGATAGAGTGTGCCACAACTCAACGTCCGCGACCGACGGCCCTGCTGTCGATCGCGGGCAGTCACCAATGAGGCGCGGGGCCAACCCGCCGCCGGTTCAGGGAGAAACGTCGGCCGGAAGCAGGCCGTGGACCGCACAGCGGTTCTCGGCGCGACGGCTCCGATGCAACCGCATGTCACCGACCAATCCGGGAAAGCCCGCCGCCTCCGCGCGGGCGCCAGCCTCCGACACCGATATTGCGGCCGTCGATCGTCCGGTGCCGGCCGGCGTCAACGCCGCCGGTTTTGGCAGCGACGTCGTGGCCGATGCGCTGCGCGCGCTCGACATTCCCTATATCGCGCTCAACCCCGGCGCCAGCTACCGCGGCCTGCACGACAGTCTGGTCAACTATCTCGGCAATGAGCAGCCGCAGATGCTGCTCTGCCTGCACGAGGAAGCTGCCGTCGCTATTGCGCACGGCTATGCCAAGGTCACCGGCAAGGCGATGGCCGCGGTGGTGCATTCCAATGTTGGGCTCATGCACGGCACGATGGCGATCTTCAACGCCTGGTGCGACCGCATGCCGATGGTGGTGCTCGGTGCCACCGGCCCGGTCGATGCAGCCAAACGCCGGCCCTGGATCGACTGGATCCACACCTCGCGCGATCAGGGCGCGCTGGTGCGCGGCTACACCAAATGGGACGACCAGCCGTCGTCCGCCCTCGCCGCCCGCGAGGCCGTGCTGCGCGCCGGCTGGATCGCCAACACCGCGCCGTGCGGTCCGACTTACGTCAATCTCGACGCCGAGATGCAGGAAGCCAAGCTGGCCGAACCGGTGGCGCCGATCGACACCGCGCGCTTCATGCCGCACACCGCCAGCGCCGCGGCGCCCGACGCCATCAAGGCCGCCGCCGATCTGCTGCGCAACGCCAAGAAGCCGGTCATCCTCGCCGGCCGCATGTCGCGCGATCTCGACGCCTGGAACCAGCGCATCGCGCTGACGGAACGGCTCGGCGCCCGCGTCGTCACCGACCTGAAAGTCGGCGCCGCCTTCCCGACCGACCATCCGCTGCATGCCGGCAGCCCCGGCACCATCGCGCCGATCCCGGAAGCCGCCGAAGCGATCCGCGCCGCCGACGTCATCCTCAGCCTCGACTGGGTCGACGTCGCCGGCACCTTCAAACATGTCGGCAATGTCACCGCGAAAGTGGTGCAGGTGTCGATCGACCATCACCTGCACAATGGCTGGAGCATGGACTACCAAGGCCTGCCGCCGGTCGATGTCATGATGGCTTGCACGCCTGACGCCGCTGTGCCCGCCTTGCTGGAAGCGCTCGGCAGCGCCGGGCCGCGCCCGGTGCCGGTGACGGCGCCGAAAGAATTTCCCGCGCTCGGCACCGACAAGCTCACGGTCGATCACCTGGCCGATGCGCTGCGCCTTGCGGTCGGCGAACGGCCGGCCTCGCTCACCCACGTGTCGCTGTCGTGGAATGGCGCGAGCTGGCCGTTCCGTCATCCGCTCGACTTCCTCGGCTCCGACGGCGGCGGCGGCGTCGGCGGTGGCCCCGGCATTTCGGTCGGCGCGGCGCTGGCGCTGAAGGGCAGCGGCCGGCTGCCGGTCGCGGTGTGCGGCGACGGCGATTTCATGATGGGCGTTACCGCGGTCTGGACAGCGGCGCATTACCACATTCCGCTGTTGTTCGTGGTGGCCAACAATCGCTCGTTCTTCAACGACGAACTGCACCAGGAACGCGTCGCCCGCATGCGCAACCGCCCGGTCGAGAACCGCTGGATCGGCCAGCGCATTTCCGAGCCCGATATCGACATCGCCGGAGTGGCGCGCGCGCAAGGCGCGCAGGCCTTCGGCCCGGTGACCGAGATTGCCCAGTTGGGCCCTGTGTTCAAGGAAGCCATTGCCGCCGTCGAGGCCGGAAACGTCGTTGTCGTCGATGTCCGCGTTGAGCCCGGCTACACCGCTGCCATGACCGCGGTCATGACCCTCAAGAGCGAGTAAGAGCGCATGCTGACGCCGACCAAGCCGACGAGCCAAGACGCAACCGATGACGCCATCCTGGTGGTCGACAATATCGTGGTGCGCTTCGAGACACCGGAAGGGCCTATCGTTGCCGTCGATGACGTATCGCTGAAGGTGAAGCCCGGCGAATTCCTGTCGGTGATCGGACCGTCCGGCTGCGGCAAGTCGACTCTGTTCAACGTCGTCGGCGGCCTGCTCGGCCACTATAACGGCAAGGTCAGTGTTGCCGGCGAAACCATCGCCGGCCCGCATCAGTCGATCGGCATGGTGTTCCAGGAGGAATCCACCTTCCCCTGGCGTACCGTCACCGACAACGTCGCCTTCCCGCTCGAGCTCACCGGCATGGCGAAGGCGCAGCGCATTGAACGCGCGCGGCATTTCATTGCGCTGGTCGGCCTCGACGGCTTCGAAAACCGCTATCCCGGTGAATTGTCCGGCGGCATGCGTCAGCGCGTATCACTGGCCCGCACGCTCGCCTCCGAGCCGAAGATCCTGCTGATGGACGAGCCGTTCGCCGCGCTCGATGAGCAGACCCGCCTGCTGCTCGGCGACAAGGTGCTGCAGATCCAGCAGCAGTTGAAGCAAACGACGCTGCTGATCACCCACAACATTACTGAGGCGGTGCAGATGTCGGACCGCATCGTGGTGATGACTTATCGCCCCGGCAAAGTGAAGCGCATCGTCGAGATCGACCTGCCGCGCCCCCGCACGTCGGAGATCGTCGGCAGCGAAGCCTTCGGCCGCTATGTCGCGCAGATATGGGCCGATCTGCGCGAGGAAGCCAGCCGCGGCATGCGCGACGAGGAAAAGCATACGCTGTCGCATCCCAAAGGTGGCGCGTCATGACCGACGCCGCCGCACCGCGGCCGGCAATGCGGCGCACCATCCCGCCGCAAGTCGTCGGCTTGAGCTCGCTGGTCGCATTCTTCCTGAGCATGGAACTGCTGATCCAGACCGGCGTCATCAACCGGTTCATCGTGCCGCCGCCCTCCGACATCATCGGCAGCTTCGGTCGGGTGATTGTCGAAGAGAATGTGTTCGGCCGCTTCCTGCTGACGCTGTCGGAGTGCCTGATCGCCGGCGTGCTGCTGACCGTCGTCGGCGTCGGCGGCGGTGTGCTGATGCACCGCTTCAAGCTGCTTCAGCAAGCCTGCGAGACATGGGTGGCGGCGATGGCGTCGGCGCCGATCGTGCTGATGTATCCGCTGTTTCTGGTGATCTTCGGCCGCAGCATGTGGACCATGATCATGATGGGCTTTGTCGCCGCCCTGCCGCCCGTCATCCTCAAGACGCTCGAGGGCCTGTCGAGCACCCGCAAGGTGCTCGTCAATGTCGGCCGCAGCTTCAACCTGACGCCGTCGCAGCAGTTCTGGAAAATCCTTTTTCCGGCCGCGCTGCCGACCATCTTCGTCGGCATCCGACTCGGGCTGATCTTTGCCCTCATCAATATTGTCGGCGTCGAATTCCTCATCAATTTTGGCGGCCTCGGCCAGCTCATCAATGAACTGGCCGAACGCTATGATCTGCCCGGCACCTACGCGGCGATCTGTTTCGTCATCCTGGTAAGCATCCTGTTCTTCATGACCCTGGAAAAGATCGAGCGATGGCTGAGACCCTTCGACTGAAGCCGGCCGCCGTATCGGCGCCGGCCGTGAGCCAGGTGACCGTGCTGCGGGTCGTCATTATCCTGACGCTGCTGGCGTCGTGGGAACTGCTGGCGCGCTCCGGCTGGCTGTACCGCGACGTGGTGCCGTCGCTGTTCGCCATCAGCCGCGCCATCTTCGACCTGCTGTCGCATGGCGAGTACTATTTCCACCTCGCCGTCACCGCCGGCGAGATCGGCACCGCATTGCTCATCGGCGGGCTGGCGGGGCTGGCGGTGGGCATCCTGCTCGGCGCCAACCGCTATCTGGCGAAGGCGTTCGAGCCCTACCTCTATTATCTCGGACCCACGCCGAAGATCATCTTCTTCCCGATCATGATCATGTGGTTCGGCGTCGGACCCGGCTCCAAGATCGCGCTCGGCACGCTGTCCTGCTTCTTCCCGGTGGCTCTCTCGGCGGCCGCCGGCATGCGCGGCATCGACAAGGTGCTGATCCGCGTCGGCAAGAGCTTCCGCGCCAGCACCTGGCAGATGGTGACCAAGGTCTACCTGCCCGCGATGCGCCACCCGATCATCAACGGCGTGCGGCTCGGCCTTGGCGTCGCGCTGATCGGTACGCTGCTGGCGGAAACCAAACTGTCCAACAAAGGCATCGGCTTTCTGATCATCAACGCCTACTCGACCTTCGACATGCCGCGCATGTACGCCATGCTCATCGTGCTGTTCGTGCTGTCGATCGGGGCCAATGCTCTGGTCGGACGTCTTGGCGGTCTTGATGGCATCAAACGCGTCTAACAACGAAACCACGCACGAGAGGACTTCATGAAACACGTTCGACACTATGCCGGCGCCACGATCGTCGCCGCGTCGCTGCTGGCGACGCCCGTCTTCGCTCAGGACACGGTAAAAATGACCATCGGCCAGCGCGGCAACTGGGACACCGCCGTACCGCACCTCGGCGACAAGGCCGGCATCTTCAAGAAGCACGGCCTGCAACTCGAGATGGTTTACACCTCGGGCAGCGGTGAAACGGTGCAGCCGGTCATCTCCGGCAATGTCGATCTCGGCCTCGCCGTCGGCACGCTGGGCGCCATCGGCTATTTCGCCAAAGGCGCGCCGATCCGCATTGTCGCCGCGCAGGCGACGGGTGCCGCCGACTACTGGTATGCCAAGACCGATTCCGGCATCAAATCGCTGAAGGATGCCAAGGGCAAGACCATCGCCTATTCCACCAACGGCTCCTCGACCCATTCGATGGTACTGGCCTTCATCAAGGAATACGGCATCGACGTGAAGCCGACCGCGACCGGCGGCCCGCCGGCGACGCTCACCAGCGTCATGAGCGGCCAGATCGATATCGGCTGGGCTTCGCCGCCGTTCGGTCTGCGCGAGATCGACGAAGGCAAGATCCAGCTTGTCGGCAAGGGTGGCGACACCAAGACCATCGGCGGCCAGACCATCCGCACCATCATCGCCAATGCCGATGCGCTGAAGAACCGCCAGGCGGTGATCAAGCGCTTCATGCAGGCCTATGCCGAGACCATCGACTACATGTACTCGGACAACCCGCAGGCGCTGGCCGATTACGCTGAATTCGCCAAGATCACGCCGGCGCTGGCCAAGCGCGTGCGCGACGAATTCTTCCCGCGGTCGATCCTGCAGATGAGCGAGATCAAGGGCCTCGACGCGCTGCTGACGGACGCGGTCGCGCTGAAATACGCGCCCAAGGAACTGACCAAGGAACAGGTCGCCGAACTGGTGCAGACCTCGATCACCAAATAAGCGACGAGAACGCTGGGCGGACGCCGGTGGCATCCGCCCATGCTCGGGTTCGGCCGAGGCGCGCGAAGCCTTAAAGCTTGAACGCCTCGTGCGTGCCGGGGTGGAACAGTTCCTCCGGCGTCACCCGCCGCGACGACAGGCCCTGCGCGTGGTGATGGCGCAGGAAGGTCTCCAGCGTCTTGCGGTTGGCTTCCAGGCCGTAGGACCAGAAGTCCTCGCCCATCAGGTCGCGCGCTTCTGCCAGCCGTTCCTCGACGAAGGGCAGCGTCACCTTGGTCGCGGACGTGTCGCTCAACAGGTCCAGCGCCGCGGCCTTCGACTGCTCGAAGGCCTTGTACACCGCGCCGGGCAGCCACGGATGCTTGTCGGCCAGCTCGCGCCGCACGCCGACAATGTGCATGATCGGAAAAATGCCGGTGCGCGTGAAGTAATCCCTGGCGGCCGCGACCGGATCGGCAAACAGCCAGCCGACGTTCGGCGTGTTCTTGGGCAGCGACGGCGGCCGCGGCGCGATGAAGCCGTCAATGCTGCCCTCCGCCAGCATGGCCGAGATGGTCTTGCCCTCCGGTGCGTTCTCAAGCTTCACATCGTCCGGCAGCTTGATGGTGATCTTCTCGGGCCGCCCGGCGTGCTCGATGCCGCCGCGCACCCACTGGATATCGGATGGCTTGACGCCGTAATCGTCTTCCAGGATGGCGCGCGCCCAGACATTGGCCGTGAGTTGATATTCCGGCACGCCGACGCGCTTGCCCTTGAGGTCTTCGGGCTTCTTGATGTGGTCGGTGCGCACATAGATCGAGGTGTGGCGGAACGCCCGCGACACGAAGGCCGGCACACCGACATAGGGCCCGCCGCCCTGCGCGGTCTTGACCGTGAAGCTCGACAGCGACAGTTCGCAGATGTCGAACTCGGCATGGCGGAAGGCGCGGAAGAAGATCTCCTCCGGCGACAGCGTCATGCAGGCGGCCGAGACACCGTCAATTTGAACCGCGCCGTCGATCAGCGCCCGGGTGCGGTCGTAGGGCCCGACGGCGACGGACAGGTTGAGTTTGGTCATGTCGAATTTCCCGGACGGAACAAGGGGTTGGCGCCAAAAATCATAGGCCAAAGCCGCGCCATAAGCAAAACGGCGGCCCCTGCGGACCGCCGTTCCGTGACACTGCGATGTGTGGGGCGATCAGCCGAAGGTGTCGGCGATGATGCCGTTGTACCAGTCTACCGACTCCTTGTAGTTCGCCTTGCGCAGATCGGCCGGCTCACCCTTCTGGCTGACGAAGCCGGCGCCGGCCTTGATCTTGCCGTCGCCCGGCTCGTAGCTGGCGCCGACCTTGATGTCGTCGTCCGGCGCGATCAGGCTCCAGCAGGTGTTCGAATAGCGCGCCGGGAAGGCCCGCGACTGCGTCAGCTCGGCGCGCACCGTCATCGCCGCGACCTTGGCCTGGCTGTTGGCCGAGAACGCCGACTTCGGCATGTCGCCGGCAATCGACGCATCGCCCACCACGAAGATGTTGGCATCGACCGTCGATTTCATCGACTCCGGATGGATCGGGCAGAATCCGGACTTGTCGGTCAGGCCGGCGTCGATGGCAATCTTGCCGGCCGACTGCGCCGGGATCACGTTCGCCAGCGCCGCCTTGTAGTCCGCCAGATCGGTTTTCACTTCTCCGGTCTTCGGATCGACACCCTTGATGCCGCCATGCACCTTGGGGTCCTGCCACTCGATCACGCCGGGGTAGTGCTTCTCCCAGCCTTCCATGAACACCGCCTGCTTGGAGAACGCCGGCTTCGGATCGACGATGATGATCTTCGACTTCTTGTGGCCCTTGGTCTTGAGCACATGGGCAAACATCGAGGCGCGCTCGTAGGGGCCCGGCGGGCAGCGGTACGGGTTCGGCGGCGCCACCATCACGATGAGGTCGCCGTCGTTGAGCGCGTTGAGCTTCTTGACCAGCAGTTCGGTCTGCGGCCCGGCCTTCCAGGCGTGCGGCATGATTTCCGCGGCGGCTTCCGAATAGCCGGGCACGGAGTCGTATTTCAGGTCGATGCCCGGTGCGATCACCAGCCGGTCGTAGGGCACGGTGCCGCCGTCGCTGAGGGTAACGGTCTTCTTGTCGCGGTCGATGGCGGTCGCGGCCGCATGCACCACCTTGACGCCGGCCTTGGCGACGTTGTCGTAAGTATGCGTCAGCGACTTCAGATCGCGGAAGCCGCCAACATAGATGTTGGAGAAGAAGCAGGTGGTGAAGGTCTTCTGCGGCTCGATCAGCGTGACATCGACAGCGCCGTTGGAATCCTTGGCGACGTAACGGGCGACGGTCGCGCCGCCCGGCCCGCCGCCGATCACGACGAGGCGCGGCTTGGCCTGGCCGAAGGCGGCCGGTGCAAACAGCGACGTGGCCAGCGAGGCGCCGGCGACGGCAGTAAAATTACGGCGTGTCAGAACGGTCATGCGAAACTCCCTTGAATGCGAGATGGTGTTAATCTGGTTTTTTGGTCGGGCTTTTGGCGGTGGCGAAATAGAGCGCAAGCGAAGCGATGTCCTCGTCGTTGAGTCTGGCAGCCACCGTTTGCATTGCCTCGTTCGGCAGGCTCTTGTCGCGGTAGGCCTTCATCACTTCGGCGAAAGTCGCCGGCTCATGACCGAAAATTTTCGGAATGGCGCTGGCTTGAGCGGCGCCGTGGCAGGTCATGCATTCGGACGACAGATGGCGGCCGAGCTCGAGATCGGCCGCCGCACCGGCTTGCACCCCGGCAAACGGTGTCATCAGCAGCACCAGCAAGGCGATCATGCCGCTTCGCCCTGCACCGGTTGATCGTGTCGCCAACAGCCAACAAAGCGCCGCGTCATGCATGGTATTCCACTCCCGGCGGGAGCGTTGCACCTCAGGTGAGGCCGCCGTCCATCTTTTCTGTTTTATGCCAATGCTGACAAATTGTCGCAGCGATTGTTATTCTATGCCGGCCGAGGACGGCAGCACGTTCCGTCTCCGACTGCGCAATCAGGCACAAAGAACCTTCTCGCCCTCGCGGCGGCTCCGGCCACGCGCGCGGGGCATCAGATCACGGTGATCATCTCATCCGCGGTGATGACCGTGCCGTCGTCATCCGTCCAGGCGAAGCGGAATGTGCCGCTTTCCTCGACCCTGGCGGAGAACTGCAGGTAGGGATTGGCGGCAATCGCCGGCTCCAGCGTGGCGGAGAAGACGAGCTTGCCGTTGAATTCACAGGTGAAGGCGTTGACGATCTTGCGCGGAAATACCTTGCCGTCAGCGCCCTTGCGCTGCCCCGACTCCATCAGGTGCGGGAGCAACGTCCTGATTTCGATCAACTCGCCCTTCTTGGCTTGCTTGGGAAGTCTGATCCGCGGCCGGTCTGCCATCGTCATATCCTCGATTTGTTGGATCTCAGCCGACGCAACCGCCGACCGTGACCGTCACCTGCCGCTGTCCGGTGAAGAGGTCACCTTTGTTGGTCCTGGCAATGACGACGATGTTCTGGGTGGCGGCGAGCCGCATGCGGGTCGAGATATCCGCCTTTCCCGACATCGGCGTGAAGCGGAACGTGGCGACGCCGGGACGCGGATTGCCGTCGGCAACGACCAGCACGTCGGTGATGTAGTCCTCCGCCGTCATCGGCGACTCGACCGAAACCCGCAGCGGCACGGTGTTGCCGTTTTCGGCGATTTCCGGCAGCTCGATGGTGATTTTGCCCTTCACAGGCGCCTTGCCGCCGGTGAACTTGGCGATCTCATCCGCCGCCTCCTGCACCGTCGCGAGCGCACCGTCGCTCCACCCGGTCATCGCCAAGGCGGCACCGGTGGCGCCCAGAGCCGTCAGGGCATCACGACGGGAAAGCGCTCGCATGGTCAGTTCTCCGCAACGGGTGGACGCGCGCGTTCAGACGCGCCACGATCAGGGACATATGGGGGCTTATAACGCTCCGCCAACCCCACGGGAATGGGTTTGCGACGCGGTCGGAGCGGCATTCAGTTGATCGACAGCCCCAATGCGGTGACCATCTTGCCCCACTTCGCCACCTCGGCGCGGAAGTAATCCTCCGCCTGCTTTTGCGTGCCGTTGATCGGCTCGAAGCCGATCGCTGTCAGCTTCTGCCGCAGGTCCTTGTCCTTTATCACCTCATCGATCGCAGCGTTCAGGGCCGTGACGATCTCCGGACTGGTCTTGGCCGGCGCGAAGATGCCGACCCATGACGACGCCTCGAATCCGGGGTATCCGGCTTCGGCGAAGGTCGGCACATTCGGCACCGCCGCAACCCGCTTCTCGCTGGCCACACCCAGACCCTTGACCTTGCCGCCGGCAATCTGCGCCGCGCCGCCGCCGCCCAGCGTGGTCGCCAGCAGATCGATCTGGCCGCCGATGGTGGCGTTCATCGCCGGCGCGCCGCCCTGGAACGGCACATGCACCGCGGCGATCTTGCCGTGCACCTTGAAGAAGTATTCGGCGGCAATATGCGAACCGCTGCCGACGCCGGCGCTGCCGAAATTGACGCTCTTGCCTTGAGCCGCCTTCATGAAGTCGGCCAGATTGCCGGACGGGTTCGCCGTGCTCGTGATCAGTGATTCCGGGCTCGACGCCACGATCGCCACCGACGTGAAATCGCCGGCGGTGAAGCCGCTGTTCTTGCGCAACGTCTCGTTGATCGCCAGCGCCGTCGTCGTTACCAGCAGCGTGTAGCCATCGGGCTCGGCGCGCGCGACCGCCGTCGCGGCGATGTTGCCGCCGGCGCCGCCGCGGTTTTCGATCACCACATTGCGCCCCAGTTTGGCGGCGACGCCCTGCCCGACCATGCGCGCCACCGTATCGGCGACGCCGCCGGCGGCGAAGGCGACGATGAAGGTGATGTCGCGCGCCGGATAGGTCTGGGCCTGAACGGAGGTCGCACCCGTTGCGAAGGGCAGGATAGCAAGTGTTGCAGCGATGAAACGCAAGCGCAGCATGGCGATTTCCCCCGTCGCGTCTGATTGTTCGTTCTGCATGACGTCGCGCGACGGCGGAATTGTTCCACCCCTTGACGGCGCTGACAAGGGTTGGCGACACCGCCCGGAACGAGTTGGCGGTCGGCGACGTTGGCATCCAACGCGTCCCCAAACAGAGAGCCACCCATGAAAATTGCTCCCCTCGCGCTCGCAACGGCCATGGCCGCTACGCTCGGCTTCGCGCCGGCCAGTTTCGCGCAATCGTCCGACCGCAGCGATCGAGACGACCGCCGCTCGGAGTATCGGTCGGATCGAAGTGAAAGAGACGACGACGGCGAACGGCGTCGCGATCGTGACCGCGCCGAAGAACGCCGTGGTGGAGACCGCGACGAAGGCCGCCGCGGCTATCACCGCGGACCGCATCACGGCATGGGCCCCCATTACATGGGCCGGATGCACGGTGCTCGGGGCGCAGGCGCGCGCTTCCGCATCGCCAACGGGGATGCCCGGATCGACATCCGGTGCCCGGCGCACGTCGAAATCCAGAGCTGCGTACAGGCCGCAGGCGAGTTGTTCGACCGGATGGGCAAGCGCGCCGAGGGAGCGCAGCCGGCGCCAGGCACCTCCGGCTCGGGCGGGCCGCTCGAGACGGCACCTGACACGCCGGCGCCGACCAATCGGATGTAGGCGAGCGCCGGGTGGGAGCTAGCTGACTGCGATATCGCTCAGCCGCATCTGCACCCGCTCCTGGCCTTGCCAGCGATCGACCGCAAGATACCCGGCCGCGTGCACCGCGCGGCCGCGGTTCTCAACCAGCGCCTTGCCGAGCGGCTGCCCTGCGGCGCGGAAGGCGATGGCATTGACGAATTTGCCGTCGCCGGAGCGGAAGCGCGCCCGGATGTGGTTTTCGCCTACCGGATCCACATAAGCCAGCGTATGCCCCGGTAGCGCCAGCAACGGCTCCGGATTGCCGGCGCCGAAGGGACCGGCCCGCGACAGCATCTCGCACAATGCGACATTGACCGCGCCGCCACTCACGGCGCCGTCGATCTTGAGGGCATTGTCACGCCGCGCCACCTCAACGGAAGGCGCCAGCGTCTCCTCCAGAAAAGCCCGGAAGGCGCCGATAGCCTCCTTGCGCAGCGTGACGCCGGCCGCCATGGCGTGGCCGCCGCCCTTCAGCAGCAATCCGTCATGCACCGCCTGCCGCACCGCGCGGCCGAGATCGACCCCGGCAATCGAACGCCCCGAACCGGTGCCTGTACCGCCCGGCTCGATGGCGATGGCAAAGGCGGGACGGCCGTAGGTTTCCTTCAGACGCGCCGCCACCAGCCCGACCACGCCGGGGTGCCAACCCTGCGCGGCGGTGACCACCACCGCGCCCTTCTCTTCCAGACCGAGCGCGGCCATGGCCTCGGCTTCCGCCTGCGCTACGGTGGCGACCTCAATCTGGCGGCGTTCGGTATTCAGTCGGTCCAGTTCGCCGGCGATGCGGGCGGCTTCCGACGGATCCTCCTCCAGCAGCAGGCTGACGCCGAGGTCGGCGCGGCCGATGCGGCCGCCGGCATTGATGCGCGGGCCGAGCAGAAAGCCGAGGTGCCAGGATTCCGGCGGCCCGCTTAATCGGGCGGCGTCCATTAGCGCGGTCAGCCCGATCTGTTCGCGCCGCCGCAGCGCGATCAGCCCCTTGGCGACGAAGGCGCGGTTCAGCCCCTTCAGCGGCACCACGTCGGCGACGGTGCCGAGCGCCACCAGATGCAGCATCGATAGCAAGTCCGGCGGCGGGCGCGTGGCGCTCCAGAAACCGCGCTGGCGCAGTTCGCGCGTCAGCGCCACCAGCGTCAGAAACACCAGTCCAACGGCCGCGAGATGGCCAAGCCCGGACAGATCGTCGGCGCGGTTCGGGTTGACGATGGCAGCCGCATCGGGAAGCTGCACATCGGCCTGGTGATGATCGATCACCACCGTTTCCAGCCCGAGCGTGCGGGCCTCCGCGAGCGGTTCATGGCTCGTCGTGCCGCAATCGACGGTGACCAGCAGCGTCGCGCCACGCTGGGCAAACGAACGGATCGCATCGACGTTCGGCCCGTAACCCTCGAAAATGCGGTCGGGGATATGCACGATCGGGTCGAGCCCGCCCTGCCGCAGATAGCGGCACAACAGCGCCGCCGAGGTGGCGCCGTCGACATCGTAGTCGCCGAAGATGGCCACGCGCTCGCCTTTGACCATGGCATCGGCGAGCCGCGCCGCGGCGGCGTCCATGCCGGTCAGCACGGCCGGATCGGGCAGCAGCCGCTTGATGGTGGGATCAAGGTAGGCCTCAGCAGTATCGGCTTCGACGCCGCGCCCGGCCAGCACCCGCGCCAGCAAATCGGGCAGGCCCAGCCGCTGCGCAATGGTCATGGCCCGCGCATTGCCGCGCTCGTCCAGCCGGTCACGCCAGGCGCGCCCGCTGGCGGATTTCTCCACGCCGAGGAAGTAACGCTCTTTGTCGCTGAAGGCAGCTGCCGGTAAGGCCATTGCCGCAATATAGGCGCTTCTGGCCGTCGCCGCAGTGGCCCTGTGGACAGATGCCGGCTAGTCGAGGTGGAATTTCTCGAACTGCCGGTGTTCGCCGATGACCCGGCGCACGGTGCCGGTCGCAGAACGCATCACCACCGTCTCGGTCTCGATCACGTCCTTGCCGAACACGACGCCCTTGAGCATGGCGCCCGTAGTGACGCCGGTCGCGGCAAACAGACAGTCGCCTTTGACCATGTCTTCGATCTCGTACTTTTTCTTGGCATCCTTGATGCCCATCTTCTGGATGCGCTCCTGCAACGCCTCGGTGTCGATGACGAGGCGGGTCTGCATCTGCCCGCCGATGCAGCGCAGCGCCGCCGCCGAGAGAACACCTTCCGGCGCGCCGCCCAGGCCGAGATAGATATCGATGCCCGTCTTGGCCTCGGCGCAATGGATGACGCCGGCGACATCGCCATCGCTGATCAGGCTGACCGCAGCGCCGAGCTTGCGGATGGCGGCGATCATGTCGGCATGCCGCGGCCGGTCGAGCAGAATGGCGGTGATCTCGGACGGCTTCACGCCCTTCGCCTTGGCGAGACTGATGATGTTGTCGGTGACGGAGGCGTCGAGATCCACGGTGCCCTTCGGATAGCCGGGGCCGATGGCGATCTTGTCCATGTAACAATCCGGCGCGTGCAGCAGCGTGCCGCCGTTGGCCATGGCGATCGTCGCGATCGAGCCCGGCATGTTCTTGGCGCACAGCACGGTACCTTCCAGCGGATCGACGGCGATATCGACCTTGGGACCGTTCTTGTTGCCGACCTTCTCGCCGATGAACAGCATCGGCGCTTCGTCGATTTCGCCCTCGCCGATCACCACAGTGCCGTCGATCGGCAGCTTGTTGAGTTCGCGCCGCATCGCATCGACCGCCGCCTGATCGGACGCCTTGTCGAGGCCGCGCCCGCGCAGCCGCGCCGCCGACACCGCCGCCCGCTCGGTCACCCGCACGATTTCGAGGGTGAGGATGCGCTCCAGCAGCATCTCGGGCTGGACGGTAATGGTTGCCATGGTCTGCTCCACTCTCAACTTGAATTTACGAAATCTGACTGGCAGCCGGTGGCTGCTAGTTCTTTTCAATCCGGATCACTTGCGGCCGGCCCGAGATCACCTTGTCGCGCCCCACCGCAGCGAGGGCTTTTCTAACGGCATCCTCGCTGGTCGCATAGGTCACCAGGATCACCGGCACCGCCCCGCCCTTTTTGACCGTGCCGGCGTCGTCTTTGGCATGCCGCTGAACGATCGACTCCAGCGAAATCTCCTGTTCGGCCAGCCGGGTAGCGATGGTCGCCGCGGTTCCGGGCCGGTCGCGCGCCATCAGCCGGATGTAATAGCCGCCTTCATGGCGCTGCATCGGCGCCTTGCGCACGCCGGTCAGGCGCGCGGTCGGCCGGCCGAACGGCGCGGTGCGCAGGCCGCGCGCAATGTCGCAGATGTCCGACAGCACGGCCGAGGCGGTCGCGGCGCCGCCGGCGCCGGGGCCGACCAGCGTGATCGGGTTGATGCCTTCGGCGTCGATGGTGACGGCATTGGTCACGCCCATCACCTGGGCGATGGCGGAATCCTTGCGCACCATGGTCGGGTGCACGCGCTGCTCGATGCCCTTGCCCGTGCGCACGGCGACGCCGAGCAGCTTGATGCGATAGCCAAGCTCGTCGGCGGCGGCGAGATCGGCTGGCGCGATCGACGAAATGCCCTCGACATAAATCGCGTTCTCATCGACTCTGGTACCGAATGCAAGACTCGCCAGCAAAGCCAGCTTTTGTGCCGTGTCAAAGCCTTCGACGTCGAATGTCGGATCGGCTTCCGCATAGCCGAGCCGCTGGGCGTCCTTGAGACAATCGTTATAGGACAGGCCCTCCTGCTCCATCCGGGTGAGGATGTAATTGCAGGTGCCGTTGAGGATGCCGTAGATGCGGTTGATGGCGTTGCCGGTGAGCCCTTCCCGCAAAGTCTTGATCACCGGAATGGCGGCGCCGACCGCGGCTTCGTAATTGAGCGAAACACCGGATTTCTCGGCAAGCTGCGCCAGCTTGAAGCCGTGCTTCGCCAGCATCGCCTTGTTGGCGGTGACCACCGACTTGCCGGAGGCCAATGCATATTCGACGGCTGTCTTGGCCGGATCGCCCGAGCCGCCCATCAGTTCGACGTACACGTCGATGCCCTCGAATCCGGCAAGCTCCACCGGATCGGCAAACCATTTCATCTTCTTGAGATCGACGCCGCGGTCCTTGCCCTTGGACCGGGCGCTGACCGCGACCACGTCGATCGCCCGTCCGCATCTCGTGGCAAGCGCATCATGCTGCCGCGCGATCTGGGCGATCAGCGCAGCGCCAACCGTGCCCAATCCGGCGACACCAACTCTGAGTGCTTCAGCCATGATCAGCGCCGGGTCGCGAGCGGAACGACGTTGTGCAACTGCCGCGGCGCCGTTTCCAGGAACCGCTTGATGTTGCGCGCCGCCTGGCGGATGCGCTGCTCGTTCTCGACCAGCGCGATCCGGACAAAGCCCTCGCCCCGCTCGCCGAAGCCGGTCCCGGGCGACACCGCCACCTCGGCCTTCTCGACCAGCAATTTGGAGAACTCGACCGAGCCCATTTCGCGGAATGGCTCCGGAATCGGCGACCATGCAAACATCGAGGCCGACGGCGACGGCACATCCCAGCCGGCGCGGGAGAAGCTGTCGATCATCACGTCGCGTCGCTTGGTGTAGGTCGCCCGCATCTCCTTCACGCAATCGTCCGGCCCGTTGAGCGCCGCGGCGGCGGCGACCTGCACCGGCGTGAAGGCGCCGTAATCCAGATAGGACTTCACGCGGCCGAGCGCCGCGATCAGCCGCTCGTTGCCGACGGCAAAACCCATGCGCCAGCCGGCCATCGAGAACGTCTTCGACATCGAGGTGAACTCGACGGTCACGTCATTGGCGCCCGGCACCTGCAACACCGACGGCGGCCGTTCGCCGTCGAAATACACCTCGGCGTAAGCGAGGTCCGAGAGGATGAAGATTTCGTGCTTCTTGGCGAAGGCGACGAGGTCCTTGTAGAAATCAAGACCGGCGACGAAGGCGGTCGGGTTCGACGGATAGCAGACGACGATGGCGATCGGCTTCGGGATCGAGTGGCGGATGGCGCGCTCGACCTGCACGAAGAAGTCCGGCGTCGGCTCCGACGACACCGAGCGGATCACGCCGCCCGCCATCAGGAAGCCGAAGGCGTGAATCGGATAGCTCGGGTCGGGCACGATCACCACGTCGCCGGGCGCCGTGATGGCCTGCGCCATGTTGGCGAAGCCCTCTTTCGAGCCCAGCGTCGCGATCACCTGCGTGTCGGGGTTGAGCTTCACGCCGAAGCGCCGCTCATAATAGGCGGCCTGAGCGCGGCGCAGCCCCGGAATGCCGCGCGAGGCGGAGTAGCGGTCGGTGCGCGGCTTGCCCAAGGTCTCCTTGAGCTTGTCGATGACGTGCTGGGGCGCCGGCAAATCGGGATTGCCCATGCCGAGGTCGACGATGTCTGCCCCTGCCGCACGCGCCTTGGCCTTGGCCTTGTTCACTTCTTCAAAGACGTAAGGCGGCAGGCGGCGGATTCTGTAGAATTCTTCCATCGGCTCGGACCTTCAAATCGCTTTCAACGTGCGCGCGCTGACGACCCTCTCAAGCCAGCCGTCGTGACCCCGGCTGGCTTTTATCACGGGTTACGCTAGGCGCCAGAGTTCTCGGCATTATCGGGCCGGCGCCGGCTTCTTTTTCGTTGCCGGCGGGGCCGCTGGGGCGGGCTCGGCGGCCCCGGCCTGACGATCCCGGGCCGCCTCCAGCTCCTTTTCGAGCTTGAAGTGCTCCGCCTCGGTCATGGGAGCGGAGCTCCGCGGCGGCGGCATGTCATGGACGGCCGGAAACTTTGCCGGTGCAGACGGTCTTGCCGGCGCGGCCTGCGGCAGCCCCCCCATCCCGGACGGCAGCGCATCGCCGATGACTCCGCCCGAACAGCCGGTCAGCAGTCCGAGCAGCCCGAGGGCCGCGGCTAACGATCGCAGTGTTTCCGCCATGGTTCGGCAATGACCTGTTGATTGGTCCAAATATCGACGCAGACTCAATGAATTGTACCATAAACCGGCTAACCGGTTAATATGGCTGGAGCAAGGTGAGCGGACGGCCGGACAAGGCCGCCGCGACCGAAACCGGCGGTCGAACCGCCTTGCGGGAGGGGACGGTCCGCGCCACCTGTACGGCGGGGACCGGCGCGATGGCTATGGACAAGGCGACGACAGAACCGGCGGTGGCGCCGGCACCGATCAGCAGCGTCGATGTCGAGGCGCTGGCGCGCAATGCCGCGCGGATGATCGAGGAAGGCGGCAAGGCGCTGGCCGCCTACATGAAGCCGCGCGAGGAAGGCAAGATCAAAGCAGATACGGCCGAAGGCGTCGCCGACGTCGTCAAAACCGTCGGCAAGGTCGCCGAATACTGGCTGACCGACCCGCAGCGTGCGCTGGAACTGCAGACCAGCCTCGGCCGGGCCTATCTCGGTCTGTGGGAAAACGCGGTCAAGCGCATGGCCGGCGAACAGGCGGCGGCGGTCGCCTCCCCCGACACCAGGGACAAGCGCTTCGCCGATCCGGAATGGTCGCAGAACCAGTTCTTCGACTTTCTCAAGCAGGCCTACCTGCTGACGGCGCAGTGGGCTGAGCATCTGGTCAAGGACGCCAACGGCATCGATGAGCATACGAAGGCCAAGGCCGAATTCTACGTCAGGCAGATCACCAACGCGATCTCCCCGTCGAATTTCGTCCTGACCAATCCGGAGCTGTTGCGCGAAACCTTCTCGTCAAACGCCGAGAACCTTGTGCGCGGCATGCATATGCTGACCGAGGACATCAAGGCCGGCCAGGGCAATCTCAAGATCAGACAGTCCGATCCGGCCGGCTTCGAAGTCGGGCGCAACCTGGGGCTCACCCCCGGCAAGGTCGTGTTCCAGAACGACCTGATGCAGCTGATCCAGTACCAGGCCGCCACCGACAAGGTGCTGAAGGCACCGCTGCTGATCGTGCCGCCGTGGATCAACAAGTTCTACATCCTCGACCTGACGCCGGAAAAATCCTTCATCAAGTGGTGCGTCGATCAGGGCATCACGGTCTTCGTGATCTCCTGGGTCAATCCCGACGCGCATCTCGCGGCCAAAAGTTTCGAGCAGTACATGAACGAGGGCGTCATCGCCGCGCTCGATGCCGTCGAGGCTGCGACCGGCGAGAAGAAGGTGCATACCGTCGGCTATTGCGTCGGCGGCACGCTGCTCGCCATCACCCTCGCCTACCTCGCGGCCAAGAAAAAGCAACGCGCGCTGTCGGCGACCATGTTCACCGCGCAGCTCGACTTTACCTATGCCGGCGACCTCAAGGTGTTCGTCGACGAGGAGCGCATCCAGCAACTCGAAGCGCACATGACCGAACAGGGTTACCTGGAATCGTCCAGCATGGCGAACACCTTCAACATGCTGCGCTCCAACGACCTGATCTGGCCTTACGTCGTCAACAACTACCTCAAGGGCAAGAAGCCCTTCCCGTTCGACATTTTGTACTGGAATTCCGACGCCACCAGGATGCCGGCGGCCAATCATTCGTTCTATCTGCGCAATTGCTATCTCAACAACACGCTGGCCAAAGGCACGATGGAAATCGCCGGCGTGACCATCGACCTGAAGAAGGTGAAGGTGCCGGTCTATAATCTCGCCACCCGCGAGGACCACATTGCACCGGCAAAATCGGTTCTGTACGGGTCGCAGTATCTCGGCGGCCCGGTGAAATTCGTGCTGGCGGGATCGGGACACATCGCCGGCGTGGTCAATCCGCCGGCCAAGGCCAAATACCAGTACTGGACCGGCGGCAAGCCGAGCGGCGACAGTGTCGACAAATGGCTGGAAACGGCGACGGAACATCCGGGGTCGTGGTGGCCGGACTGGCTGTCCTGGCTGACGGCAATCGACGGCAAGACCGTGCCGGCGCGTGAGGTCGGCGGCGGCAAGCTGGAGCCGATCGAGGATGCGCCCGGTTCCTATGTGAAGGTCCGGGACTGACGCCCTCGCCTCGCGTGCCTACGACGCCAGTTTGATCGGCACCTTCAGATAATGCACGCCGTTGACCTCGGCCGGCGGCAGATGGCCGGCGCGCATGTTGACCTGGATCGACGGCAGCAACAGCAGCGGTGCCGACAATTTGGCATCGCGCGCCTCGCGCATGGCGACGAACTCGTCCTCGGTGATGCCCTGGTGCACATGGACGTTGCGCGCCTTCGCCTCGCCGACGGTTGTTTCCCAAGCATAGTCGTCGCGGCCCGGCGCCTTGTAATCATGGCACATAAACAGGCGCGTCTCCGGCGGCAGCGCGAGGATGCGCTGGATCGACCGGTACAGCGTGCGGGCGTCTCCGCCGGGGAAATCGGCGCGCGCGGTGCCGTAATCGGGCATGAACATGGTATCGCCGATGAATACCGCGTCGCCTATCTTGTAGGACACGCAGGCCGGTGTATGCCCCGGCGTAGAGATCACATCGGCATCGACGGTGCCGATCCTGAATTGCTCGCCGTCCTTGAACAGGTGATCGAACTCGGACCCGTCGCCGGACACGTCGGTGGCGTTGAAGACCGGGCGGAAAATCTTCTGCACATCGCGAACGTGTTCGCCGATGCAAACCTTGGCGCCGGTCTTGAGCTTGATGTAGGGCGCGCCCGACAGGTGATCGGCGTGCACATGGGTCTCCAGCACCTGCCCGATCTTGATGCCGCGCCGCGCCGCCTCCGCCAGCATGGCGTCGGCGGACTCCACCGACGCATCGCCGCTGCGATGGTCGAAGTCGAGCACCGGGTCGATCACCGCCCCCTCCATAGTGGCAGCATCCCAGACCAGATAGCTCACGGTGTTGGTGGGCTCGTCGAAAAACGCCTGGATTTCGAGCTTGGCGGCTGCGGACATCGGCCACTCCTTCGTTTCATCGGGCACAGGACTTGACCCGTATATTAGCATCACATAATATTAGAAACATCTAATTCACGGAACCGTTCCGATGGCAGTGCAAGCCACCCGGCGTCAGCCTTCCGATCAAAATGGCATCGTCGCCTTCGAACGCAAGGCGGCCGAAGCAGCCGGCATGCTCAAGCTGCTGGCCAATGAAAGCCGTCTGCTGATCCTGTGCCGGCTCGCCATCGCCGGCGAAATGTCGGTCAACGAACTCGCCAGCGCGGTCGGCTTGAGCCAGTCGGCGCTGTCGCAGCACCTTGCCAAAATGCGCGACGAAGGCCTGCTCGGCACGCGGCGCGACGCCCAGACGGTCTTCTACCGCATTGCCGATCCGAATGCGTCCCGTCTTCTGGGCGTTCTCAAAGAGATTTACTGCCCGTGACCCTGTTGCGGGCCGACAACCGGACGTGGAGACTATCATGAGCCAGTTGCAGACCGTTTCCCCCGCACGCGCCGCCGTGATGATGCGGGACGGTGCCGTGCTGATCGATATCCGCGAAGCCGACGAACATGCGCGCGAGCACATCCCCGGCGCGCGGCACCACGCGCTCAGCCAGATCGGCGCCGGCACCCCGGTCGGGTCTGGCGACGACGTGCTGATCTTTCACTGCCGCTCGGGCGCCCGCACCCAAGGCAACGCGCCGCGTCTCGCCGCGGCGTCGCCTAACTGCGAAACCTACAGTCTCGACGGCGGCATTGATGCCTGGAAGAAAGCGGGACTGCCGGTCACGCTCGACCGCAGCCAGCCGATCGACGTGA
>JALHNV010000038.1 GCA_022843325.1 Pseudolabrys sp. | reverse complement strand
GAACCGCTGCCGGACAACATGAGCCGCGCCGGCGAAAGCCGCGTCGGTGGCCGCCTTGTCGCCTTCCGCCTGAAAGAAGCAGACGTTGTCCTCGCAATCGTCCCAGACGCGCGGCGCCTGCGGATCGATGGCCTCCGCGATCGTGAAAGACGCGGGCAAGGGCTCGTAGTCGACCTCGACCTGTTCCGCGGCGTTGAGCGCCTGGTCCCGGGTCTCGGCCACGACGAACGCAACGCAGTCGCCCACCCAGCGCACGCGATCGATCGCAAGCACCGGATAGGCCGGGCGGTAAATCGGCTTGCCGCCGCGGCGCGTCCGGCCTTCGGCGACCGGCAGCGTGCCGAAGCCCGCCGCGGCCCAATCCGCCCCCGTCAGAACCAGCAGCACACCCGGCGCGCCGCGCGCCGCGTCAACGCCAACGGATTTGATCCGCGCATGCCCGTGCGGCGAGCGCACCACCACGGCATGCGCACTTCCAGGCAAGCTGACGTCATCGACAAAACGGCCGGCACCCTTGAGCAGACGCTCGTCCTCGAGGCGCCGCACGGGCTGTCCAAGCGCGAAATCGACCATGGCGAGTACGGGACCCCGATCACATCCGGCGCAGAATGGGCATACTCGGATAGCTAAAAAAGCGATATTTTGATATGACATTTGATCGCAAAAAGGGATGAAAGCGCGCGCCGCATGATGACATTCAAGCAACTCGAAGCCTTGCACTGGATCGTCGAACTGGGCGGGTTCGCAGCGGCGGCGAAGAAGCTGAACACAACGCAATCCGCGATCTCGAAGCGCATCAGCGAGCTGGAATTGACCTTCACGACGCAGTTGTTCGATCGCACCCAGAGATCGGCGCAATTGACGGAAGCCGGTCATCAGATGGCGGCCCTCGCCGCCACCCTGCTGGAGCAGCGGGATCTGGCCGTCGACAAGTTCGCCCGGCTCGACGTCATCCGCCGCCGGGTGCGGATTGGCCTCACCGAGCTGACGGCCATGACCTGGCTGCCGCGGCTGGTGCGCAAGAACCAGCAGAAGTTTCCGGGGGTCGTCATCGAGCCGGACGTCGACCTGACCGAGTCCTTGCGCGAGAAGGTTCTGGCCGGCGACCTCGATATCGCCATCGTGCCGGATGCGGTCGAGCACTCGCGCCTGCTCAGCACGCGGTTGAGCAAGGCCAAATTCCGGTGGATGTGCCGGCCGGAACTGATGCCGAAATCCCAGGTCATCTCGTTGCGGAATCTGGCCGAGATGACGTGGCTTGTTCAGGGCGAGCGATCGGGCACCGGACAGATCTATGAGAAATGGTTCAAATCGCACAGGATAGATCCCGTGCGCGTCATCCGGAGCGACAGTCTGGTCGCTGTGATGGGCATGACCATTTCAGGCCTTGGCGTGAGTTACCTTCCCGAACGATGTCTTTCGCCACTGGTCAACCGCGGCCTGCTGCAAATTCTCAACGTCCGGCCATCCCTCCCCGACATTCAATACGTGGCGCTGAGCCGGGTCGGCGGCCAAACCGCGATGATCGAGGCGATCACGGCGCTGGCAGTCGAATGCTGTGACTTCTCGCCGATGTTCGAGGAGCCGCACAACTGATTGCCGGTCGCAGGTATCGGCACCCGCCCGCCATCCGGCCTTGATGCATTCGATCATGGCAATCGAGGCGCCCCCCGGTCACGGGCGGCCTGACATCCTCGCTCTGGGTCCGAACCGGGAGCCGCTGCACCACAGGCCCAAAGCACATGTAAACGTTCGAGACCCGATCGCGGGATCCGCACACGTCCCGGCGCCGTTGCTTATCCCTGCGCAAGCTGCCACAGATAACGCGATACGAAGCAGATCTCGATCATGGCAGTCACCCTCGGAACCATAGCCCGCCAGGTCGGCGTTGACGTATCGCTGGTGTCCCGCGTCCTGCGCGGCGATCCTCTGGCGCGCATTTCCGACGAAAAGCGCCGTCTGATCCTCTCGATTGCACAGAGCAGCAACTACCTGCCGAACCGCATCGCCCGCTCGCTGCGCTCGCGCCGGACCAACATCCTGGCGATGCTGACGCCCGACATCACCAACCCCTTTCACTCATTTCTGTTTCGTGCCGTCGAACGCACCGCGTCGGCAGCCGGCTACGACGTCATCCTGTGCGATACCGATGACAACCCTGACCGTTTCAAGCGCGTGGTGACAACGCTGGCCGAGGGGCATGTCGACGGCCTTCTGATCGCGACAGCGCAGCATGAGGACCCGGCGATCGACTGGCTGCGCGAGCGTGGTCTCCCCTATGTCCTGCTGAACCGGCGGCGGAGCGGCAGCGCCGACCCCTGGATCGGCCCCGACGATTTCAACACCGGCTGGCTCGGCGGCCATCATCTGGCGCAACTCGGTCACCGCCGGATTGCCTTTCTCGCCGGACGCAGCATCATCAGCAACATGGGTCTGCGCGAGGCCGGCTATCGCGCCGCCTTGGCCGAGAGCGGCTGTCCGGTGGCGGAGGATCTCGTGTTTCGCGATCTCACCGACCGCAGCAGCGGATACGCCTGCGTCAAAGCGATGCTCGCGCGGCCTGCCGCGGAACGGCCCACGGCGATCTTTTCCGTGCACAGCGTACCGCTCGAGGGCGCGATGGCCGCCATCCAGCGCGCCGGTTTGAAGGTGCCGGAGGACCTGTCTTTGGTCGGCTACAGCGCCTCGAACTCGCCTGAGCTGACCAGCGTGTGTCTGCCAACCGACGATATGGCGCGTGTCGCCACCGAACGGCTGATCGAAAGCCTGGCCGGCGGATCACCGGTCAAGCAGACGATCATGAATGTGACCCTGCCCGTCCACCTCATCGATCGGGGCAGCACGCTCGCGGTGAAAACGTCCGAATAGCTGTTGCGTTCTGCCCGCGCCGCAGTAGCATGGCCTTATGATCAAACGGTTGATCACTAGCGTTCTTGAAGGACCCTGCGACCCATGAGCCAACCCCTTGCCGGCATCAAAGTGCTTGAATTTGCAAACTTTATTGCCGGGCCGTTCTGCGGAATGCTGCTCGGCGACATGGGGGCCGAGGTCATCAAGATCGAGCCGCCCGATACCGGCGACATGTCGCGCGCCTCGCCGCCGATGGTGAACGGCGAAAGCGCAAGTTTCGCCGCCCTCAACCGCAACAAGCGCAGCCTCGCGCTGGACCTGAAGCGCCCCGAAGCGCGCGAGATCGTGCTTCGCCTCGCCGCCGGAAGCGACGTGCTGCTGGAAAATTTCCGCCCCGGCGTGATGATCAAAATGGGGCTCGGCGCCGATGATGTCCGGGCCGTGAACAAGCGCATCGTCTACACCTCGGTATCGGGCTTCGGGCAGACCGGCCCGCACAAAAATCGCGCCGCTGTGAATCTGATCATCGAGGCGGCGTCAGGGTCGCTCTCGATCACCGGCGAACCCGACCAGATGCCGATGCGGCCGGGTCTCCAGACCGGCGACGTCATGGGCGCCATGTTCGCGACCTATGCCATCCTGTCCGGACTGGTCGGCGCCGGGCGAACCGGCGAGGGACGCACGGCCGATGTTTCGCTGGTCGAAGCGTCCATCTCGGCGGCGATGCTGGAGACCGCCGAATATTTCGCCACCGGCAAGCCGCCCAAGGCGCTCGGGCGCCGGCACCGGCTGGCTGCACCCTATGAACTGTTCGAAACGCGCGACGGATTCTATGTCGCGATCGGCTGTCCCAACAACCGCACCTTCGAACGCATCATGCAGACGCTCAAGCTCGAGGCGCACCTCAGCGATCCGCGCTTTGTCACCTATGTCAGCCGCAAGGCCAACGAAGACGCGGTTTCGGCATTGGTGACCGCCGCCGTGCGCGAACGCTTCGCGGAAGAACTGGAAGACCAGCTCGTGAAAGCCGGCGTCCCCTGCTCCATCGTCAAGGACTATCGGCAGGTCTTCGAGGACAAGCACATCGTCGACCGCAAAGTCCTGGTTGACGTCAAGGGCCGCAACGGCGGCACCGTGAAGGCGGTCCGCAATCCTGTCCTGCTCGACCAGGACGGACCGTCGATCGAACGGCTGCCGCCGGTCATCGGCGAGCACTCGGAGGAAATCCTGTCCGGCGCCGGATATTCGCCGTCCGAGATTGAAAAACTGGTGTCGTCGGGCGTGACGCGGCTCGGCCATCGCGATGGCGGTCAGCGGCTCGAGCGGGAACGCGCCAATGCGTAGCTTTCTCTACATTCCCGGCAACCGGCAAAAGATGCTGGACAAGACGGCGTCGCTGGGCGCGGATTGTTTCATCCTGGATCTCGAAGACTCCGTTCCGCCCGCCGAGAAAGCCAATGCCCGCGCGCTGATCCGCGACTACGCCGCCCGGATCGCCAATGCACGCGCCTGGGTCCGCACCAATGCTATCGACACCGCATTCTTCAGCGCCGATCTCGACGCGATTGTCGGCGCCCCCGGCGTGGCCGGACTTTTCATTCCAAAGGTCGATACGGTGGAGCAGGTACAGGAAATCGGCGCCCACCTGGAGCTCCTGGAGAAAGACCGCGGCATTGCGCCCGGAACGACCCGGATCATCCTGACGGCGGAAAGTGCCCGCGCCGTCCTGCACTGTCATGCCCTCGTCACGGCGTCGCCGCGCGTTGTCTCTATCGTGTTCGGCGGTGCCCGCGATGCCGACCTCATGAACGATCTGGGATGTGAATGGTCGTCCGAAGGACCGGAACTGATGCATGCGCGGGCGCACATGCTGCTCGGCGCACGCGCTGCCGGGATTGCCGTTCCGCTGGACGGAGCCTTTACCGATCTCCGGGACAAAGACGGCTTCGAACGCGACACGGCATTGTCGCGCCGGCTCGGCTACCGCGGCCGCATGCTGATTCACCCGGACCAGATCGAACCGAGCAACCGGCTGTATGGCCGCTCGCCTGCCGAACTCGAGTATTACGCGCGGGTGATTTCCACATTCGAGGCGGCCGTGGCCCGCGGCGAGGCAACGGCAACGGTCGATGGCCGCATGATCGACGTCGCCATGGCCGAGACCGCCCGCAAGGCGCTTGCCGGCAACCGGCCGGATACCGAATCGAAACACCACTGAAACAACGGGGAGGAAGTTTATGCGCTCGAAACGTCTCGCTCTCGCTGCAATCCTGATGGCGTCGTCCGTGGTGACGCCGGCACTGGCCCAGTCCTTTCCGACGCGTCCCGTCACCATGGTTCTGCCGTTCGGACCCGGCGGTGCGACCGATGCGATCGGCCGTACCGTCGCTGAACAGATGAGCAAGGGACTGGGCCAGCCCGTGGTTGTCGATAACCGCGCCGGCGCCGGCGGCGAGATTGCCGCCAGCGCCGTCGCGAAGGCTCCCGCGGATGGATACACAATCTTTTTTGCGACCGTCAGTACGCTGGTGGTGCTGCCGCTCACCAAGCCGAAGCTCAGCTATGACGTGACCAAGGACTTCGTCCCGGTCGGGCTGGTCGCCCAATCGCCCAACCTGTTACTGATCAGCCCCCGGGTACCCGCCAATTCGATGAAAGAGCTGATTGCCTATGCCAAGGAAAATCCCGGCAAGCTCAACTTCGCCTCCAGCGGCAACGGCACCATCACGCATCTGATCGGCGAGATGTTCAAGCTGCAGGCGGGCATCGATGCGATCCACGTGCCGTACCGGACCGGCGTCCAGGCCTTCACCGAACTCACCGAAGGCCAGATCCATTTCAGTTTTGACACGATCGTGTGGTCATTGCCGCAGGTGCGCGCCGGCAAGCTCAAGAGCTTCGGCATCACCAGCGCGCAGCGCTCCAAGATCGCGCCGGAAATCCCGACCGTCGCCGAGCAGGGCCTGCCCGGATTCGAGGGCATGACCTGGTACGCCATCATGGCGCCGGCCAATACGCCCGCCGACGCGCTGGCGCGGCTGCGGAAGGAGCTTGCGGCCGCCCTCGGAGATCCGGCCGTTATTGAAAAGGTCAAAGGCTTCGGCGCCGAGGCCCAGTACGGCGGGCAAGCGGAATACGACGCGATGCTGAGCAAGGATATGACGAAATGGAGCCGCGTCATCAAGGAAGGTAATATCAAGGTTCAGTGACACCCGGCGACGATGCGGTGCCGCGGCATAGGCCGGCACCGCATCGATGTCGCGTTCGCCTGACAAAGTCGTCGGCTATAATCACTTCCGCTCTGCCATCTCCCGCAACAGGCCCAGATTTGACGGGTGCGGTTTCAGCGTGCCCTGCTCGATCCGGCGCGCCAAAGCGACGATGGCGGCATTGACCGGCGCCGACAGCCCGAGCCGTTCGGCCTCCGCGACGACCTGACCGTTGAGACTGTCGGCCTCGCTTTTGCGGCCCTTCATCCAGTCCTGCAGCACCGTCGTCAGGGTGTTCGGCAGGGTAAAGCCGGTCAGCAAGGTATCGAGCAACGTCTCGACCAGACGGTTCGACTGCCGGACATCGTCGGGTTTCAGGCCGAATATGGGCAACGCCGGATGGCCGAGTGCGGCACCGGTATCCAGCGCCTCCTGACCGGACCGCAGCATCAGGTCGCGCATCGCCGGCAGTTTCGCCGCCTCGTGGATCGACAAGCCGAGCAGCGCGGTCGACACCAGCGTGGTTGCATTGCTGACCAGCTTCATCCATTTGCTGGCGCGGATGTCGGCGGCATATTCGACCGCGCCGGAATGCTTCAGCAGGTCGCCGACCTCGGCCTCGCGACCCGCCGTCGACGGGTGGATGCCGCCGACCGCGAACCAGGAGCGCGACGGCGGCGAGTCGCGCGTCACCACGCCGGGGTCGAACATGGTCGACGAGATTTCGATGACGCAGCCCATCGTGCGTTGCGGCCCGACCACCTCGGCGATGACGTCGGTGGTCATGCCGTTCTGCACGCCGGCAAGCAGGCCATGCGGCTTCAAATACGGCTCGATCAGTTGGCAGGCCCAGCGCGTGTCATAGGCCTTCATCAGCAGCAGCACGACATCGAACTGGTTGGTGAAGGTGCAGACGTCGCAGAGGTTATAGGCGCGCACCGGCAGCGCCAGCGTTTCGCCCGGCATCTCGATGCGGATGCCGCGTTGGCGCATGGCCTGGACGTGTTCGGGCCACTGGTCGATCAGCACCACATCCAGCCCGGCTTTGGTCAGGTCGGCGCCGATCGACGCGCCGTTGGCGCCGCTGCCGAGAACCGCAATTTTCTGCGACATTCCTCTGTCCTGTTTCACCGCGCCGCAGAGATTAGATCGGCGGCGCGCTCGGCCACCATGATGGTGGTGAGATTGGTGTTGGCGCTGGGAACGCTGGGCATCACCGAGGCATCGACCACCCGCAGGTTCTGGATACCGATGACGCGGCACTGTGTATCGACCACGGCCATGGGATCGTCGCGCCGGCCGATCGAACAGGTGCTGGTGACGTGGCCCATGGGCGCCGCCGCCTCCAGAATCTCATTGTCCGACAGAGCGGAGCGGCGATCGCGGTTGCCGATCCAGCGGCCGGGCCGCAGCACACGGTTCAGCACGCCGCGGCTGAGCGCCGGGGGTGCGTTGAGGACGACGCTGAAGGCCTTCGCCGCCAGCTTGCCCGCCACGCCCGGCCGGTTGAACTGGTTCAGCGCCAAGGTCGGCGGCAGCAGGAAGGCGTCGTTGAAGGTGGCCGCGACCTGCGGATCGAGCATCAAGTCTTCGGCGTAGCGCGCGGCCTGCACCATGCGCGGCGCATCGCGCGGATCGCTCAGCAGCGACAAAGCGATATGCGGCTCGACGCCGGCATCGGTGCTGTTGAGCGTCACCTGCCCGCGCGAGAACGGCGCATAGACGCCGGCGCCGACCATCGCCAGCGCCGGGCCGAAACCGTGGCCGCTGACCCGGGCAATGGCGAAGATCAGCAGGTCGGCCTCGGGACAGTTGGCCAGGCCGGACGACAGCCGCAGGCCCGCCACCGCGAAGTGACGCAAATGCTCGGGCGCCCGGGCATTGGCCGGCAGCGTCAGCGCGAAATTGAGATAGGGATGGTTCTGCAGATTCCGCCCGACACCCGCCCGCACCGCCAGCGGCGTAATGCCGAAGCGGGCCAGTTCGTCGGCCGGGCCGATGCCGGCGCGCAGCAGCATCGCCGGCGAATGCACCGCGCCGGCGGACAGAATGACTTCGCCTGCATCGATGTCGGTCAGTTCGCCCGCCCGCCGCACCGTAGCGCCGGACGCGCGCAGACCGTCGAACCTGATGCGCGTGACCAGGGCCTCGGTCATGATCGCCAGATTGGGACGGCGGCGAACCACGGCCGTGAGGTAAGCGCTGGCGCTGGACGACCGCGTTGCCTCGCTCTGGCTGATCGGCATCGGGAAGAAGCCCTGCCCCGGGTTCTCATTGATATCCGCTACCGCCGGCAGCCCGCGCGCATGGGCGGCGCGCTCCATGGCGTGCGCAAAAGGCGGCCAGTCTTGATGCGGCGGCCGCCGGATGGTGTAGGGCGCAGGCGTGGTCTGGCTGCGGTCGCGGTCGAGATCGTTCTCGAGCTTACGGTAATAAGGCAGCAGGTCGTTCCAGCCCCAGCCGTCGGCACCCGCTTTCACCCAGGCCTCGAAATCCGACGGCACGCCGCGCAGCGCCCACATCCCCATGATGCTGGAGCCGCCGCCCATGATGCGCGCCTGCGGAAACGGATGCAGCGGGCCGCCGTCGCGGCGCTGCGCCTTAAGGCCTGGCCAGAAGTACTGCGGATTGAGCGAGGAGGACGGAAACAGGTCGTCGACATCGGCCGGCACCGCGCCGGGTGCCGTATCTTTACCGGCCTCGACCAGCAGCACGCGGGTCGCCGGGTTCTCCGACAGCCGCGCCGCCAGCACCGCGCCGGCGCTGCCGCCGCCGATGATCAGATAATCAGGATTCAACATCGACGCTCGTAACCTGTCTGCCGGTTATAATGAAATCGGCGGCGACGCTCGCGGATCGGCCCGAGCATCGCCGCCTGTTTGCACGACGCCGTCGTCCTACTTGGCGGCAACCTCGTCAAGCTTCGGGCACGACCGCTTCTCCACCGGAATGTCATGGTCGCGCCAGTTGGTGCTGTCGATGATCACCGGCGTCACCATGAGCTCCTTCGGCACCGGCATCTTGCGCAGCGCGCGCACGGTCACCAGAACGCCGAGGCAGCCCTGCATGAACGGATCGGACGATCCGCTGGCGTGCATCTTGCCTTCCTTGATCAGATCGACGGCTTCCTTGCTGCCGTTGATGCCGACCACCAGCGCCTTGCGGTTGGCGCCGGCCAGCGCCTCGACCACGCCCGTCGCCATCGCGTCATTGGCGGCGAAGACGCCGGCGATCTGCGGATGGGTCTGCATCAGGTTTTCCATCACCTGCAACGCCTGCAGGCGCTGATAGTTGGCCGGCTGCGACGCGAGCAGCTTGACGTCCGGGAACTGCTTCAGCGCGTCGGTGAAGCCGCGCATGCGGTCGGTGCTGGTCAGCGTGCCCTTGACGCCTTCCAGCGCGATCACATTGCCCTTGCCGCCCATCGCCTTGAACAGGTTCTGCGAGGTCTCGAGACCGAGCCGGTAATCGTCGACGCCAACGAACGAAATGATGTCGCCGCCGGCCGGGCGGTCGGTCATGCCGATGACCGGGATTTTCGCCGCCGTCATCTTGTTGATGCCCGGCACCAGCGCCTTGTAGTCGACCGGCGTGAACAGGATGGCGTCCGGCTTGCGGACGATGGCGTCCTCGACCTGGCTCATCTGTTCCGGAATGCTGTCCGGCTTGATCGGGATATACTGGATCACCTTGGCATTGACGCTCTTGGCGCCGGCCGCGGCGCCAACGCGCACCGTCTCGAAGAAGGGGTTGGTCTGGTTCTTGGTGAAGACCGCGATGGTCTCACCGTCGGCCAGCGCAGGCCCGTGCGCCAGCCCGGCGACGCACAGTGTAGACATCAAGAGGAACAGCTTCTTCATCGTATCACTCCCTCGTTCTGGTTCTTGTTTCAGCTACTCGCATCGGTTTTCGAACGCGTCTTCATGTCGAGCCACACCGCCAGCAGCACGATCAGGCCAGTTATCAGCGGCTGCCAGTTGGCGGAAACGCCAAGCAGGTTCATGCCGTTGAGAATCAGGGTCAGGATCAGGCCGCCGATGAAGGTGCCGAACAGGGAGCCGACGCCGCCAAACAATGACGTGCCGCCGATCACCACCGCGGCGATGGTCGGCAGGGTCAGGGTCTCGCCGATGTCGCCTTCGGCCGAGTTCAGCCGCGCCAGATAGATCAACGAGGCCAGCCCCGCCATGGCGCCGGACAGGATGAACACCAGGTTGAGCCGGCTGTTGACCGGAATACCGGATAGCCGCGCCGCCACCGTGTTGGCGCCGATGGCGTAGATTTGCTGGCCATAGGTCGTGCGCTTGGTGAAGAAGTTGCCGGCCAGCAGAAACAGGATCATCAGGTAGATCGGGATCGGGATGCCGAGAAAGTAACCGCTGCCGATGGCGCGGAACTCGGCCGGGAAGCCGTAAACCGATTGCCCGCTCATGTAATAGTAGGTGATGCCGTGAACGACCCAGAGCATTCCATAGGTCGCGATGAACGACGGAATGCGTAATTTTGTCACCAGCAGACCATTGCCGAGCCCGACAATGGCGCCGACCCCGATGCCGACCAGCGCGCCGAGCATGGCCGAGTCGGTCGCCTTGATGACGGTCGCGGCGACGCAGGCGCTCAGGCCGACAGTGGCGCCGATCGACAGATCGATCTTGCCGGTCAGGATGACCAGCGTCAGGCCCGACGCCATGAAGAACACCAGGCTGGCCTGCCGCAGCACGTTGAGCAGATTGTTCGTGGTGAGGAAGGCATCGCTGATGAAAGACAGGACGACGCAGATGATGCCGACCGCCAGCAAGCGGTAGAACACGCTGAGGACGTCGTTGGACAGCGCCAGCGAACGCCGCGGCACGGTGGCTTCGGCCTGGCTCATTCTTCGACCCTCCGCATGCCGTCGAGAAACAGCGCCAGAATGACGAGCAGGCCGACGCAGACGACCTGGATCGATGACGGCATGCCAAGCAGATTGAGCCCGTTGCGCAGCACGCCGATGGTAATGACGCCGAGCAGCGTGCCGAGCAGCCAGCCCTCGCCGCGCTCGAACTGGGTGCCGCCCACCGCGACCGCGGCGATGGCGTCGAATTCCATGCCAATGCCGGCGGTCGGATGCGCCGAGCTCATGCGCGACGTCAGCAACAGCGCGGCGATGCCTGCCATCAGGCCGCCGATGCCGTAGATCACGGTGAGCACCAGCCGGTCGTTGACGCCGGCGTGGCGCAGCGCCTCGCGGTTACCGCCGAGCGCCGGGACATAGGTGCCAAGCCGCGTGTGATACAGCAGGAGGTGCATCAGGGCATAAGCGACCGCGCCGATAATGATGGGAATGGGAAGGCCAAGGAGATAGCCGGCATAGACGGTGTGCAGTTCGTCCGGCAGACCGACGACGCTTTGTCCATCGGTCAGCAACAGGCACAGGCCCTGCGCGATGCTCAGGGTCCCCAGCGTTGCGACGAAGGGCGGGATGCCCGGCCATGCAATGATCCAGCCATTCAGCAGGCCCATGGCGGATCCCACCGCCACCGCCGCCAGAACGGCGATCGACAGCGAGCCGGTCGACAGCGCAACCGTGGCCAGCACCACCGAGGCCAGCGTCAGCACCGCGCCGATCGACAGGTCCAGCCCTTCGGTCATGATGATCAGCGTCATCGGCAATGCCAACAGCAGCAAGATCGACGACTGCACCAGGATGTTCGACAGGTTCGGGACCGTCGTGAAGCCGGGGCTCAAAGTGGCGAAGATCGCGAACAGTGCGACCAGCACGAAGGCCACCCCCGGCACACGGCCGAGAAATGACAGGCCCTGACCCGCAGCGCGTTCACCCATGGTGCGGTCACTCATGATGCATTCCCAACTGGAGGATGTTCTCTTCCGCGAGCCGGTCGCGCGGCAGTTCTCCGGCGATCCGGCCCTCGCGCATGACGTAGGCGCGGTCGCACACATTGACGATTTCGCTCAGTTCCGAGCTGATCATCAGGATGGCGGCGCCCTTCTCCACCAGGTCGTACATCAGGGCGAACACTTCGGCCTTGGCGCCGACGTCGATGCCGCGGGTCGGCTCGTCGAAGATGAACAGGCGCGCATCGGCCGTGAGCCATTTGCCGACCACCACCTTCTGCTGATTGCCGCCGGACAGAAATTGCGCCGCACGGCGCGCCGACGGCGTAGCGATGCGCAGCTTCTGGATCATATCGTCGGCGGCCTTGCGCGCGGTGCGCGGCTGGAACAGGCGGCTGGGAAACAGCCTGTCCAGCGCCGCCAGCACGATATTGTCGCCGACCGAGCGGATCAGCGCCAAACCTTGCGCCTTGCGGCTTTCCGGGATCAGCCCGACGCCGAGGCGGGTGGCCTCGTCCGGTCCGCCGGAGAACGGCTTGCCGAAAAACGTCACCTGCCCGCTGGAGATGCGGTCGGCACCGAAGATGGCGCGCGCCACCTCGGTGCGCCCCGAGCCGACCAGCCCACACAGCCCGACGATCTCGCCGGCGCGGACGTTCAGATTGATATCGGCAATGCCGCTCGGCGCGTTGAGGCCCTTGACCTCGAGCGCCAGTTCGCCGGCTTTCATGTTGTCGCCGCGGCGATGGATGGTGTCGACCTTGCGGCCGACCATCTTCTGCACCAGGTCCGACACCGACGTTTCGTTGGGCAGGACGGTATCGACCTTCTTGCCGTCGCGCAGAATGGTAATGCGGTCGCCGAGCAGGAAGACCTCTGCCATGCGGTGCGAGATATAGACGATCGCCACGCCATTGGCCTTGAGCCGGCGCATCATGCCGAACAGGTGCTCGGTCTCGGTGTCCGACAGCGCCGACGTCGGCTCGTCCATCACCAGCACGCGGGCGTTCTGCGACAGCGCCTTGGCGATCTCGACCATCTGCTGCTGCGCCACGCCAAGCTTGTGCACCGGCGTGTCGACGTCGATGTCGGAGCCAATCATCGCCAGGAAGCGCGCCGCCTCGCTGCGGATTTTCTGGCGGTCGATGGTGCCCGGAATGCGGCCGGGGAATTCGCGGCCGAGAAAGATGTTCTGCGCCACGCTGAGATAGGGAATCAGCGAGAACTCCTGGAAGATCACGGCGATGCCGAGCTTGCGCGCATCCAGCGTCGACTTGATCTCGATCTTGCCGCCGTTGTGGAACATCTCGCCGGCGTCGGCGACATAGGCGCCGCACAGCACCTTCATCAGCGATGACTTGCCGGCGCCGTTCTCGCCGCAGAGCATGTGAATCTCGCCGGCCCAGATCGGGAACGAGACATCGTCGAGCGCCCGGACGCCGGGAAACGTCTTGCTGATGCCGCGCAACTCGAGCAGCGGCGCGCCGCCGGCCGCCTGATGGACCGGGGATTCCGTGGGTGCACTGGGAGTAAGCGTCACCATGCGCGATATCGCGCGCTGATACGCAACGTGGTCGTGCGGCAGATGATGCGCGCGGTCGGCATCGTTTCTCCTTCGGCTCCATCCCTTGCCCGGCAGGTCTTTTGCCCACCTCGGCATTCATACGCGCCAAACCGGCGCGCGCGTTACGTTCGCGTCAGTCCCGCCTTGCGGTCGTCCTCCGGCGTGAAGTAGCCCGCTTCTTCCAGACTGGATGCGCCGCAATAACCCCAGATCGTGATCAGTGTTTCGGTGTCGGAGCCATTCTCGAGCGCGTGATAGGCGTCGCGCGGCACGAAGGCCAGCTCGCCGGCGCGCAGCACGAACGACTCGTCGCCGACATGCTTGATGCCGACGCCCTGAACGACATATTCCCATTCTTCGGCGTTGGGGTGGCGGTGCATCGCGTGCTGCGCCTTGACGCCCGGGGGCATCGACGTCTTGCCGACCACCGTCTGGGTCGACGGCATGGTCTTCGACGTGATCAGCCAGCGCACGTCCATCTTCTGCCAGCCGCGGTCTTCGGTCAGCGTCGTGTCCGCAGCAAAATTCGCGGGCACGATCTTGAACCGGCTGTGTTCGCTCGCCATCCCTGCCCCTTCACGCGGCCGTGCGCCGACGGTTTCTCGAACCCGCGACCGTCGCGAAACAACCGGCTCGCATGCTTCCCCACACGCCGCAAACACGACGCGCCGAGGCCGAGCAGTGGTCAGCCCGACCGTCGCGAAAGGCCATGGTAAAACGATTTACCAAGTCGAAAGCAAGGGGAATTTCGTCACGCAATGCGTGCGGACCACAGCATGCGCACCAACCGGCATTCGCACTATGATCGCGGCCAAGCGCGCCTATCAAAGCCCCGGCGGAAACCCGATCGGGTTCATCGTCTGGATGACCTTCGCCAGCGCCAGAATGCGGGGCTCCTGGAAACGGGCGCCGACGATCTGCAGTCCGACCGGGAGGCCGTCTTGCGTCATGCCGGCCGGGACGCTGCCCGCCGGCAGGCTCATCAGCGTGATCAGGAACGCGCCGGCGATCCAGTCGGTGTAGTTCTCGAGCTTCTTGCCGTTGATCTCGGTCGGGAAATTCTGGTCAACCGGAAACTGCTTGACCGGCGACGCCGGCATCAGCAGCAGGTCGTAGCGCTCGAACAGTTCCCGGAAGCGCTGGAACAGCGCGGCGCGGGCCTGTTCGGCGGCGGCGAAGTCGAGCGGCGTCACTTTCAATCCGGCCTCGACATTGCCCTTCAGATTGGGTCCGAAGACGTCAAGCTGTGCGAGGTTGGCGTATTGCTGTCCGACCATCCAGAGACCGCGCCAAGCCTGATAGGGAACCTTGCCGTCCGACGCATCGAATTGAATGCGCTCAACCGTCGCGCCGGCCGTGCGCAACGCCTCGGCGGCCTGACCGCAAATCGCGTCGATCTCGCTGTCGACGCCGATGCCGGCGATGTCGGACACGTAAGCAATGCGCAGGCCGCGCGCATCGCGGCTTGCCTGTACCTCGGCCAGCGCGCTCTGCCATGGCGGAGCCACCGAAATCGGTGACAGCGGGCTGTAGCCGACCAGAGCGTCGAGCATCAGCGCCGCGTCCTCGGCGCTGCGGGCGAGCGGGCCGTGCACCTGCCCCGGATCCCAGGCCAGCGGCATCGGGTAATTCGGCGTCAGTCCCGGCGTCGGCCTGATGCCAACGATGCCGCAGAACGCAGCCGGCATGCGGATCGAACATCCGAAATCCGTGCCCTGCGCCAGCGGCAGCATGCCGGTCGCAACCGCAACCGCGGAGCCGCCGGAGGATCCGGCCGGGCTGAGCCGCGGGTTCCACGGATTGCGCGTCGCCCCGAACACAGGGTTGACGGTGTTCGCGCCGGCTGCAAATTCCGGCGTATTGGTCTTGGCCAGCACGATCGCGCCCGCGGCCTTCAGCCGCCGCACCGCCTCGGCGTCCTCGTCAGGCACATGGTCCCTGAACAACGGCGAGCCGAACGTCGTGCGGATGCCGGCCGTCGGCGTGATATCCTTGATCCCGACCGGAAGGCCGTGCAGCCGGCCGGCTCCCTCGCCGCGCATGACGGCGTCGCCCGCTGCCAGTGCGGCCGTGCGGGCCTGCTCGGCCGCCAGCGTGACGATGGCGTTGAGCTGCGGATTGACGCGCTCGATCACCGAAAGATGGGCCTCGAGTATCTCCAGCGGCGTGATCTCACGCGACCTGACGAGCGCGGCCAGTTCGACCGCCGATTTCCGGTGAGACTCGCATTGGCCATGAGACGACTCGCTATTTACCCGACCAGTGCACGTAGCGCCGCTCGATCAGCAGAAAACCCAGATTGAGGCCATAGCCCAGCGCACCGGCGGCAAAGATCGCCGCGTACATGTCCGGCATCGCGAACAATTGCTGCGCTTCGAAGACGCGATGGCCGAGCCCGTCGGTCGAGCCGATGAACATTTCCGCGACCACGATGATAACCAGCGCCAGCGACACGCCGTTACGCAGCCCGATGAAGGTCTGCGGCAGCGATTCCAGCAACATCACGTCGGTCAGCACGCGGAAGCGCGACGCTCCCATCACCTTGGCGGCCAACAGGCGGGTTTTGCGCGCGTTCATGACGCCATAGGCCACGTTGAACAGGATCACCAGCATGGCGCCGAACGCCGCCACCGAAATCTTGGTTTCGTCGCCCACGCCGAACAGCACCAGGAACAGCGGAAACATGGCCGAAGCCGGGGTCGAGCGGAAGAAGTCGATGACGAACTCGACCGAGCGGTACAGCCGCTCCGACGAGCCGAGGAAGATGCCGAGCGGAATGGCGATCGCGGCCGCGATCAGGGTTGAAATGACGGTGCGCCGCACGGTCATGAGGAAGTCCATGCCCAGCGCACCGCCGGTCATGCCCTTCCACAACGCCCAGAACGTCTCGGCGGGGGACGGCAGCAGCACCGGATCGACGATCCGGGCCCAGACCGCAATGTACCAGACAGCCACCAGACCGGCGGCGCCGACGAACGGAAGGAACGGGTCCAGGCGCTTCATCCCTTGCGCACCTCACGTTGAAACACTTCGAGGCAATGGGCCTTGATGCGGATGAAGTCGGGCGCCGAGAGGGTCGCGTCGGTACGCGGCCGCGCGTCGTCGAAGTGCACGAAATCGGCGACCAGCGCCGGATGACGCGACAGCAGCAGCACGCGGTCCGCGAGGTACACCGCCTCTTCCAGGTCGTGCGACACCAGAACCGTGGTCGTGCCGGTTTCCTGGAACACGCGCTGGAGCTGCTCACGCATGAACAAGGTCATCTCGTAGTCCAGCGCCGAGAACGGCTCGTCGAGAAACAGGATTTCCGGTTCGACGATCAGCGCGCGCATGATCGAGACCAGCTGCTGCTGGCCACCGGACATTTCGTAGGGGTAGCGGTTGAGATCAATCTTGACGCCCAGATGGGCAATCAGCTTCTCGGAACGCGCCTTGCGCTCGGCGGCTGGAACCTGCATCAGCTTGAGCGGATACTCGACATTGTCGATCGCCCGCAGCCACGGAAACAGTGCCTCGCGATAGTTCTGAAACACATAGCCGAACTTGATCTCGTTCAGCCGCTTGCCGTCGAACAGGATCTCGCCCTCGTCGATCGGGATCAGCCCGGCGATCATGTTGATGAGCGTGCTCTTGCCGCAGCCGTTCGGACCGAACACCGAAATCAGCTTGCCGCGGGGAATGTCGAAGTCGAACTTGTCGTAGATGACGGCCTTGCCGAAACGCTTGCTCAGACCGCGAATGGTGACATGGGGCCGCCCGGCCGGGCCTGCGTCCAACGGACCGGCGGGCGTCTTTGGTAATGTCGTTGCCCGCCCGTCCATTGGATCGTCAACCTCTACTAGAAGGATTGCAGATACTTGGTGACGTCGACCTTCTCCGGCAGCGTACCGGTGGTCACCGAGAAGTCGATGAACTTCTGATACGCGGCCTTGTCTTTGGCGGTCAGGTCCTTCGCCATCACGTACTTGATCATCGGCACGGTATCGACCACGTCCGGCGGCGTGAATGTGTTCTTCAGGAGATACTGCCGCGCCTCCTTCGGGTTCTTGGTGATGAAATCGACCGCCTTGGCCCAGGCAGCGGTGAAGCGCTTGGCAACCTCCGGCCTGTTCTTGATGAAATCAGACGTGAGCGCGCAGCCGCCGACATAGGCGTCGGCCTCCGGATCGCCGAGGACGTAGTGGGCGATGACGCCGGCTTCCAGCGTGCTCGCAATGCCCATCTTGCGCATGGTCGAGGCGTTCGGCTCCAGCGTGTAGCCGGCGTCGAAAGTGCCCGCGGTCATGGCGTTGACGTGCTGGCCCATGTCAAGCTGGTCGATGGTGTAGTCGCCATCCTTGAGGCCCGCCGCCGCCAGCGCCGCTTTCGCCATCGTGACGTTGGCCGGCCCCGGCGCCGACATGATCTTGGCGCCCTTGAGATCCTTCAGCGATTTGGCTTCGAAGCCCTTGCGGACCACGAACTGCTCCATCTGATAGGTCTTGTTCTGGCTGTTGAGCGAAATATACATCGCCACGCCGGGTTTCTTCAGGTTGGCGTTCATGCCTTCGATCGTCACCAGCACCGCCGCCGCATCGATCTGGTTCGTGATCATTGCCGCGACGTTCGGCGGTCCGCCGATCAGGCGCGTGGTCTCGACTTCGATATTCACTTCCTTGAAGAAGCCGCGCTCGATCGCGACGAAGTAAGGCAGCGTCGACGCCACCGGGAACACGCCTACCTTCACCTTGTCCTGCGCCGCCGCCGGCATGGCCAGGGCCGAAGCCAGGGCCAGGCCTGCCGCCATTTTCAGTATCGCCGGTCCGAACTTTGTCATTGCTGCGTCTCCGTTGTTGCTGCCAAATTTAAGCAAACGTCGTGCGCGTCAGTGCCTTCGATTCATTCACCCGCGTCGATGATCGCGATGCAGGGACCGCCACCCTGCGGACCCTGATGCATGGCATCGACCGACACAAAGACCGCCGCATCGCCGATCGCAGTCGCCGCCACTCCGCCGACGGCGGCTTTGATATGGCGGTGCCAGGACACGTCGGAATCGTCGAGCATGATCTGGCGGCGGCCGCGCAGCTTGCCGGTACGGTCGGCTTCGCATTTCATGAAGCAATTGACGACCTTGCCGCCGAGATCTTCGGCGCGCGGCCGGTCGGGTAGTTTCATGCCGGCATTGCGGATGGAGTCGTAAATGCCGTCGATATCGAGCGCGTCGCGCATAACGGCGTGGCCGATGCGATACCGGCCGCCGGCCCCGGCCTTGTTGCCGAGCAGCACGATCTGCGCCTGCGTCAGTTCGACACCGGAGGAGCATGACGCCACGGAGGAATACAGGTCGAGATTTTTGCAGATCTCCTCGGCCTTCGGCATCTTGATTTCGCCGAGCGCCACCGCGATGCCCAGCGCCGTGGTGCCGTTCGACACGCCCATCGACTCGTGCACTTCGCAGGCGACATGCTGGCCGCGGCTTTCGGCATCGAGCACGGAATCGATGGTCAAAAGCGGCGTCTTGGTCTGCACGTAATGGACGTCTTTCGGATCGTCGATGCCGGCGTCTTTCATGGCCGCCTTCACGGCCGCCGCCACCTTCTCGACCATCGCCAGGCGGCCGATGTCTTCCGGCAGCAACTCGGCACTCAGGGCGGTGCCGATCGCAAGCCGCATCTGCGAGGCCGGGCCGGTCTTGGCATTGCGCGCGAATACCGTGGCGTGCGGCGTGATCACGCCGTCGCAGCCGCCGGACCAGACCATCGGGATGTTGCCGATCTCGTCTTCGCTGCGCTTGCCGTGCTTGAGCAGAACCTTGCGGAACGCCTGATCGGCCAGAATGCGGGTGAAGTCGTTGACGCCGCCGTTGCCCTCGGTCTTGCCGACGACGGCGATAATCTCATCGGCCGAAAACTGGCCCGACTTGATGCAGTCCTCGACGCCACTGGCATCCTGGACCGTCTTCAGTTCCACCTTCGCAACTTCGATCGCCATCCGAATTAACTCCCTATTTCATCCGCGGCTTGAATTCCCCGCGCCGCATCTTCTCGAAACCTTCGCCCCGATCGATCATCGGCAGTGGCCCGGTGTGTTTGGCCAGCAGCGCGGCGCGCAGCTTGGCCGTCGCGGCGCCGTCGACCGCGTAGCCGTCGGCATTCTCGATCAGGGCCACGCCGTGATCGTCGCGCGCACTATCGCGCGAGACGCGGCCTTCGATCACATCTTTCAGCACCAGTTCGACCTCGCGCTCCAGCGGGTCGCCCCAGCCGCCGCCGCCGGTGGTGACGATGCGCACGATCTGGCCCTTGAGCACCTCTTCGCCATCGACAAGGCCGCCGAGCTCGCGCGCCTCGCCTTCCAGATCGACGGTGACGCAGAACGGCGCGCCGGCCTTGCCGCCGCGCAGGCCGTAACAGCCGAGCCGCACCCGGTCGGCGGTGACGATCGTCCGGCAATCGACCAGCGCGCGGTAATGCTTCTCGTAACCGAGGCCACCGCGGCGTTTGCCGGCGCCGCCGGAGTCGGTGCGCAGCGCCAGCTTTTCGACCAGCAAGGGAAAGCGTGTCTCGGTGAATTCGGCGGGCTGGTTGCGGGAATCCGGCACGATATGGATGGCGTCATTGCCGTCGGCGTAATAGCGCCCGCCGGAACCGCCGCCCAACACTTCACGCGACAGAAATTGCTTGCCGTTCTCGTCGTTGCCGTAGAATCCGGTGTAGCGGATGGTTTCCTGATCGGCCGGCATGCGGCCATCGACCGCCTGGGCCACCACGCCGGCCAGCAGTCCGAGGCAGCGCAGCAGCACGAAGGAGCGGGCATTGGTCGCCGCCGGCCATTCCGGCGTGATCAGCGTTCCCTTGGGCGGAAACACGATGTCGAAGATCTCGCAGACGCCTTCATTGACGTGGATTTCGGCGGCGCGCTCGGGCGTGTCGGCAAGATTACGCAAAATCGGCGCGATCCATTTCACCAGGAAGGCGCCGTCGGCATAGTCAGCCGGCCAGTTGATCGGCCCGGTGGATTGCGGGTCGGTGCCGTTGAAGTCGAGCGTGATGCGCCCGCCATTCTTGGTCATCTTCAGCGCCAGCTTGTGCAGCTTGGGATCGGTGACGCCATCGTGCTCGACGTAATCTTCCCAAGCGTATTCGCCATCGGCGATCTTGGCGAGCAGCTCGTTGCGGTAGATATCGCGGCACTTGTCGAGAATCGCCTGGAAGCAGGCCTCGACCTGCTCGCGGCCGAACCGCTCGAACAGCGAGGCCATGCGGCGCGCGCCCATGACGCAAGCCTGTACTTCGCTGTCGATGTCGGCGGACAGCATCTCCGGCACGCGTGTATTGCGCCGCAGGATGGTCATCACCGCGTCGTTGCGGACGCCTTCGCTGTAAAGCTTCACCGGCGGGATCGCGAGACCTTCCTCGAACACGGTGACAGCCGTTCCGGGCATCGAGCCGGGGACCCGGCCGCCGACGTCATCGTGATGGCCGAAGGCCTGGATATAGGCGACCACCTCGCCGTCGTGGAACACCGGGACCGTTGAACATAGATCGGGCAGATGGCCGATCGAACCCTCGGTGAGATACGTGTCGTTCATCAGGAACACGTCGCCGGGCTTCATGGCGTGCGGCGGGAAATCGCGCACCACCGCATTCGGCATGGCGGAATAAGAGCGGCCGGTGAGTTTGCGGCAATATTTGTCGAACAGACCGACGCGGTAGTCGTGGGCCTCGCGGATCATCGGCGAGCGCGCGGTGCGCTCGATCGCGAATTCGATCTCGGCTTCGATGGAATTGAGCGTGCCTTCGACGATCTGAAGCACGATCGGATCGACCGGGGCCGAACCGCTTTTCGGCGCAGTCGGCCAGGGCTTGGTGTTTTCGGGTGCGGGGCGAACGTTCATGCTGCCGCTCCCGAGGCGCTGCGAATAATGAGAATGCCGTGCGGATCGACTTCCAGTTGCTGGCCGGGGAAAATCACCGTGGTTGAGCCGAACTCCTCGACGACCGCCGGGCCGGCAAGGCGGAAGCCCGCCGGCATGCTGGCGCGGTCATAGATTGGCGTATCCCGGAAACCGGTGCCGAAATAAACCGGCCGCGTGCCCTTGGGCCCCGGCTTGGCGGCCTGGGTTTCGAGCTTCGGCATCTTCGGCCGTTCAATCACGCCAAAACCGGAAACGCAGAGATTGACCAGCTCGATCTTCTGCTGGCCGGCATAATTGTAACCGAACGTGCGCAGATGCGCGGCGTTGAAGGCCTGGATCAGATTCTCGAGGAAGACCGCATCGACTGTTCCGCCCGGCGCCGGGACGCGTACTTCCATCGACTGTCCGGCATAGCGGATATCGGCTTCGCGCACGACCCGGATGCGCGAGGCCTCGATGCCGTCGCGCTTGAGCGATGCCGCCGCCTCGCCCTCCAGCGCCGCGTAATTGGCGGCGATGGCGGAAAGCTCGACGTTGTCCTCGTGCATCACCTTGGTCACGATGTGATCGGTGCGCCAGTCGACCGCCAGCAACCCGAATGCCGACAGATTGCCGGGATTGGGCGGCACGATGCAGGCCTTCATGCCGAGCAATTCCATGACCGCCGCCGATTGCGCCGGTCCGGCGCCGCCGAACGACAGCAGCGCGAAGCCGCGCGGGTCGATGCCGCGCTGGATGGTCATCTGGCGGATGGCGTTGGCCTGGGCCCAGTTGGCGATCTCGATGATGCCGTGAGCGAGGGCCTCCGGTGTGAGATTGCCGGGCAGCCGCTCGGCCAGCGACGCAATGCCGGCGCGCGAGCGTTCGACATTGAGCGCGATGCCGCCGCCGATCAGCGCCGGTGGAATACGGCCGAGCACCAGATTGGCGTCGGTGATGGCCGGCTCGTCGCCGCCGTTCGGATAGCACATCGGTCCGGGCACGGCGCCGGCGCTGCGCGGACCGACCTTGAGATGGCCTTCGCGGCTGATCCAGGCCAGCGACCCACCGCCAATGCCGATGGTGGCGATGTCGATCATCGGGATGCGGACCGGAAACTGCCCGACCGAACCGCCATTGGTGAGGTGGGGCTTGGCGCCTTCGATCATGCAGAAATCGGTCGACGTGCCGCCGGCATCGAGCGTCACCAGGTCGGGGAAACCGGCAACTTCCGCGATCACCGCGCTGCCCAGCGCACCGGCGGCCGGTCCGGAAAGCGCGGTCGTGATGGGTTTGCGCAGAATCTGCTCGGCACTGGCGACGCCGCCGCTCGACTGCATCACCAAAAACGGCTTTTCGCGCAGCGGCCCGAGTTCATCGTGCACGCGCTTGAGATAGCGATCGAGATACGGTTTGACGAAGGCATCGACCAGCGTCGTCACCGCGCGCTCGTATTCCCGGTATTCCGGCAGCACCGCGCAGGACAGCGACAGCACCGCGCCGGGATATTCCTCGGCGACGATTTCGGCGACACGGCGCTCGTGCGCATCATTGGCGTAGGAATGCATCAGGCAGATGCCGATCGCCTCGACCTTCTGCCGCTTGTAGAAGCGGGCGGCGTCGCGAACGCTGGCCTCGTCGAGCGGGCGCAATTCTTCGCCCTTGAAATTCATGCGGCCGCCGGCTTCGCGCACGTATTGCAGCGGCACCAGACGGTCCGGTTTCACCCAGAAATAGGAATTGCCATAGCCTTCCGGCACCGACTGGCGGGCGATCTCGAGGATATGGCGGAAGCCGTCGGTGACGATCAGGCCGAGCGAACGGATGTCGCCTTGCAGCAGCGCGTTGGTGGCGACCGTTGTGCCATGAGCCAGACCGAGCACATCGGCGGGGCCGGCTTCGGCGGCGGCGAGAATGGCGTTGACGCCGCGCACCAGACCGATGGCGGGATTGTCGGGTGTGCTGGAGACCTTGGTCACCCGCATGGCGCCGGTCTCGGCATCGACCGAAACGATATCGGTGAAGGTGCCGCCGGTATCGATGCCAATGCGGAAGCGGGGCGTGCTTTCAGCCATACCGGGATTATCGGCAGCAGCCCGGCCCGGAATCCAATACCGTTTGCAGATGCCGTCATCGGATTTTCCGATAGCGGTCTTCTAGTCCCTTAAAACGTCTCGCAATGCCGTCAGGAAGCCTTCCTTCCGGCGCGACAGCGGCTCCCGGCGCCGAAACAGCGACAGTGCGACACTTCGCGCCGGCGCGATCGTCATGGTCTTGAGCACACCCAGCGCGACCTCGTTGTCGGCGCAGGGGCGCGGCACGATCGCGATGCCTTTGCCGGATTGCACGATCACTTTCAGCGTATCGATGTTGTCGGCAATCGAGAGAATGTCGGGACGCGTGCCGATATCGGTGAACAGCGACATCACTACCTGGCCATAACCGACCGTCAGTTCGTTCATCACGATCGGCTCGGTGACGAGACGCCCCACTTCGATCGGCTGTTTCATTTTCGTCAGCGGATGTTTCGGATGCGCAACCAGGACCATCTCGACAACGGTCAGCCGGTCGAACACGAGGCCGGCCGGCACGCGCTCGGCCTCGGACTCCAGCGCGATGCCGGCATCAATGCGTTCTTCGTGCAGGTCGTTGAAGATGTTCTTGGTCGGCGCGGTGAGGATTTCGAGACGCACGCCCGGCAGCGTTCGCTGCACGTCCTTGAACAGCCGCGGCATGAAAATCTGCGCCATGCCGGAGCCCATGCCGATGGTCAGCGTATCGACATGGACTCCGCGCAACCGCCGCGCGGTATCGGACAAGCTGAGCACGCCGCCGACGATGCGCTCGGCTTCATAGAGAAACGTGCGGCCTCGCTCGGTCACGTCGATACCGCGCGGGGTACGGCGAAAAAGCGGAAAACCGGCCTCCTCTTCCAGCAGCTTGACCTGCTCGCTCACCGCCGATTGCGAAATACTCAAGCGCTCGGCAGCTTTGGTGAAGCTGCGCTGTTTCGCGACGGCGAGGGCATAGCGTATCTGTCGGAATTCCAAGGCGAGGTCCTTGCGGCTGTCCCGCAGACCGTACGCCGGAGGCCGGGTTCGGACAAGGAACGCCGAAGCGGCTGATTGACATGGTACATCGGCTTGGTGGGGGCGGTGCGCGATAACAGGATATGAAGTCGGCGCTGTTCTTGCTGACATCCATTGCCGGTGCGGCCCAGGCCGGAACGGCGATCGCCGCCCCACCAGCGCCCCGCCCGCTTTGCGGCGGGATAGACCTTAAAGCCGGAACGCACCTTTCGTCGTTCTGGCTCCGCGCCTGCGCTTCAAATCGTTCTGAGAAAAGCGCTCAACCGCAGCCTTTCAGCAACTGCCTGATCTTGCCGCGCAGCCTGTCGAACTCGACCGGCGGCTGCAAGCGGCCGTGAGCAATGAGGTGTCGTTCTCGCTAAAGCGAGCCAGACCGCAGCGGTCGAAAGACTTGGCCGGCCCGCTTACCGGGACTGGATGTTCGGTTCTTGACCGTTCGGTTCTTGCCTGTTCGGTGCTTTCGTCTGCCCGAAGAACCTGCGGCATTCGTTTGCGAATGCCTCTGCCACGCCGCTTCTCGCGCTGTTGCGGCGATAGGCGAGCGACACATAACTGGCAGGAACATCTCGATCGAGCGGCCGGGTCACCAACGCATGGCCGTCATAGGTCATATCCGAGGCCGGTTTTGTCACGAGAATACTGTAACCGAGGCCGTGGCCGACCAGCCCGCGGGCCATTTCGAACGAGCGCGTGCGATAGCCAATGCGAGGGCTCACCCCTTGCGCTTCGAACAGCGAAAGGAAGTAACGGTCGCCGGGCGGCGCATCCAGCAGGACCAAGGGCTCGGCACTCAACTGGGCCAGGGAAATCGCCGGCAGCCCGCTGAGCGGATGCCCCTCGGGCAGCAGAACATACGGGTGCATCGCACCGATCCGCTCCACGTCGACATCGTCCCGCAGGTCCAGGTCGAACAACAACGCGACATCGATTTCACCCGACCGCAACCCTTCGGTGATGCGACGCTGATCCCCTTCCAGCAGGCGCAGGTCAACGGCGCGGCCGGCCCGCACCAATCCATCCAGCACCGCCGGGACCACATAGGGGCCGAAGGTATGGAACGAGCCGATACGAAGGGTTTCCGCCTCATCGCGCGGCGCCAGCGGAAACGTGTCGACACGCGTCGTCGTTCCATAGGCCCGCTTGGCGTAGACCAGAGCCGAGCCCTCGCCGGCGACAAAGGCGTGCTCGACCGAGCCAATGAACACGTAGTGGGTGCCGACCTTCTGGCTGCTCATCAACCGGCAGTCGAAAGCGACAAGCGGATCGATGACCCGCGGCGCGCCGGTGACCTCGGTCGTCCAGTCGGTGCAGGAGAACTTGTCGCCGCTGCCTTTGGAGCGGCCGGCAAAGCTGTCGGAAATGAACGACTGATCGTCGCGCAACACGTTCACGCAGAACACGCCGTTGGCCAGAATCGCTTCCGCCGCTGCGCTAAGGTGGTGCACACACACCAGCAGCGTCGGCGGCGATGAATCCGCCGAAACCGACGACATCGCGGACACCGTGACCCCGGCCCGCCCTGCCAGCCCATCGGTCGTCACCACGCTCACCGTGCAGGCGGCGTGGCTCATCCCGTCCAGGAAGCGCTGCCGGAGGTCGGCCCCTTGCGCTGTCACCACGACCTCCCGGACCGCGCAACCGCGGCTGATGCCGAAGCCGTCACAAACGCCATCAGGATCGCGCGGGCGCGGGCGCGACGATCTTCGTGCGCAACGACATCAGCCCCTCGAAGGCGATTTCCATCTGGTCGCCGGGCCGCAGGTAAAGCTCGGCGGCATTCGGTTGCCCCATGGCAACGCCTTTCGGCGCCCCCATGGCAATCAAGTCACCCGCCTGGAAGGCCACGTAGCGCGAGAAATGCTCGATGACGTCGTCGATCCTGAAGATGTACTGGCTGGTGTTTTCCCGCATACGCATCCCGCCGTTAACGGTGCACGTGACCCACAAATCGAATGGATCGCGGACCTCGTCCAGGGTGATGACGAACGGCCCGATCGGCGCAAAGCCGGGCATATTCTTCGCGGTCCAGAACTTCGTGCCGGAAATGACCTCACGCTTCTGGATCTCGCGCGCCGTCAGATCGTTGAACAGAGTAAATCCGGCCACATAATCCAGCGCTTTCCCTTTCGGGACCTGATGCGCATCGCGCCCGATAACAAACGCCAGTTCCGGCTCATAATCGAACGTCGTAATGCCCTCCGGCCGCGCCACTTCCGCATCCTGGCCGACCATGGTGTCAATCAGCTTGATGAAGCCGGTCGGCTCCTGCGGCATTTCCGGCATCATGCCATTGGCGATCAGCTCCTGCCGGTGCTCGCGGGAATTCTTGCCGACGCACAGAAACTTCGACGGGTCGGGGATGGGCGGCAGGTACCGCAACGTCTCGACCGGCTGTACCAGCCCCCGCGACTCGGCCGCCTGCGCCAGTTCTTCGAGCGCATCGAGCGTCCGCCGCCCGGTACACAGTGCAGCCTTAACGCTGTTGGCCGGCAGCGCCATGCCCAGGCGCTGCGCGGCGTGCTGCGCATCGACCATGCCCGACTCGCGGACAATGCCGAAGCGCGGTCCCGCGATGGTCGCGGGATCGATAAAGGTGGCAAATTTCACGGCACACTCCGCATTTCTGGAAGCAAGTTATTCGGCTGCGACCGCTGAATTGTGCGGCGACCGCGCCTGGCGATCGGTGACGAGTTCACGGAAACCGCCGAGGCTGTTGAGAGCGCGTTCGGCCTCGCGGTCCACCACGTCCCACCGGAAGAAGTGCCAGACCCGGGTCCGGTTGACGTGCTGGGCGCCGTTATAAAACATCTCGTACTGCGCATGGCGGCTGGCGAATTCGCTGCCGACCAGATCCCAGGTGAGACGCATGAGCTTGTAGCGGTCGACAGCCTGCTCCGGCTCGGCCATCACGAAACGGGAATACAGGTCGGCCGTCACCGGGTTATCGAAGACGCTGACGTCGGCAGGCTGCTGGAACGGGTGGCTTCCGAGCAGCTCGCGAACGGAATTGATGAACTGATAATAGTTGGTCGTCGTCCACGCCATGGTCGCATACATGGCCTGGCGGTCCTGCGCGACGTAACCATTCGGCCACGATTCCGGCCGCGCATTCTCGGCCTCGATCAGGCCTTCCAACATCGCCACCTGGGTCGCCAGGTGCGACAGCGTATCCCGCACCGGCTGCAGGGCGATGATGGCGTTGACTTCAGCGACCTTCTTGATAACGCCGAGGATCAACCGCATCTTGGACAGCAGACGGATATGGGCCTGGACGTTGCCGAGCGTATGGGCTGGCGTGTCGCTGAAGGCGGCGCGCGCCATGTCGACGCGGTTGTAGGTGAGCACGCGGTCCCATGGCACGAGGACGTTGTCGCAATAGACGACCACGTCGCTCTCGTCGAAGCGGAAGGCCAGCGGATCGTCCAGTTCGCTGGAAGCGGCCTCCGCAAACGGCCGCCGCGACCACATCTTCAGGCCGGGAGCGCTGACCGGGATCGCAAACGTTGCCGCAAATTTTTCCTGGCCTTCGGCGAGCGACTGGAAGTTGCCGAACAGGATCTCGTCGGCCAAGGCCGCGCCGGTGGCGAGGATCTTAAAGCCGTTGACAATGATGCCGTCCTCGCGCTCGCCCACGACCTGCAAACCCGCCGCGGTACCCCACTTCGCGCTCGGGGCCGACACCTGCGCTTTCGGAACCACCGCGTCGACGCTCTTGACGCCCGCGGGCGGCACAATGGCGTAGGCAACGAAGAGGTCGCGCTCGCGCGCGTATTCATAGTACTTCAGCAGCGCCTCCGCGCGCCCCTCTTGGTACTTGTCGAAGCTTTCCGGATTACAGGCCATGCCGGAAATCCAACCGGCGACGTGGTCGGGCGACCGCCCGAAGAGGCCCCATGACACCTGCGCCCAGGCGGTGTGGAGACGGTTGCGCGCATCGAGGTCCGCCCGGTTGCGCGGCCGCAGCCACATGTTGTTATAGCGGCGCCCCGTCTTCGGGTCCTCGAACGTCAGTTCGTCCTGGTTCGCCGGATCCGCCGCGACGTCGTAGAGCTTGGCGACCGTACGGGACACATTGGCAAACGCCGGATGCGTCGTGACGTCCGTCACCCGCTCCCCGCCGATGTAAAGCTCGCGCGGGCTGGTGCGGAGCATATCAAGATATTCGGATCCCGTTCGCATGTCGGCCTCTTTACGGTAGTGCTCGTTGATGACTTCGCGCGGCTAGTTCAGGAGCGCGGGCGGATCAAAGGTCTGGGGTCGCAGATTCTTGACGACCTCGGGAATACGCATCGGCGGCGGCGTGCACCGGCTCCGCCCGATGTAGCGCGGAATTCCGGCGGTGAAGCAGGCAACGCCCGCTGTGACATCCCCGGCCTTGATACTTGCCAGCGCGGTCTTGTTCGGCGCACCAAACGCGGCATCGATCAAAAGAAGGTCGGCATCGCGACCGGGCCGCAAGAAGCCCGAGTTGAGCCGATACACCTCGGCCACGTTGCCCGTCGCCGCCGCGATCATCCATTCCGCCGGGTGGTCCGACAGACAGGACATCTCGGTAATCGACTTGATCATGCCTTCGGGCATTACACCGATTCCGGTCGGCGTATCGGTGCCGATGAGAAACCGGTCAAAGCAGTCGTTCGTCACGACCATATTGAGCGTCTTCAGCGCGGTGCGGATATTGCCGGCCTGCACGATTTGAAGCGCTGATTTCGTTTCTTTCAGGACGAGCTCGAAGTCCTCATCGGGCATTGCGATCGGCCCGCCATTGACGTGAAACGCCACATCCGCCTGCATCGCGACAAGGTGCTTGCCGTAGATCGAATTTGCCAGAGACAACGATGCGCCGCCGGTGTGTACGTTGGTGATCATGCCGGCCCGCTTGGCCGCCGCGATCAGCGGCACGTAGTCGAACGGCGACGTCACGCTGCCGAAGCCCGCCTTGGCGAGCCAGATCCCCTTGGCGGCAAGCTCTTGGAAATCCGCGTCGGTGAGTCCGGGCTCAAGGATGACGTTGCCTGCATGCACGCGCATTCCGCCGGGACGTTCGTTGTCCCAGCACTTCTTCGCGGCGACGGCCAACGCCTTGACGCCCTCGACATCGCTCGGACGTCCCGGCACATGCACCTCACAGGCCGAGATGGCTGTGGTGGTTCCGCCGAACATGTAGTCCTTGAGAAACCCGACCGCCGTGAGCCGCGGGGAATAATCGCCAAATGCGATATGCACGTGTGAATCGATGAATCCCGGCACCGCCGTGACACCCTTGGCATCGATCACGAGATCGCAGGCCTCGAGGTCGGCCTTGTCGACCGAGCCCACCTTCTCCAGGAGGCCGCCGCTCATCAGGATGGCATCGCCGGGCACGAAGGGCGCGCGCCAATCGCCTGAAACGATCGTTCCGATATTGATGATTGCCGTTTTCATGCCATCCACCGCGGTTGATTACGCCGGCGCGAAAGGGAGAAGCGCCCTCTGCTACTCCGACAGCACAGCCGTCGCCTGGAACTCGATCAGGAGTCCCGGGTCCGCCAAATGGTTGACTTCGACGATGGTGCTGGTCGGAAGCTTGTCCTTGAAAAACTCGACGCGCGCGGCGACGATTTCTTTGAACTGCCGGATGTCGGTCGTGTAGACGACAATTGACACGATATCCTCGAGCGTGCCGCCGGCGGCCTCCATCACGGTCTTCATGTTGCGGATCGCCTGCCGCGTCTGCTCGGCCATATCGCCGGGGCCGACCAGCTTGCCGTTGGAATCGCGCGACAGCTGCCCCGACAGGAAAATGAGCGACTTCGGATTATCGATGCGAATGAAGTGATGATAGATGCTCGAACGAACGTTCGCCAGGTTGGGCGGATTGCCGCGCGTAATCTTTGTCATTGTCTACCCTTCGTCTTTCTATTGGCTTTGTAACATAGCTATTTTTCAAATGCAATTCCGCGCGTGCGGACGCACGGCCGGAGTCACATGCGCGCGCTAATGCCGGTGGCGACCCAGGGCACCATCAGGATGAGGGCAAGCACCGCGAACACGATCAGCACAAAGGGCACAATCGAGGCCCATATCTGCCGGGTCGTGATCTCTCGGGGGGCCACGCCGCGCATCACGAACAGCAGCATGCCGAAAGGCGGCGTCATCAGCCCCACCTGCAAGGAAATGAGCAGGATCAGGCCGAGCCAGAGCATGTCGATATTGAGCGCGTTCGCGAGCGGGACGAAGAACGGCAACGTCAACAGCATCATCGCGATCTGCTCCATGAAGCAGCCGAGAATGAGGATGACGCCAATCATGGCCAGCACAGCGGTCATCGGCCCGAGATCGAGCTTGGTCAGCGCCGCCAGCGCGCCATCGGTCGCACCGGAGATCGCCAGGATCTGGGCAAAGGTGGTGGAGCCGGCGATGATGAAGAAAAGCATCGTCGTAACCACCGCGGTCGCCTTCAGCGATTCAAGAATCATCGAAACGCTCAAGCACCGGAAAGCCGCCGCCAGCAGAAGGGTGGCGATGGCGCCGATGGCCGCCGAATCCGTCGGCGATGCCCAGCCGGCAAACATGCTCCCCATCATGGCAACGAAGATTGCGATCAGCGGCGCGACATCGGTGAGCAAGGGAAGCCAGCGGCCGCGGGCGGGCGGATGATCGTCGGTCGCCACCGGCGCCAGCTTCGGATTAAGCCAGCAGCGAATGACAATGTAGGCGATGAAGCCGGCCGCCATGATCAGACCCGGAAGGATGCCGGCAATGAGCAGCGCCGCAACTGAGATCTTCACAACACTGACGCTGCTGACGATCGTGGCGAACACCACCGTGAGATTTGACGGTGGGATCAGCATGTCGACGCCGCCGATCGCCATCACCGGCCCCGTTGCCATCGTCGGGTGATAACCGCGTCGCAGCATGTTCGGCACCAGGGACTGCCCGAGCATTGCCGTCGTCGCAATGGTGGAGCCCGAAAGCGCCGAGAACACGGTGCCGCCGACCACCGCGACCACCGACAGCCGCCCCGGCACACGCCGAATGGCCTGATCGATTGCGTCCACCGACCGGAATGCCAGACCGCTGCGCAACAAGATCTCGCCAATCAGCAAGAACAGCACGATAGGCGCCAGCGAAAAATTGGCGATCGACGACATCGAGCCGCGCACGACGGTTTCGATACCGACCCCGCCGCCCATGAAATAGTACGCGCCAAGAGTATTGGTCAGAAAGAACGCAAATGCGATCGGCAGCCCGAACGTCATCAGGCCGCAGATAAAGCCCATCATCAGAATCAGCGTCGTGTACCATTCCATCGATGCCACCGTCAGATGCTGAACTGCTTGGGAGCCGGCTCGGTCTCAGGCGCGGCGCGAACGCCCGACAGGCGCATCACGAACTCGATGCAGAGAAGCGCACATCCCACCGGAATGGGCAGAAGCAGCGGCCATTCCGGAAGTATCATGCTCTTGAACTGGATCATGCCGGAACGGTACGAATCCAGCACGACCGCCGTGCCGTAATATGTCATCACCAAAGACACGCCGAGACCGCAGACATCCGTGATCCTATCGAGGAGCCGCGCGGATTCTCGCGACAGCACCTCGAATAGAATTTCGACTCGCACGTGACCGCCGATGCGCAGCACATAGGGCGCGGCCAGAAACGTCCCGCCGTAAAGCGCGTATTCAGTCAGCTCGATGACCCACGGCAGCGACGTGATGCCGACATTGCGCAACACGATGTCGGCGCAAAGGAGCAGAATGATCAGGCCCAGGGTGAGGCCAAACAAGGTGCACAGAAATCCGGTGATGACGTCCATCACCGACGCAAATCGTTTTGATCCGCTCATATTTTTTCCTCAGGCGCGAGCACGTCGGCTTGGCCGACGTGCTCGCCAGAGCATATGTATGCCGTCGTCAGGACAGGAACTCGCGCAGTCGCGCGCCATGCTGCGGCGAAATCTGCAACAGCTCCTTCCAGCCGGCGTCATAGGCCGTGTCCAGGTACTTCTTTGAATCCGCCGCCGAGAAGGTGACCACCTTGATGCCGGCATCCTGCTGCATCTTCTTGGCCTTCTCGGTTTCTTCGGCCTCGTAGGACTCGAGCCATGACTCCGTCCACAGCGCCGCATCCTCCAGCACCTTACGTTGCGGCGCGCCAAGTTTCTTCCAGGTGTCGAGATTGATCAGCGTCTCGTTCGGGGCGACGAAGAACCCGGGATCGATACGCACCTTGGTCACCGGCACGAGACCCAGTTCGTCGATGCCCTGGATCGGCCAGCCGTAGCCGTCCACCACACCGCGATCCATCGCCGTGTAGATCTCCGACGGCTGCGTCTGCATGAGGGTCGCGCCGAGCGCTGAAAACAGCGGGCGGTAGTTCGGCGTTACCCGGAGCTTCAGGTTTGCGAAATCCGGCCCGGATACCTCGCGGGCCTTCCCGGACAGATAGACATGGAACGGCACATAGCCCTTGGCGTTGCCGAGCCAGTGCGCATTTACCTTCTCGCCAATGATCTTGTTGATGTATTCGTGCCCGCCGTTCTTGCGCACCTGCTCGATCGGCACGCGCGCAAGCTTGATGGCGTTCATCTCGGGAATGAGGTTCGAATAGTAGGCCGAGTTTGTGTTCAACACGTCAAACACGCCGCGGCGCACCGCCTGTCCCATGTCGAATGGGCTCATGACCTTGCTTCCGCCGCCGAGATAGTTGAGCCGGACCACGCCCTTGCCGGTCTCGTTGACCCGCGCGACGAAGCGCTCGAAGGCGCGGGAAAAGGCGGTGCCTTCCGTCCACGCACTCACGGTCTTGAGAACGACTTCCTCGGCGCGGACCACGGCAGGAAGCCCCAGCGAGGCCGCTCCGGCGGCGGTCGAAAGCAGCAGATTCCGTCTGGTAAACATGCGTAACATCCCCTTTACAGTTTGCACACTGGTGATTGATGGAGCCGAGTAACCGATAGGCTCGCTACGAGCCGCCGCGTTTGCTGGCGCGAGTCTTCCGCTTGCTTTTCAGTCGCGGGACCTCGACGAGTTCGTTCACGGCGGCGTCTGCGAAGGCCGGATTGTGCTGCTGCTTGCTGTCCTTGAGGTAGTACAGGAGCGTCAGCGCGGCCTGACTGCTGCCGATCAACTGGTCAACCAGCTTGGACAGCGCAATAAATTCCTGCCGGCTTATGTTGGCGAACTGAACATCGTTGACGGTGCGCTGCATCGGCGCGAGATCGTCCAGCATCGCAGCGCCCTTCTTCGTCACCTTGAGCGAAACGCGCCGCCGATCGTCGACCGATTGCGCTTTCTGAACGAAGCCGAGCTGCTCGAGCTTGTTGGTTTCGACAGTGACGAAGGACCCGCTCAGACGCAGGTGCTCGGCGACGTCGCGAACATTGACATCGGCGCCCGACCCGAGATGCCGAATGCTTTGCAGAATGGTGTACTGGACGCCGCCCAGACCGACATGAGCGGCATAGCTGTCACGAATGGCCCTGTGCAGAGCGAAAAACGTCAGCAGGCCGTGGATCAGGCCCCGGAATTTCTGATCCGAACCATCGATCAACATTTCGGGGCGACCGATCGTCGGCGGCACGTCAGAGCTACGCCCGATCGGGCTCACCTTGTCTGGCGCCGACCGCGCCGGCGGAGGAGCCGAACCAACTTCCGCGACAACCGGCCTGCGTTTCCGAGATGACATCGTCGCTCCGTTGATAGGATTATAGGCTTCATAAGCCTAACTCACAAAGCTAATGTGTCAAGCCTATTTGCCGGGCAAAGTCCGGCTTCTGAGAGGGCAAACTGCCGAACTCGGCGTCATTCCGTGCGATCAGAACCGGGTTTGCGCGGGTGTGGCGACGGCAAGACGTCGCAGCGCAGCGAGATTCCGGCAATGTTGCTCTGCGCGGTTGGCCGCAAGGCCAGGTCCCGATCGCGCACCCGTCATCGCCGCGCGGACACAGTGACAGCAGGCAGCGGGAACGTCGGCTGCGGCTTTGGCAGCCGATCGGCCGGCCATCCGGCTGGCCCGCGGGCGTCGATCGATGCGAAATTTTTGGCGCTGCCTGTGCCGGGCAACAGGCGCAGCATCAAGTTGCTGCCGGGAGTGAGCTCGATAGCCGCGACGTTTGACCGAGAAATGCGGCGGGACCTGCGCCGCCGGTTCACTTGCAAAGCCGCCGCGCCATCTGCCGGCTAGTGCGCCATCAGGATCGGCACTGGCGCCTCATGCATCAAATTGTAAGTGACGCCGCCAAGCAGCCACTCAC